>CAYJIF010000007.1:0-39168 GCA_964370175.1 uncultured Rikenellaceae bacterium
GGGTCAGAGACCCTTTTGATTTGTTGACCCGATAGAATAACAAAAACAAATGCCCAGCGGGGCATCCGCCACCCCAAAATGCTAATCCTGCTCCGCTGCCAACTGAGACAACCTCCACATAAGAACATAAGAGGCCCGCGCAACATCCATAATCTTTGGCCAACTGAGCTTCTCCACCGAATCGCTCACCTTGTGATAGTCTGCATGCACGCCCGAATGCCAAAAAACAATAGGCACACCATTGCGATTGAAGTACGCATTATCACTCCCTCCCATCTTATTGCTTGCGGGACGGTAGTCAGGACTGATGCCTTCGAAATCGTATTCTTCCATAATTACACCCATTGTTTCTTTCAGGAACGCGTCATTTTCGGTGTAGATGAAGCTGATTTGTTCGGGTTTTTGAGCAGATTTACCAATCCGCCCCACCATGTCCAGATTCACGTAGCTCTTGACGCTGAGTGTGTCGTGTAGCTCCTCTACGTAATGCCTCGAACCAGTGAGTCCGCCTTCTTCTCCGTCCCAGAGCGCAAATACAATGTTCACATCGGGAGTCTCGCCCGCTGCGACAATAGCACGAGCGACTTGGAGAACCACCACTACACCGCTCGCATTGTCGTCAGCGCCATTATAAACATCGCCATGCTCGTCAACACCAAGATGGTCGTAATGTGCCCCTATGATAACACTCTTTGTCGTATCTCGCCCAGGAATTACCGCAAGAACATTTTGCATTTCAGTGGGTTTATCAGGGTTGTCTCTCAGCATTGCAGAGTAGTAGTCAAAGATGGGTTGTAGCCCCAGTTCCTCGAGCTCAGCTGCAATGTAACGTGCAGAGATTCGCCCATAAGCTGTTCCTGCTTTACGCCCTTGCATTTCGTCCGAGGCGAGAAAGTTCATCTGAGCTTTTGCCTCTTTTGGGCATATTGCACGGAGTCCGACTTCGAGGTGTTCTTGTGCGATGGCCGTTGGATGTTGTGTGGCGGCTAATAGGGCGATGATTGCAAAGATGACTTTTTTCATAGTTGTAGTTGGTTGTGTAGTTAAATATTCTTTGAAAGTGGTTAAGTTTTTTTGTATAGGCTTGTGCTATTAACGAGCATTGGCAGAAGATGTGTGAACAAAATTCTGCCAATGTGTAACGAGTAGGTAGTGTGTGCGAGGCCGAGATCTCGCAGTAGTACGCGTGCGGTGTTAATCCAGATCCGTGAATCTTGAATTTACACTCTTGTACTCGGGCACCAGTTGTTTCATAATTCGCACGGTCTCCATCACGTTTGCACTACGAGCATTGAGGCACAAGTCCATGATCTGTTTGTCAAAGCCTTCTTTGTCCGTGATCTTAGACTTGGCGATTTGTATTTTCTCGTGCGATGACTGTTGGTTTTCGTCATCTTTGAGCAGTTCTTCGTACAGTTTTTCACCAGGGCGTAGTCCTGTGTATTCAATCTTGATATCCACGTCAGGCTCATATCCATAGAGTTGGATCATTTTGCGAGCGAGGTCGGTGATTTTCTCGGGTTGCCCCATGTCGAATATCAGTATTTCTCCGGCGTGTCCCATTGTTGCGGCTTGCAGCACCAAGCGGCACGCCTCAGGGATGGTCATGAAGTAGCGGATAATATCGGGGTGAGTGACCGTAACGGGGCCACCGTTAGCGATCTGCTCTTTGAATAGCGGAATTACTGAGCCATTGCTACCCAGTACATTACCGAAGCGGGTGGTAATGAATTCGGTTTTGTTGTTTAGGTTCATGCTCTGCACGCACAGCTCGGCGATACGTTTCGATGCTCCCATCACATTGGTTGGGTTTACCGCCTTGTCGGTGGAGATCATAATGAATTTCTTGACCCCATATTCAATAGCTCGTTGTGCAACATTAACACTACCCCATACGTTTGTCAGTACGCCTTCACAGGGATTCTCCTCTATCATGGGTACGTGTTTGTAAGCAGCCGCATGGAACACTATGGTGGGATTGTGTTTTTCCATGGCTGCTCGGATGCGGTGCTTAGAGCGCACATCACCGAGGAAGTATGCAATTCGCACGTTCGGGAATTTTTTCTCGAATTCGAGTTGCAGGTCGTGTATAGGAGTTTCTGCTATGTCGAAGAGGACCAGCTTGTCGACTCCAAATGTGGCAACTTGGCGCGAGATTTCGCTACCGATGCTGCCTGCTGCACCAGTAATCATTACGGTTTTGCCAGCGATTTCGGAGCTGATTTTATCAAGGTCAACGTTGATTTCGTCCCTATCCAAAAGGTCTTCAATCTGTATTAGTTTGATCTGTTTTTGCGGAATCCCCGTTGTTTCGTCAATCTCGGTGAGCTCTCCAATCAAATACATCGAAATGCGGTTGCGCATGCAGAAATCCACCAGATTTCCTTGTGCTTGGCGGAATTTGGCGTTAGAGGTGAAGATTACGCATGTAATTTTGTTTTTGGAGAAGAGTTTTTTTAGTTCCTCCTCCGACTGGTTGACAGAGTAAACGGGCTGTCCCACAATTTTGTTTCCAACTCTATGCTCGTCTGTTGAGAGAAACCCCTTGACTTTATACTTTGATCTGGTACTTCTGTTTAGCTGTTGTGCAATATCAGGGTTGGTGCTCTGAGTGCTATAGATGAACGAGAGTTTAGTTCCATCCTTCGACGAATCTACGATATATTGATATGTGATTACCATTACCACCCTCACCGTAATCATGATAAAGGCAGTGACGATCAAGTCTAACATCGCTGAGTATAGCGCGATTTCTTTGTGCCCAAGCGCAATGACAATACCCCAAACTGTTACGCATTTCAGCAGCGAGAAAAGAATAAGTATGAACGCATCGCCGATAGAGAAAAATCTAACAACGCTTTTGTGAAGTCCAAAGAAAAAGATCAGGGCTGTGCTCACAACTGCTGAAATACCAAGCGTTGTGAATAGAATTTCTTGCTCCCCGCTTATTTTGAATAGCGAAAGTATTGTAAAGCAAGCGATGAATGTGGATACAGTAGATAAAACAAGGTCTAATAGAAAAATCACCTCTCGTTTGAGGTAACGTAAGTTTCTGAGGTTTCTAAGACTTCTGAGCATGTTGTTCGCTGTGTAAGTATGTATGTGTGTAATAAAGCATGCGCTGATATATAGCTGCATGCACACATGCATGCTACACATCAGTTGGAGGCTCTATATATTCTTCATTAGTTCTATACTATTCGATAAAAAAAATGTCTGCTTTTTCTGCCGATGAGCTTTGTGTTATTGTGAACCACTTCACAAGTTAAGCAGCCCACTACTACGCTGTTTTACGCGTATTCACACTATTCCTATGTGACAAAGATAGTAAAAAAAGCGAGAATCCGGCGTTACGATTAAAATAAATTTTGCATAATTGCTTGATTTCGGTGCCCAATTATTATAAAAAGAGTTGGTGAGCAGTTAATTATGTAAAAAAAAGATGGAGGGGGGATGTGGAAAATCATCCCCTCCGTAAAAAGAATACTGCTATTTTATTGTATAGTGATCTTAGGGATTGACATCAAGGTCATCTATCCATGAATCGCTTGTTGATACTGTGAAATTTTCGCTATTGTACCCCGCATAATTACCCAGAATTCCTGTCTCTCGGTTTGCCTTCAAGGGGATGTTGTTAACCACGAATGGCGAGGCTCCATTCGTCTGGAATGTTATGCTGACAATGTGTTCGCCGCTCTGTGGGGCAAAGACGTAGTATTCCTCTGCATTGAGCCTTGTGCCCGAGATAGTGACTTCGCTGTTTATGCTCACACTTTCTTGTCGTTGAGCTCCTCCGCTCAGTGTTCCCTGATTTACGTAGTAGAGGGTCGGTTGTTCAAAGCTCATAGTGATGGTACTGCCTGCTGGTACTTTTGTTTTTTCATAGAGGTTAATCTTCGACACACATCTTCGAAGGTGAATATAGTGCGTATCTGTATTGTTTGCCTCCAGCGTTCCGGTTCCTGCCCACGTCTCCACTGCGCTTTTGCCGTTGTTGAGCGAGACGCTCTTGAGTGAGGTGGTGTTGTAGGTGTCATTACCATTGACATCTGCCCAAACCAGTGCGTAGTATTTCTTCGTCTTATCAAGATTCAGGGAGAAGACTCCATCGCTGGTGACCATCTGTGTTCCCACGAGATTATTGTAGTTTGGTGTGTCGTATATTTCAACTATATAGCGTGTTGGGGCTGTGCTTACAGCACGAGTGATAGCGCCATCCTCTACCTCGATGGTGAGGGTGGTGCCGTGTGGTGTTGGCTCGGTCGAGGCCACTTCTCTTTGACAGCCAGTGGTGATAGCTCCGATGAGGAGGGCTATGGTCAATATTTTTTTCATATCCTTGTGTGATTAATGTTAATTTGTTTCAGGTGTTGAGTTTAAAATCCAGAGTTGCCCGCAGCATCCCACTCATCCTCGCAGGTGACAACGAGCGAAGCGTTGTAGAGTTTGCCAAATGCACTTTTGATGTTTGTGCGATAGTTGCGCCTGAATGGAACGCTTGTGATCTCTTTCGCCTCGATGGAGTTAAAGAAGTAGGTGAGGTCCATAACCGTCTCTGCGGTAGAGTTTGCAATGATGTAGAAATTGGCTATGGTGCTGTTTGCGCTGCAAGCAGAGATAGGGCCATAGAAGTAGCGAACGCCTTTGGAAAGGTCGGTAGTAGTGCCCGTGGCAATATCAAAAGAGTAGGTGGTGGGGAAGTCGATGCTAAGAAAGCTATTCTCCTCGACCAGGTCTTCACTTTGCACGAAATTCAGAGCAGCAACGGCATGAGTGAGCACCTGTGTGAGGTATGGTTTGTTGCTCTCTGTGCTGGTGTAGGTAAAGCTATCCGAGCCAGCGTAGCATACATTTGAGGGTTGCACCTCAATGAAGAGTGCTCTCAGGTCAGCTGCATTGTAGTCGTTGCCCTCCTCGGTGCCATCGGCGGCAGTGCCATAGTCGGCATAGAATAGCGCTGTGTAGCTCTTTCCCTCTTCGAGAATTGCGGGGAACTCGGCACTGCTTTGTTCTACTCTCTGGATCGGTGCGCCACTAATTGGTGAGCCCAGTGTTGAGACTTCGTAGAGCTCCATGATGTAGCGCGTGGGAGTGCCATCATCGGCGCGGGTTACGGCTTGGTTCTCAATGCCAATGCTAAAGACCAAAGCATCTTTGTGCTCCAATGCTTGGCCAGCCCTCTTCTCGCAGCTCGATAGCAATGCTACCAAGCAGATTGGTAAAAAGTAGATTTTTTTCATCTTTTTCTTTTTTTTGTTTTTATCTTCTCACATTTGGCAATGCTTTGTAGTCTTTGTGGTGGCAGGGTGAGATGAGGGGGCGGGAGGAGTAGGAGAGCTAAAATTCCACCCAAAATTCATCTTCCCACTCCGTGTCGATGATTATCCCGCCCCCCATACCAGCGGTGAGAAAATCCCCTGCAATGGTACTTAGATGATTTGCTCGATAATCCACCAGCACGTCGCTGATTTGTGCCACAACCTCTCCTCTGGGAGTGCTGATGGTTATTGTTACCGTGGTGCTCGATTCCTGGCTCGGGGGCACCAGAATAAAGTCACTGGCGAGTGTTGCGCTACTGTCTGTAATGTTTGTGGGGGTGCTACTGAAGGAGTAGCCGGTGGCTGCGCCCGAGAGCGTAGAGCCAGAGATGTCGTAGGCTGTGGGTAGATAACCATCATAACTGATTTTAACACTCAAGTCCCCTACGGCGGGGTAGCCTCTTAGCTTGGCAATGGAGTCGTATTTTTGTAGCCCATGACTCACTATTCTGTACCTTGCCACGGGACGTGATAACTCTATGGTGTGCACAGCAGTTTGTGTGTTACTCATCGTGTAGTTCGCCACAAAGGCATCTTTTGAATCACTATTCGCGCTGTAATACTCTTTTGGGGCGACCGAAACGAGACGAGTATTCTCGGTGTCGTAGTGCAGGTCGGTGCTGTGGTGGTGAGTGTGGTCGCTCCACACTCTGAGTTCATAGAGAGTGTCCATGAGAAAGAGCTCGATGCTGCTGCTTAGTTCTTCGGTGCTGAGCTCTTTGCGCAACACACGATTATTGGTGCCACTCTTGTATAGCTCCATTATGGCGCGCCTGCTGGGTGGATTTTCGCTTTGCGAGCTGTGTCGAGGAGAGGCATTGTAATCAGGCATTGTTTCATCGGGGTAGAGGAGTTGGAGGGTGGTGGGGGTGAAAAATCGAGAGATGGAGCTTGCCCGTAGTGGAATGGTGATTCGTTCTATTGAGCGCTTGATGAAAAAATCTTCAGCGCCATTGAGCATGAAGGGGTACCCCCTCTCACTTTGCAAATTCACCAATGCCTCTATGACCTCAGGGAGATAAATGCTCGATGGTGTATCACCCTGACCATCAATGCCTATGGTCTTCAGAGCATCATTGGCAGTGTTGAAGATGGCAAGAGCTGTATAGGCTCCATTATCCAAGAGGAATTTAGTGCTCGCGAGGCTATTCATATCTGTGAAGTAGTGGTAGGAAATGAGCTCTTCCCCCTCACCAAAGAAGAGCAAGTGGACATTACTGTACTCCATTTCGCCCTGCACCTCATCGGTGTTGAACCCTACTATTACGCCCGTGTATGGATTCTTTAGCGAGTCAGCAGGAGGGATGAGTGCGCTATCGAGGCAATCCGTTCTCTGGCAGCAGAACAGCACGGAGCTTGTGAATAGGAGTGTTAGATATAGTAGTGCTGCTCGCATAATAAGCGTCGTTGTGGCAGTGAGCTTTAGAGTTTGAATATTAGCGAGAGCGTGGTGTTCCACGTGTAGTTTGCCTTGTCGGAACAGATTGGTACCAAGTCGATTTGCTCGCCCCAGAGGTGCTCCACCCCGCTGAGCAGGCGCAGTCCCAAATGCTCAGAAAACATAACCCCCGTGCCAAGTGCAATGCCAGCAGTGAAATGTGTGTTGTGGCGTTCTGCCATCGGCTCTCCGTTGCCAAGCAGCTGCGAATGCGAGAAAGCTACCCCAATGCGAGGACTAACAAGAATCTGCCAACGGCTTTTCTTGTCCCATAGCCCTACGAGATTCATGTTCGCTCTCACACCTAAACTAAGCAGCTCTGTTTTTGCGAGCATGTCGCCGTAGTTCACCGAATTGCTGCCGACCACAGGTGCGAAGTGATAGTTCTGGTCGAGATAGTACAGGTTTTGGTTCGATTCTGTTGCCCCGAGTCGAATAAGTGAGTAGCCTCCAAATAGCTCGATGCTGAAAAATGGAGAAGTCTCCACGCCCACTACCACCTCGGCATTATATCCCCACTTCATCTCACCCACGCCAAAGGAACTAAAAGCAGCCTGAGCAAACGCACTGCCTCCGCCTACACCTATATATACGCGTGTCAGAAAATCATCCAACGGAAGCGAATAACTCTGTATGAGCACCACTGGTAGTTTGGGCGTGTAGGTAGGCAATTCATGTGCCTCCGTATGGTACGACTCAATGTCCACAGCGTATCGCTGTAGTGCACCATCGAGCGTGCGTAAATACTCATCCGTCCATACATAGACGTTGTTGTCAAAGATTAGCGCTGTGGTTTGGGGTTGTGCTGTTTCTCCACGCGGAGTCTGTGCGCAGAGCGTGTGTTGCCCCATCGCTACTATTATATATAGTGTGCCCAGAGCACAGAGTTTGAATTTGTTTGTCATCTGGTATTACCTGTTTAGCCAGGAGCAATACTACAAAGACAATACCAAACTCTGTTGTGATATGCATCATAGATTCAAAAGTCGAGCCGCTCCATTTAGTTTTGGGGCGGCTCGACATATCAGACGTGCGTGTGTTATCTCTTCGAAGAGCTTACATCAATCGTAGCGGAACTGCGTCACTGGTCTCAGCGAAATAGCACCACCGTCCCCAGCATCCGCAACTGTACATATCCCAGGTCTTGATTTCGCAGTCGAGTTGTTATACGCTCCTGCAAAAAAGCTTGACCATGTACTCCACCATTTGTTGGGTCTGGTAACGCGTAAGTAGGAGCCCTGCAGGTAGTTTTTTCCGAGTCTAAATGCACCACCACCACTGGTTCTGAAGCCTACGTAGTAGAAGTATGCAAAGTTGCGGTACACTGCGGCAGTGTTAAGCGGGTGTGCTACGTCGTGGCTTAGATAGGTGGATGTGTAGGAGGATATGAACTCTCCCTGCGTACCATGACTGTTCGTTGCATGAAAAGTGAAGTATGAAGGTGTCATAAAACCGAGTGGCGAGGCATCAAAAATCCCCTTCTTATTGTACGAGCTACTCTCGTCTTTTGGCAAAGTGACATCGTAGCCTACATACTCCGAAGTAATGCTGCTGTATCCAGCGTCTGCACCTGTGACAGCCCTATTGTCAAGCCATGTGGAGAAAGTGTACTTCCCACTTCCATAGTAGTAATTTTGTGGATTTTGTATCGCTTTTCTGATGCTGGCATATTCTTTGGTGCCAATCACGGCGAATGAAGTGCCATCGGCATAGACCGCACCTGCCCCAGGATAGGGAACGATGTTACCAGTTTGGTATGAGAGCCACCCCGACAGAGGGTTAGAGGTTGACATACCTGTGCTGGCGTCCATTACCCCACCGTGCCCAGCAAATGTAGCCGCAGAGGCACCATTATTTCTGTCCATGATGAACCGTCCAATGTTCGAACCGAAATTCACTTCATCGATTTCGGCGGGCTCACTATCCCAGTTGCCGCCTTGGTATCGATGTAAAGCGCTGTTGTACTTATTTGCTCCTGCATATGATGTGCCGGGTATAACATTCTCGTAGTTCACAAAGGTCCCTGTCTCGTCATCTTCGCCAGATACGATGAAGACTCCAGTGCCCGTGACGTTACTTGTTGCGGCTGAACTCTGTAGGATGGTGTATGGGTCGTAGTCAGTTACCCATATTGTCCAGTGCCACAGATTTGTATCAGTGCCAACAACATTGCCATCATCGTCTTTTGCGGCGGGTACGTAGACTGTCACGAGCATTGTGCCGAATTTCTGGAAGTTAGCAGGGATGAGCACCGATATGGATTGTTGTTCGCCCTCAGCTACGATTTCTTTGGAGAATACCAGTCCCCCATCGTGGATACGTTGCGAGTCATACCACGATGTCTTAACTTGCCAGTTGCTGGGTAAGGTGCTGTATGGAGCAGTCTCTCCTGCAGAGACGTACGTGGTGTTGCTCAGGAACTCATTGATGCGGTCTTCAACGGGGATTATGAATTTACGAGTCTGCGTGCTACTTGGGTTTAGGATATAGCAGTTCGAGAGCACGAGCTCGTTGCCTGCCTCCGCTGATGTGATGTTGAGGAAATCTTCTACGAACTCTTTATCGCTGAAGTCAATGGTTTCAAAGCTCTCCTGATAGACAAGTACTCTGGTACTCGATCCATCTTTGTTGTAGGCATAGATAGGGCATTCGAAGTTATCTCTTTGCCCCTGTTGCAGCGATGTGAAACTCAGTGGGATTCCATTTCCATTCGTAGGGTTGTACTCCATCACGTTGTTCCCATCGAAGAGTATCCACGCTTTGTAGTCGTTGGGTTCTTCGGGCGTGAAGTAGCCAAGTGCGTAGTCGCTATTACCTTCTGCCGAGACGTACCTATCAATAGTGGTTGCTTCGTTCGAGAACGGAATGTGTGTGAACGTGATCTTTTGCACCAGGTCGCCAATTCGCACCGTGATGTGTGCCACCGAGCCTGCTTTTGAGGCAAAGAGCGCTGGGTTAGTAATCTTCATCTTAACCTTGTACACGTTATTCTCAGTGACATTGTCATTGAAACTATCCATGTCGACTACCTCTATGCCAATATCATCACCTTCATCGATTCCTATGTATTTCTTAGGGTCGTTGATATTACCAGCGTCACTATTTTTGTTGTAGAACACCGTGAAGGCCGTGAATTCCTTTTCAGTGAGGTTTGCGCCCTCTCCAAAGAGGTCGACGCGAGTATTGCTCAGTGCCATATATATAGTACCATTGGTAAGCACGAATTCGTTACCACGGTCTGGGTCAACAATGATTTCGTATTTCACGTTCGAGGGTTCGCCATCAATGGCTTCTTCGAGTGTTTTGTAACCGTTGCCCGTAAATTCTCTAATGACAAGGCGATAGCGTGTATCTCGATACAGTGATAGCTCTTCGTCCGAGAGCACCTCTCCCATAGTGCTATTTCTGTTGTACTGAATCAGTACTTTGTAGTATTCTCCGCCGGGTTCCACCGAAACGCTGGTCTTTGCTTTAATCACTGCCGAGGCCTTCTGGGTCGTCACCCCCTCTTGGATAATCATAGGGTATGAGTACAGCCCTTGGATTAGGTGATAATTAGTGGCAGATTCGGCATCGTCTTGTTCTTTGGTATTTATGTTGGTCGAGCGATTGACCAGAAGTGTGCGGTCGGCGTAACTTACACTCGAGGGGTCGCCAAAGTAAAGAGGCTTGGTGGGTATATTCACCAGGCACGCCTCCACCAGTTCAATATCATCAACATTCCCCCCCGCCTCTGGCTCTACTACCACATCCACGCGCGTGTAACCAAACTGAGTGTCAAAGGCTCCTGCTGCAATTTTTTCGTCCACCTTCTCTTGTGTTAATTCAGTCAGGAATACAGGGTCGATGGAGATTGGCAGATACGCATCGTCGCTATTTCGCAGTGTTCTCTCTGTCGTAGCGACAGCTGTTTTGCCATTCACAATCTCTGTCTTTAGTTCGAGAACTGTCATCTCTGAGAACTTTTCGAGCGTCACATAATCTCCTGCGGCAAACCCTTCTGGAGTATTGCCTAAGTCGTAGGCATCAAATACATCTTGGTATATCTCTAAGGGGACGTTCGCAATTCCGAGAACTGTCACTGGTACGCCTTCCATTTCCAACAACTCTGCTTTATATTGGTTCTCAACCTCTGCCACATCCTCTCCGACCATGAACTGCAAAAGTTTGCCATTAGGGTCACCTTGGATGATAACACCCTCTGTATTCTTAATAGGGTTTTTGTTCTCGAAGACAAACACGACTGCACTTGTGACGTTCAATTCCCGCGAGGTCGCAATGTTGAAGGGCTCGCCAGTACGGGTGCTTATGCCACTACTGGCAAAGTCGTTGCCAAAGCTTATGGGAATTGTCACCATGCCGTCATTAGGATTCACTATCACGTCATCATCAAACGGAGATGCTTGGCACGCAAATAGTGTCAATAGCGAAAGCAATATGTATTTACTGTATCTTTTCATTGTCGTATGAACTATGTGTTGATATAGCTGTGTGTTTCAAGTTTTTGTCTAAAGGATTCTTAGGGTATTTTTGCGGCCTCGACTCTATCGCCACGAGTTTCTTTGAATTGGTCGATGCAGCGGACCGATGCACCTCTTGTGCGATCTGTAGCGTCATTCCACGCCACATTAGGGGTGGTTACGTAGTAGCTGAAATCCAAGGAACCTGCTTTGTTGCTTGAGGGGTAGCTACTATTACTCCACATCGTGAAGACGTTATCGACAAAGGTGCTGGTATTACCTGTAGTACCGTTGATATTTATGGTGCCGTAAATGTTGTTGCCTGAGGACATCTGGTAGTATTTAACCTCAGCACCACTTGGTGTGTACTCGGTGAACAATTTCCAAGCATCCGAGTAAGGTGCAATCTCTTTTAGCGGGAAGAGCATATAGCCGAGTGGCGATGGGTCGAACCTCGATTTCTTATAGTAATCTGCATCTTTGTCGAGGTTTGCGCTATGTTCTGGGTGGTCGAGGTCAGGGTCGTTCCACACCTTGCCGTTACGCCCTGCTTCATTACACCAGTCTTCTCCTGTGGGGCTGAAGTACCAGACGTTGGGGTTTTGAACTGCCGTGAGCATAGACACTTTACCAGCGACATTAACGTTGTGCTTGATGGTTGAAAATTCCGACCCGTCTGCATACCGAGCACTATAACCCAATAGAGGTGTGGGTCTGCCATACTGATACATCACCCAACCTGTATTACCAAGTCCTCCGTGTCCCTCATACGTGTCGTCTATGGCTCCTACGTTTCGGTCCAGAATGTAGCTATAGTCATAGTGTGCGTGGCGGTAGATGGCACCACCATACTCCGCACTCTCATACTTGAAGAGTTTATACCCTGCGGCATCTGTGGTAACTATCGGATCTTCTACAGTTGCATAGATAGCGTATGGGTCGTAGTTGGATATCCATAGGTGCCACGTCCATAGCACTGTATCATCGGCGTCTGTCACAACGACAATCATATTCCCTGGATTCGTGTAATTGGCGGGGATAACGATTGAGAAGCAGTGGTGTTTAGGTCCAACGTATGTTCCTTCTTCATAACCAATTAAGCCTTCGTTGTAGAGCCAGAGCATGTTTACAGGTTCGGCGTTGTCGTAGGCGTAGAGTTTTACTTTCCAATCCCCGGTGGTCAGCACGCTATTGGTAGCTGACACTCCCAATTTTGCTTCAGCGTATTGAATTTGCTGAGTGATAGGGATGTAGTACTTACGTGCATACTTATCACTGGGAGTGATGAAGTAGCAGTTCGAGAACATTGTCTCGGTGACTGTTCCCACGTTAGGGTCGAGTTGCAGATATGTATTGGTCTCCATCGGATCCATCAGGTAGTATGGCTGCTGGGCGATGAGGTTAATGTTGATATTCACGCCGATGAGCCCTGTTTTAATCAACAGTATCTCTTTGTTATAATCCAAGTCTGGGTGTAGTACGCACTCCACATACCAGCCATCATCTGCGTCATGCTTCAGTTCTTGCGTGTTGGAGAGTTGTTCTGGAGGGTAAGTGACGCCCTCTTCTCGCACGTATTCTGCCGAGATTTTCTCTGCGTCGGCATTAGTTGTGAAGTAGACTTTAAGTGTGATTGGGTCGAGCGTAGTGTACTCGATGGTGAAGTCAGGTTTCTCGACGTAGAGGAATGTGTAAACCACATCGGTTGGGATGTCGAAAGTTCCACCCCAGTCAGTCAGGTTACTTTTCGCCGTGACTTTTGGTCTGAGTGCGTCGGCATCTGAGCCGAATTCCAGAGCGAAGTGGTATGATTTCCCAGCTTCGATAAAGTCGTCCAGCGTAATTTCGTAGCTCACGTTGCTAATTGTCTCGGTGTACTCTTCATCGGGGCGCACGGAGTAAGTGTAGTCAAAGACCACAGTGGCGGTGAGTTTGCGATCGGGGATAAGCAGTAGTGCATTGTCCTCTTCCGACCCGCCCACGAGCATAGTGCTGCTCTCCTTGAGCATCACTTCACCAGGCACGGTACCTTCTTCGGTGTAGTCGAAGATCCAGTTGTCGTAAGTGTTGTGATCGCTCCAGCTCGCACCAGTAGGGCTGCCGCTGAGTGTAGCTTTGGTGGGCGAGTTGATGGTTATGGATTTAATGGTGTATTTGTTTTGTCGTCGAGCGTCGTCGAGCGGATCCACCACCATTTTGCCCGAGATTCTAATTTTCGCGAGTGCGTGCTCGAATGGTAGGTCGATTTTGTTTGCGCTGGTGGCTTTGTCTAACTCTTCGGTTTGTGCATAGAGCAGGTCGATCTGTCTTGAGAAGCTGGTGTTGGCGATTGTCGCAAAGCTAAGTTTTGGATATCCGGGGTCATCGTTTTGAGTTAGTAATCTTACGCTGGTTGTCTTGACGGGGTAGTATGCAAAGAATTTGATACGGTCGGCGGGGTCGTTGCTCCAGTATTTCAGCGGCGAGTATCGCCACAAGCCATCGTTACCCATCGTTACCCTTTGGTTGTACATGAAATTGGGGATTTCATTGTCGGCGGGTGTAGTGGCGGTGCTATTCCACTCGCCGTCGTCGAGGAAGTAGCCCAGTACGCCAATAACGTCACCGGAGACAAAGCTGTTGGTCATGGCGCGTGTAGGCACGAGAGTTTGTGTGAGCCCATTGCTCTCAGATCGCACTTGTGTGCCATCATCGAGTCGTTGCAGCTCGTCTGCTTTGAGTGTTTTTGCGTGCGGATTTCGAGCGTATTCGATTGCTTGCGCATCGCTTTGTTCGACTACATCTTGCTTGCCGACCTCAGCCACTGGGGTGCTGAATGAGATTGCGTTTTCTGGTAGTGGGTCGAAGACTGTGGGGTCGTCCATACCAGGGTCTTTGCACGAGGTGACCAGTAGAGCAAAGGTGCTCAATGCTATTAGGTATGTTTTTAGTCCTTTCATTTATGTATACTAATAACGTAATAACGTGTGCAGTTGTTGTTTTGTTATTTTGTGGATTGTCGGTCCTTTTGGTGACCATAGGGGTGATCAAACCCCTATGGCCTGTTTTGTTTTGCTACTCTACGCTATAGCACTGTATAGTGTATCTATGCGTGAATTAGGGAGTAGTAATTGTAGGGTCAGTCGCAGGATCTACTGCTGTTGGAACGCCTGAAGTCGTAGTTTCAGTTCCATCTGTGTCAACTGTGCCATCTGTAGTATCCCAATCAACAACATTTGCGTCAAGAATTACCTCCGTAAGTTTGAAGGTGATTTGGTATTTGTACGAGATACCTTGCTTCAGACCCGCATCTCCAATTGGAATTTTAACTTGATTTCTTGAGTAAGTGTAGCCGTTTGCAACAGCAGGGTCTACAGTTACGATGTCATAAACAATAGTTAGTTCCATACCACTACTTGCAGGAAGACCAGTTGCGCCAGCAGGTGGAAGGATGTACTGGTATGTATCAGTACCAAATAGGCTCACATAAGCAGTTCCATTAGCAGGAATTGCTTTACCAACATTTGCTGGATATGGTGTTCCAGAGCCGTATGCACCATTGTCCTTATCCAATAGCTTCGAGATCTCTATTGCCTCTGCTGTGTAATCTGTGTAATCCCAAGTTCCATCTTGCGTGTGCACATTTGCGGTTCCATCAGTAGTTGTAGTTGCAAATTTGTAGTCTCCCTTTACGTGTGTTTTCAGTGTGCTGCTACCTGCAAGAGAGATAAGTCTAACAACAACGAAAGTGCTTGCGTCAGAGTTGGTCGTCACTTCATTTTTAGCTTCGAAACCAAGGCGTGTAAGTTGGTGTTTCATGTTGATAGTTACACCAGCAGCAGCTGAAGTCGCTTTGTCTGTGCCCACAAATTGTCCCGCAACGAAATCCACAGCGTCTGCTGGAGTAGTCGTGTTGAGAGTGTAAGTGACAACAGGTGCACCTGCAGTTGTATTTGTGCTCTTTGCTGCGATGTAAGTGCTTGTTGTTGGTGCATAACCGAAGAATGAGTATTTGTCGCTTGCATCATTCGACCAGTACTTAATTGGAGTGTAAGTCCACGCACCGCTTGAATATGTCACCGCTTGGTTAAACATGAAGTTTGGAGTAGCAGCACTCCAGTCGATAGTTCCATTATCGTGGAAATAACCAAATACATTCCAACCAGATGTTTGGATAGAAGTGTTGTCAGTAGCGGCTTTAGAAAGCGAGTTACTTGCGTAAGGGTTAAACGAGATTGCCTCGCCATCGTTGCTTGGGCCGTATGGCTTGTCCTGTGAACATGCCCCCAATACAGCTGCAATAGCAGCTAACATTAAAAGTTTTTTCATTGTTTTGTTTGTTTTTGTTTGTTTTTGTTTTGTTAAAAATTGTTTGTTTGTTAAAAAATGTTTCCTTGGCTAATCCTTTTTAGCCCTGAATTGTTAGTGTTTATTTATATTTCAAGTGTTTAGTTCTCGATATTTCTTCTTTTTTCTTGTTCTCTCACTCTCTTTGCTATTGCAAGGCAGCCTATCCCACCACCACCGGTACATCAACCTCGTCCCATGGATTCACCTCCGGCAAAAATCCTGTCTCACCCCCCGTGGGTTCCACATCGGGCAGGACTATAGGAGGATTCTCGCCTCCAAAACCTATCTCAATCACCAACTCAATGTTTGTCTGTGTCGACGAGCTGTTCTCCTTGATATTGCTGCTGTTCAACTGTATGTTAAACTCTCTGGTGGTGTCGTCCACGAGCATCATCAATAGCTCCAACAACCCAGTCCAATAGCTGTAATCGTTCTTGGTGCCATCGCCAACAAGCCCCCAAGTGACATACTCCACAAAAGCCTCTCCCTCGCTCTTTGTCCCGCCGTGGTCGATTTGATCCCAGGCCATTAGCTTCTGTCGGGCGTTCACCGAGTTCGCCTTTTCGCTACCAATGAAGTAGCCCTCTGCCAATCCGCTCAACTCACCATAGACCCCGTTTTTCGAAAGGTTCTTGAAACCCTCAATCTCAACCCTCACAGCGTGGCGGTGATTAGCGAGCTTGGGCGTAACCTTTATGATTCGAGTGCTGCTCGCCTTCGATGCGCCGTTCGCCTTTGCGAGACGAGTGTCCTCAACCATCGCTTTTGTCACCTCCAAATCACGGTATAGTCCAGGTGCAAAGTCTTGTGGCTGTTGCGTTAGGACACCTCGCGAAGCCGTTGGCTCGCGAGTCGTGGTTATGTGCTGAGAATATACCTCCAAAGTCGAGAACTTATCCTCGCCCCTGAACCCGATGGTGCTCGATAACTCGTATGGCGTGAGATTAAATACCACAATGTCGTAATATCCCACCTTTGCAGTCACCGTGTGCCTATCAACATTTGCCGAGTAACTCTTAATCGGTTCGCTACCGTCTTGAGGGTACAACCACACGCTCACTCCCGTTGGCTTGTCCTCGGGCTCGAACGCCACCGACCAGTCAATCTCGATGATAAGTTCGGCGTAGTCAATAGGGGTATCGTAGGTGAGCGGACGGCGTTTGCAACCGTAGCTCAACATCCCAATGAATAGTATGAAAAATAATCCCGTCTTCATCATAGCCAACTCCTCCTTACCTTTTTCTTAGTATTCCATAGCCACACCAACGATACTTTCGCCCTGGTTGGACCCACCCACGAAGCATCGCCATTGCGCTGCCACAGCAGGTAATCATTATTGTCTCTACCCTCGTAGTAACGATAATCGCTGTATATAAACCCTGCGCTGAGCGCGTACTCAAAACGCAGTGTTCCGCTCTTGTTGATGGTGTGGGCAAAGCCCGCCGAGATGCCACCACCAAAGTACTCGCCCTGATAGCCATTGTCGTTGAGCTGGAAGTCGTAGTACCCGCCGCTTATGTGCGCGCCCACAAACCAACCAGTCATGACGGCTTTATCTGTGCGGTCGCCAAGCCAGTATCTGCCCTCGAGAGTTCCGCCCAAAAGCTGTAGCGCATTGCCATTATCGGCAGTCACCCACCATGGGAATACCCATTCGGCAGCAATGCTCCATTCTTTGCCAATGGGCACTTCCACCTCGATGTTTGGCATCAAGAGCGCGTCGAAGAGCAAATTGGTTTTCACTGCAAGCAACGGCTCTTTCTCCCAAGTGAATAGGTCGCTGTCGATAATCACATCGCCACCACCGCTCTGCCATTGAGTTTCTTGCGTGGTAGCGCCCACTGTTTCTGCCTCTGCCCTCTGTGGCTCTTCTTGTGGGGGTTGTTCGATGCTGCCGTATGCGATGGTCAGGATGCTACCCGAGCGTAGTTGAGCGAAGAAGTGCTTTTGCATGTACTTGTAGGGTCTACCCCCAGCCACCAACATCAAGCGGTGGTTACGTCCGTCCACCAGCGTTAGGTAGCGATCCGAGGGATTTACTCTTTTCCACACCTCCTCGGGCATGTCCAGTACTTTGAGGATTGCGGCCTTGTGCGCCATTTGCGAGGTGTCGACCATGTAGCGCAGCATATCCCATGCGACACCGTTATTGCGAGCAGTGATTAGCTCGTCGGCAATGCCGTAGCGTTCTTTGAGATAGTTGGTAATGGCAATGCTCCTTCGCTCCGAGAGCTTGATATTCAAGCTGCGTTGTCCCTCTGGCGAGGCGTAGCTGTCAATCGTAATGCTTTGTATTTTGAGCTTTTCGTTAGATTCGATAAGATTTATCAGGGAATCTAATTTTGCGATATTGTCTTGATTGTCTCCAAAATTTTCATTCAGCGATGCTTTGCCGAATCCAAAAAACAACTCTGCCTTTTGAATATACTGCTGTCCATAGCTCAATGTGACTGAGCTTATGACTAACATGAGTATTGTGATTCTTTTGAACATCGTTTTTCTCCGCAGAGCTATTTTCGTTAATGACTGTTGTGTTTCTCGAAATGCTACCTGCTTGCCTGCGCCGCTTTTTACCTTCTCTTTGTGTGACTGAAATTTCCTTTAAATTTTGTTTGGTTAATAAATTTTGTGACAATTAATTCGTTTTAGCGAGCACAAAGATACAAAAAAAATCCCAAAAACCAAGCGTTTATTAGCGTTTTAGTACGTTTTTTGTTATGTTTTGTGCCATTTTTAGTTACGTTATGTGCCGCATTCATAGAATAAGCTAAAATGCTGGTACAGAGATAACGTGCGGCATTAATGCTTTGGTATGTGCAGAAATGAGTTTGTTTTTCTCACATACGCACAAAAAAAAAGGGCGTCCCCACCCTTCCTTTCCCCTCGGTTAAGGGGTAGGTTGGGCAAGACGCCTCTTGTGTGATAGAGTTGTTGGCTCGAAAAAAGACGAACCTACAATGATTTATTCTTGTTCGCGGCGAAGTTTTGCTACGTAAACAGCTTTTTGTCTTTTAAGACGGTTCTCAACCGATGGCTTAACAAAAGCTTGGCGAGCTCTGAGTTGTTTGATTACTCCTGTGCGTTCAACTTTACGTTTGAATTTTTTGAGGGTTTTTTCGATGTTATCGCCCTCGCGAATTGGCATGATTAGCATTTTTGTATACTTTTTTAAATTAAAAATTTCTGTTATTGGGGTGCTTCTCCACTCTGAAAAAGCAAGTAAGGGGCGACTTTTTGCGCCTCTGTACTGAGTAGTATGTCTTTGTCTATAAGTTCTTGAGTGTTAGTAAAGTACCCTCCTTTCAGTTTGGCTTTTTCCACTCTTTTCACCATCGAGGGGGTGAAATATGGGTGGCTTAGTAGCTCATTTTGGGAGGCAAAGTTAATAGAAATTTTTGAAATTTTGTTACTATCTACGAAAAAATTTTTGCTCACATCTCCAAAAACCTTCTTGTCGATGCCCCTCACCTCCATGAGTTGTTGGACGCTGTAGTAGCCCCCGAGTCGCTCTCGATACTCGATAATCCGAGCCGAAAGCACCTCGCCAATGCCATAAACGCTTTTTAGTTCGTCTTGAGTGGCTTGGTTGAGTTCGATGTTCAGAACTCGATAGCGGTGGCGAAGGGCGTTTGTTTTTGGGGTCTGCTCTGCGGTGTTGAAAACGATAGTGTCGACCCCGTAAATAGCATTCGCTCGCCTCACTACGGAGGGCTCCAGCTCGCTGTTCAAATTGCTAAGCACCAGGTAACTAACCCCGCATAAGAGTATCGCCAGAAAGACTATGAATCCTGCATTATTTTTCACGTTCTCAGCAAGGGGGGGGTATATGAGGTTTTAAATGATGGGTGCCACTTTGAGCAATTTAGAGTTTGAATCTTCTGACGTAGTCACGCAGCATTCCCTTGACCTCTTTGTGCAGTAGGAGTATGCCCACGAGGTTGGGGATTGCCATGAAGGCTATGGTGATGCCCGACAGTATCCAGATGATGGTGGTGTCCACAAATGCCCCAATGGCAAAGGCTACAACATAGACGATTCGGAAGTAGGGCACAGCCTTGACTCCCAGCAAAAAGGTGATGGCTCTGTCGCCATAGTAGCTCCATGCCAGCGCCGTGGAGAATGCAAAGAGCAGCAGGCTGATGGGGATTACATAGCCCCCAATATCTCCCAGTAGCCCTTGTTTGAAAGCTTCGGTGGTGAGTGGGGCGGAGTGGAGTAGTGAAGCCCCGCTGATATCCACATCGCTCACAACCCTGCCGCCACGAACCTCCACTGTGCCACTGTACGCTTCCTTGCCCTGCGAAACCACAACATCCTGGGCTATGGAGCGGGAATGAAGAATTGTCAGAGGTGTTGTTATCTCGCCATTCTGCACCTCGAAATCGCCATTAAAGAGCTGAACGTCAGTGGTTGAGGTGCCTTGGCTGAGGAACTCCGATAGTGAGGCTATGTGTGTGGAATTCTCTTCGGTGAAGTGTGCTCCCTCGATGACGTACATGTCGGCATGTTGGAAGGTGTTGTCGTGTTTCTGAGTCCAAACCCCCGAGCTCAGAAGTATTACCCCCGTGGTGAAGCAGATGATAATAGTGTCTATGAAGGGTTCGAGCAGCGACACCATACCCTCGCTCACTGGCTCCGAGGTGCGTGCTGCAGAGTGTGCAATAGGCGCACTACCTTGCCCTGCCTCGTTGGAGAATAAACCCCTGTTGACCCCTCTGTTGAACGCCCACGCGAAACCCGCTCCGAGGAATCCTCCCGTTGCGCTTGTGCCGTCCCACACGTCGGTGAAAATCGAGGAGATGGAGGGTAGGATATTATCGTAATTATTGATAAGCACCATGATTCCGCACCCAAAGTAGAGAACCACCATGGTGGGGACGATGCTCTGTGCCACGCGGGCAATACGCTTTATGCCGCCAATGATGATTAGCGCCAGCAGCACCGCCAAGATTATACCCACCCACATTTTATCCATACCCCAAGTGGCCTCGAAAGAATTGGCAATGGAGTTAATCTGGGGGAGCGACCCCGTGCCAAAGCTCGACAGTACGGTGGCAATGGCAAATATCACGGCCAGCCACTTTGCCCCCAAGCGGTTTTTCATGAAGTACATAGGCCCGCCGCTTACCGTGCCATCGCTCTGTACCTCTCTGTATTTTAGCGAGAGGGCAACCTCCACAAACTTGGTTGCCATGCCCAGCAGTGCGGTCATCAGCATCCAAAACAGAGCCGCAGGACCCCCTAAGTGGATGGCAAGAGCCACCCCCGCAATATTGCCCGTGCCCACCGTGCCGCTGAGTGCCGTGGAGAGCGCTCCGAAGTGCGAGGTGTCGCCCTTGTCGCCATGTTTGTCGAACTTGCCCGTGGTCACGCTAATGGCGTGGCGGAAGTAACGAAATTGTGGGAATCCAAGGTAAATGGTGAAAAATAAACCCGTGCCCAATAATAAGTAAACAAACCACTCAGAGGAACCAATATAGGAGTCTATGAGGGTCAAAAAGTCGGAGAATTGTTGCATATCTTAATAATTTTTCTCAATTTTGACACTCTAAAACTAAGAAAATTATGAGTAATATCCAAATTACAGAAGAAATTAAGCGACTTAAGAGCGAGAGAAATGCCATCATACTGGCTCATTACTATTGTAGTGGAGAGGTTCAGCAACTGGCTGATTTTGTGGGTGATTCGCTTGCTCTGGCTGTCGAGGCGGCGCGTACCCCAGCCGATGTCATACTCTTTTGCGGTGTCAGCTTCATGGGGCAAACCGCCAAAATCCTTAACCCCCAAAAAACAGTGCTGGAGGCAGATCCAGCGGCAGGATGTTCGTTGGCTGATAGCTGTCCAGAGGGCGATTTTGCACAATTTGTGGCGCAACACCCCGACCACACGGTCATCACCTACGTTAATACAACGGCGCAGATCAAGGCTCTGAGCGATATTTGTTGCACTTCGAGCAATGCGGTGCAGATTGTGAAATCGCTACCCAAGGACGAAAAAATCATCTTTGCTCCCGATCAAAACCTAGGAGCATACATAATGGAACAGAGCGGCAGAGAGGATATTGTGTTGTGGAAGGGTGGTTGTCATGTGCACGAGAGGTTTTCGTTGAGCGGAATCAAGGAGCTCATGGAGCAGCACCCCGCAGCAAAATTGCTTGTCCACCCGGAGTGCCCTGCTGAAATCGTGGCGCTTGGACACAAAGTTGGCTCTACTTCGCAGTTGCTCTCTTTTTGTCAGAGCGATTCGGCAGACACATTCATAGTTGCCACCGAGAGCGGCATACTATACAACATGATGGAGGCTGCCCCCCAGAAAACCTTTATTGCTGCTCCCTCGCACCAAAGCCCTTGCAATGAGTGTGAGTATATGAAAGAAAACACTCCGCAAAAGGTGCTCGCCGTGCTCCAAAACAATAGCAATGAGGTGCTACTCGACGAAGAGCTCCGACTCAAGGCCGAACGCCCAATAGTGCGAATGATTGATATTTCGCGTCAATTGGGGTTGGTGTAGTGAGTTTTGTACGGAAATTGCACGGTAGTGTGATTCTCACAGCAAGACGATTTTCACGGACACAACAGCTAAGAAGAGAGCAGCGCAGAATGAAACAAAGATTTATAGTACTATTGGTGCTTAGCATGGGGTTGATATTCTCGTGTGCACCAACACGCGAGTATCACTATGCTGAACTCGTAAACCCGTTCATCGGAACTCATAACGGCGGAAATGTCTATCCAGGAGCTTCCGCTCCCTTTGGTATGGTGCAACTCTCGCCCGACAATGGACTTAGTGGTTGGTATCGGATTGCTGGCTACCACTATCCCGACACCACAATCGCAGGCTTTTCGATGACCCATCTTTCGGGTACGGGAGCTGGCGATCTTTACGATATTAGTTTCATGCCAGTGACCGCACCAGTGCGCGTTGGCACAGGAGAGCTGGGCCCCTATTCCACCTTTAGCCACCAGAGCGAAGTGGCGCATGCTGGCTATTATAGCGTGATGCTGGATACCTACGACATTAAAGTGGAGCTCACTGCCACCGAGCGTTGCGGTTTGCAGCGCTACACCTTTCCGCAGAGCGACAGCGCGCAGGTAATCCTCAACCTGAAGAAGACAATGAACTGGGACGCTCTGACCAAAGCTCATATCGAGGTGATTAATAGCACTACTATTGAGGGCTACCGCTACTCCACGGGCTGGGCGACAGACCAGAGAGTCTATTTCCACGCCAAGTTCTCGAAACCCTTTCTCAAACACCACATCGAGGATAGCGTTGCTCGCTTTGAGTGGGAGACCTCCCAGGGGGAGCAGATTGTAGTGAAGACAGCAATTTCGTCTACTTCGCTGGAGGGGGCTCGCGCAAATTTTGCAGAGGAGGTCACTAACCTTAGCTTTGACGAGGCGTGGGATCAGACATCCTCCGAGTGGGACGAAGATTTGAGTGTCATTAAGGTTGAGGGTGGCACGCTTGACGAGCAGATAACCTTCTACACAGCACTATATCGCACAATGCTCGCCCCCACAATCTACGGAGATGTGGATGGGGCGTATCGTGGCGGAGATATGGCTATCCACCAAGGAGGCGAAGATTTTACCAACTACTCGACCTTTTCGCTGTGGGATACCTATCGTGCTGCCCATCCGCTGCTCACTATCACCAATCCACAGAGAATGGAAGATATCGTTGAATCGCTGCTCGTATTCTACGAACAGAGCGGCGCACTGCCAGTGTGGAATATGTGGGGTACGGAGACTGATATGATGATTGGCTACCACTCAGTGCCAGTTATCGTTGAGGCGTACCTCAAGGGGGTGGATATGGACGCAAAAAGAGCGCTCGATGCCGCTGTGAATACGGCAAAACGCACGGGCTACCGTGGTATTGGAGGCTATATGACTTTGGGCTATGTGCCCAGCAGCGAGGGCGAGAGTGTGAGTAAAACCATTGAGTATGCCTATGATGACTACTGCATCGCTCTGATGGCACGAGCAATGGGCGAAGATGCTATTGCCGAAGAGTTTGAGAAACGTGCGCAGAGCTTCAAAAATATCTACAAGGATGGCTTTTTTCAGCCGCGTGACAGCAACGGGAATTTTCTCGGAGGGTTTGACCCCAAGGCCTATACTCACCACATTACCGAGAGCAATGGCTGGCAGTATCGCTTTGGCGCACAGCACGATATACCTGCAATGATTGAGTTGATGGGGGGTGAATTGGCATTTGAGATGGCGCTCGATAGCATGTTCAGCTTCTACCCCACGCCCAGCGATTCGCTCCCGATATTCTCGACGGGGATGATAGGGCAGTATGCGCACGGAAATGAACCCTCGCACCATATCGCCTACCTCTACAACTACATTGGTAAACCCGAAAAAACAGCACACTATATAGACACAATTCTGCGCACTCAGTACTCCAACACCCCTGCGGGGCTGTGTGGTAACGAGGACTGCGGGCAGATGAGCGCGTGGTATGTGATGAGTGCAATGGGTTTTTATAGCGTCGATCCCGCCTCGCTCGAATACGCACTCGGAGTGCCACTCTTCCACTCTTCCACTATATCGCTGCCCGAGGACAAAACCTTCAAGATTGTGCGCCGCGGCAAGGGGCGAATCCCTAAGGGATACAAGCTCAATGGTGTGGAGTTGCAGCGCCCATTTATAACGTGGGCGGATATTATTGGTGGAGGAGAGTTGGTCTTCGAATTTTAGTCCTTTAGCGCCTTTATAGCGTCTCTACAAAAATGCTGATGCGTTGTCTGCGAGCCGCCTCGCTATAACTGCTCACGACCTCCAGGAGTCTTTTTTTTGCTTCGGCAATAGAGCGTTCTCGCTCAATTTTTAGTGTCATTTCCACAATGTACTCGCCTCGCTGTCGTTCGATTGCGGGCTGGTAGAGTGGCGAGAGACGGTGTGCGAAAATCTTTGATAGGCGGCGCTCTATCTCGCTGGCAAAATTCACCACGCTATCTAAATTCTCGCTCCGAAACGAGACTTTGAGCATGCGCGAATGTGGCGAAAACATCGGAACCTTGCGCTCCAGAATCTGGGTGCGGTAGAACTCCTCGTAGTCGCCCTCTAAAGCGGCTGTGACAGCTCTATGGTCGAGCTTTGAGCTCTGTATTATCAGCTCTGCGCCCTGCTCTCTGCATCCCTGCGCCATTCTGACGAGCGTGCGGTAGCACTCCTCCTCGACCCTGAAGTCTGCCGCCAATAGCATGTTATCCACGTTCAATACCGCCGCCATGCCGAGCTCCTCCCATATGGGTAGCTCTAACATAAGGGTCGTACCCACTGCAATATTCCAGTGTGCTTGCTCTTTGAGTAGGTGCGGGTTTTCGCTCAGGCTGTCCGAGTCGAGTCGCACCACTACTGCCTCGGGACAAAGCTCTTGGAGCTGTTCAAATATCTGCTGAGTACCCCTCCCGTGACTCTCCATAGTGCTGCTGCACTTGGGGCACTGAGCACTCAGCGGCTCTTTGTAACCGCAGTAATGGCACGCCACCTTGTCGCTATAAACTCTGAGCGCCACGCTGCAATTCGGGCAGTGAGGAGAATGACCACAGCGGCGACACTCTTGGTACGATGCCATCGCTCGCCTGTTCTGCAGCACAATCACTCGCTTGCCTGCGTCCAGCGCCTCGTGGATGCTTTTTTTAGTGTAGGTGGAGATTAGGTGTTTGCCCTTTTGCAGAACAATGGATTTCAGTTCTTTGGTGGCGGGAGGTGTGCAGAGATATCCCCACGTGCCGTAGCGAGCGTTATAGTAGCTCTCAATCGAGGGACTCTCTGCCATCAGTAGGCACTGTGCCCCGTGCATGTGCGCAAGCATCACTCCACATTCTCGGGACGAGACGTAGGGGAAGTTTTGCATGCGGTGGTGGTATGCCGCCTCGTTGGTGATTATCACCGAGCCTAAGCTCTTGTAGCTGAGCCACAGCGCTGAACGTGTGCCCACTACCACCTCTGGGGCAAGCCCCACAGCGATGTTCAGAGCCACTTCGCAGCGTTTCTTTATCGGAACTGTTGAGGTGTATAACGCTGTTGAAAAGTGCCGAGCAAGCTCTCTTTCAACCTCCACCGCCTCGTTGTGAGTGGGCGTGAGCACCAACACCGTGCCCCCCGTTGTGTAGTGCCCAATAATCGGGGCAAGGGGTGTGGGGCTTAGTGTGTGGAGGAGTAGTGTGGTGGAGCTCGTTTTAGAGCTTTCTTTCAGGCTTTCGGTCAGCGAGAAACTGGTTTGGGGCAGGGGTTGCAGCGGCGCAACTTTTTTGCGCTTTATAGCAGTCTTTTGCCCAGAGAATTGCTTGGCAAAATAGGAGCTCCAACCACTGCTGATAATCTCGCTCACAGAGGCCATATAGTAGTCGGCAGCCCACTGAGCAAAGGCAAATTCACGCTCCGACACCACTGGCTCTCCGTCCAGAATCTCTGTGACGGGGAGCAATCGCACGTTTCTGGGAGCCTCCACTCCAACCCGACGCACGATGCCTATAACTCTTTTGATTTCCCTCACCCTCACGGCCACACGCATCCCAACCCTGACACCCTGTGGTGCAGTGTAACTCAGCGTAGCCATGGGCAAGGCGAGGGGAACAACTACATCAATTACAACCCTCAGCCCATCAGAGCTCCCCTCCACTCTCATTCTGTGCCGTTTTTAAAGAGATTGCAGCCGTTGGCGGCTGTTCTATTCGTCGTAGGTGTCCAGATCGATGACTTCACTCACATACCAGCCCTCCAGAGCGTCCATAACGCCTTGGATGTGCTCTACGGCTTCGTCTTCGCTCTTGGTCGAGAACCACTCTGGGTCGAATGTGTCTACGAGTACGAGGTGGTCGCTTTGACCGTTGTTGTGCTCTACAAAGCGTGTGAAGCGTGATTCAGTGGCTTTGCCCTCGAGGTCATCAACAACCTCAAATACCATCTTGGGTTCGCCCGTAAACAAAATGTATTCGCTCTCTGGGTGTTCGAACGATGTGCATGAGCTGAATAGAGGTAGGTCGTCTCTGCCGATAGTGATTTCTTTGATTAGTTTTTCCATTGGTTTAGTTTGTAACTATTTATGTGTTTATGTCTTGTTATTGCTGTCTGTTGTGGTGATAGGGGATGAGGTGCATGAGCGAGGTTTAGTTCAGCTCGTAGCTCAGATAGGTCACCACTCTCACTTTTTTGATTTGAGGCGTGTAGCTGTCCCTATCCTCAATAGAGAATTGCCCTTGGGTAGCCGTGCGAATATTCCCAACATCACTGCCGCTGTCTTGTGCAAATTTTTCTGCGCTCTCTCTGGCGGCTTTCGTAGCCTGCTCGATCATTTCGGGTTTAATGTCGTTGAGTTTCGTGAAGATGAACTCCGTGCCGTACTGATAGGAGTTTGTGGCAAGCGCAATGCCGTGTTTGAGTAGCGAATTTTGAGTCTGCTGCAACTTTATCACCTCGCTAACCTTGTCGGTGTTCACGGTGATTACCTGAGTGGCGAGGTATCGGTACGGGAGCTTGTTTTCGCTGTATCTGTCCGCATTGAGATCCTCTACCGAGAAGGAGTTAACAATAATATCTTCGGAGGGAATGCCCGCAGAGGTGATGAACTCCAGAATGGTTTTATTGTTGTTGTCAATCGAGTTGTTGATGGAGTAGAAGTCGTTACTCCCAATAGAGTAAACCACTGGCCATAGTACTCGGTCGGCTTCGACCTCTCGCTCCGAGAGCCCGCGCACAGATACTATTCTGTCAGCATCCTTGAAATGTGTAACGCCAAGGTATAGGAATATGCCTAAGATAACGAGCCCTGCTCCAATGAATAATCCGTTGTTTTTCATGTCTTTAATTATTATTTGGTTATTATGCTGAGCAAAACTTGCTCGATTTCTTCTTTGGTGCTCTCCCATATCACGGGTTCAGCGATGCCTTTGAGTAGGATGAGTTTTAGCTTTTCGGTGCTCTGTTTTTTGTCGCTTCCGATGGCCGAGCATAGTTCCTTAGCGCCAACCCCCGGTGGAGGAGTGGTGGGTAGTCCGCTCTCTTTGATTGCCTCCATAATATCGCGGCACAGCGCCTCGCTCAGCAGCCCCACCTCGGTGCTGTACAGAGCCATGAGTCGTAGCCCATAACCCACAGCCTCGCCGTGTAAGTATTCGCCACTACACTTTTCTACGGCGTGGGCAAAGGTGTGTCCGAGGTTGAGAATTTGCCGTCTGCCCTTGTCTCTGAAGTCCTCTTCGACAAGTTGGAGTTTGAATTCCACGCAGCGCCTCACATAGTCCTCGTCCTGCAGCAGACCCAAGTCCATGAGCAGGGCGTACTTTATAATCTCGCCCCCAGCGGCACTCAGTTCTCGTGCAGGGAGGGTTTTTAAGAAATTGGTGTCGATAATCACAAACTCTGGCTCGCCAAAAGTCCCCACCATGTTCTTATACCCCTCAACATTCACTCCGTTTTTGCCGCCAATGGAGGCATCCACTTGCCCGAGCAGCGTGGTGGAGATAAAGCCAAAGGGCATCCCCCTCATGTAGGTGCTGCCCACAAAGCCCACCATGTCGGTCACAATGCCTCCGCCAACACCCACAAGCAGCGTCTCGCGGTTAGCACCACACTCAATTAGTTGTGTCATTAGTTTGGCGTAGCTCTCCAGCGTTTTAGCGCCTTCGCCCTGTTCTATTGTGAGTGTTTGCTTGCCCTCGAATAGTTGGGGGTATAGCTCCACAATATTGCTCTGACTCACAAGCACGGTGTGTCTGTGTTGGCGGAGTTGTTCGAGCAGCTGCTCGGCATTGCCAAAATGAATGTATGATATGTTACTCTGTCTCTTCACTATCTTGCTGTATGAATGTACTTATAATTGGGATTAGTTCGGGGTGCAGGGGTAGCGAGGGGTTGTTGTAGATGAATGATTGCAACTCTATGGAGGTGAAGTCGGTGTGCTTGAGAACGTGGTTCATATTCTCGATGATTGCGAGCTCGGCATTTGGTTGAGCTTCCTTTAATCTGGCGGCATCCTCCATGGTAATTTGCAGGTCGGTGGTGCCCTGAATAATGAGAAGCGGAAGGCTGATCTCCCTGGCAAGATGGGCGGGGTCAATCTTCATATCCCTGATTAGGAATTTCTGGACAGAGGGTCTAAAGGCGCTCTTGAGGTAGAATGGCACGTCATTGTATTTTCTGCCAATTTTTAGGCTGTCGATGATTTTGTAGGCTTCTTGGCGAACGTCGTCGTCTTGATTGCGCAGCTGCTCTTTGAGAATGACATCCATTGGTCTGCCAGGCCCCGCCAGTATGACAATGTTATCTACTCGGGCGCTATACAATCTCACCGCCATTCCCGCCAGTTTAGCACCTTCGCTATGGCCAATCAGAGTAATCCTGTCGAATGATTCCTCGCGATGGATATACCTCACCCATGCGGCCACGTCTCGTGCGAAATCGTCTACTGAGAGTGAATCTTCCACCATTTTAGAGTATCTTGACCTGCCTACTCCTCGCTTGTCGTAGCGCAGCGAGGCTATGCCGTTTTGGGCAAGCCCCTCGGCCAGCATCTTTAGGGAATTGTTGACCATGAATCGGTTATTTCCATCGCGGTCGGTGGGGCCGCTACCAGAGATGATAATGGCAATATTGCAGGCCGAATCGCATTGCATGGAAGGTAGTGTCAACGTGCCTGAGAGTTGCACGCCGCGAGGGGTAGTGACCGTCACTTCCCGTTCGATGCTCTGCCCCCACACCCCAATGGCAATTAGGCTTAGTGTTATTGTCGCTATTACTTGTTTTATCATCGCGGTTGTTGTGGTTATACTATTTCGCTAAAGTAGGCAGGGTCGATAGCATCACCCACCTTGCCTGTGATAGGCACTTGCACAATCACCTCGAGCGAATTTTCTTCGGCAATTTGTTGTACCGAGTCGCTGGAGCCGAATATTTCGTACCTCTTCTCGGGGGCATCCGCTGGCGAGAAGTATGCCATGTTGTTTACTATGCCCATTATCTTCACTCCGAAGCTCTCATTGCGTAGCATCGAAACCCCGCGAATCACATCCGCCAGTGCGAGATCGGAGGGAGTGGTGACTATTATTGCTTCGTCAATCTTCAACTCTGCTGCCAAGCTCAGGTGGATATCGCCCGTCCCAGGGGGCATGTCAATAACCAACGTGTCGAGCTCCCCCCATTGACTCTGGTGGATGAGCTGTTTTAGTGCAGAGGTGGCCATCGGGCCTCGCCACACCAACGCATTGTTGCTGTCCACGAAGTAGCCAATAGACATGAGTTTTATGCCCTCTTGGCTAACTGGCGGAATCATCATATCGTCGCTCTGTGCCTCGGGCATTGCGCCCTGCATTCCCAGCAGAGAGGGTTGTGAGGGACCGTAAATATCGGCATCCAACACCCCTACGCTTTGCCCCTTTGCTCTTAGAGCACGGGCTATGGCAACACTCACCGAGCTTTTGCCCACACCCCCTTTGGCAGAGGTGACGGCAATAACACGTTTGATGTTTGCGGCTCCATTGTGTTTGAGTTTTGGTTCGGGTTTTGCGACGGCCTTGGAAACCTCGCGTACAGTAATCTGGGCGTTAGTGCCGCTCATTGCAAAAAGCTCCTCGACTGCTCGTCTTACGCCAGTAATCAGGGCTTTGTTCTTAAGCTCAATCTCAACTCTCACCCCCTCGGCACTTTGGGTGTACTCCGCAATTTTGCCTTCGCCACCAATTATGACTTCTATCTTATCTCTCATAAAAAATAATTACCTGCTCGGGCTTCAATAATATCTTGTTGATAGCCTTGTGGTTTTTTTTAGGTTTTTCTTCAAAACAATGTTTGTGTATTTTCGGTTGCTCGTCTGAGGGAGGGGGGGAGCTACTGGAGTTCCACGACCTCAATTTCGGCTCTTTGCAGCAGCTCTACCCCTTCCATCGAGTGGTATTTGTCGGCAAACACCACCCGCACAATGCCTGCTTGGATGATTAGCTTGGCGCACTCCATACAGGGAGAGGCGGTTATGTATAGTGTTGCTCCGAGCGAGGAGCTCTGCGATCGTGCTACTTTAGTTATGGCGTTGGCCTCGGCGTGCAACACGTAGGGTTTGGTTTTACCGTCCTCTTCCCATTCGCACACGTTCTCGAAGCCAGAGGGGGTGCCGTTGTAACCGTCCGAGATAATCATCTTATCTTTGACCATTAGTGCTCCCACTTTGCGCCGCACGCAGTATGAGTTTTCCGCCCATATGCGTGCCATATCCATATAACGTTCGTCCAGCTCTTTTTGTTTTGTCTGCTCTGGGTTCATGGAGTATTATTTTTTATTCTTTTCGATTTGGCTCTTCAGAGCGTCCACACATTCGTCCACTGCCTGTTCGAAAGTCGAGGAACGTCTTTGCGCCACAAGCTCGGATTTGCCTTGGAGTTTGACTGTGACGAGTTTGTTGCCGTTATCTTTGTCTTTGTCGATGGTCATTATCACGTCGCCGAAGATGATGCTCTCGTCGAAGCGTTCGAGTTTATCGAGTTTAGATTGGGTAAAGTCCAGAAGTTTTTGGTCTGCATCGAAGTGCACGGATTGAATTTGTAGTTTCATAGCTTTTTATGGTTTTATGGTTTTACCTGTTTTCTGTTTTGTATAGTTAGCTCCCCGTGGGTGAGCTTTTTCGTAATTTTTTTTTAGCCCCTCGATGGTGGTGTGGGCGTAAATCTGTGTGGAGGTAATCGAGCTGTGTCCCAGCAGCTCTTGGATAGTGCGAATCGATACATCCGAACCGAGCAGCTGTGTTGCAAATGTGTGGCGCAGGGTGTGAGGGCTTGGCCTTGCGCCAGTGGTGTTGCTCCCCAGCACTTTGCGTACTATTTTGTATATCGAGTCGCCTCGAAGTCCGTCCATATTCTTCCCCAAAAATAGGAATTCTGAGGGGATTTTGCAACAAAATTCCGCCCTTTTTTTTATATATTTTTCCAGAACCCCTTGCAGCCCTCTGTTTATAGGCACAAGACGTTCTTTGTTGCCCTTGCCCGTGACTCGTATGGTGAGCGTTGCAATATCAAGGTCGCTTAGGCGTAGTGAGGCCACTTCGCTGCGCCTGAGCCCCGTGTAGTAGAGCATCAGGATAATGGCGGCATCGCGGGCGGCGGGGTATGCCTCGGCAATCTCCCAATCGTTGGTACAGGCGGCTTCCAGGGCAATTTCCATCGAACTAATAAGCGTCTGGATTTGTTCATGGGCGAGGTAGTTGGGTAGTCGGGATGGGGTTCGCAGCGACCGAATCTTTTGCATCGGGTTTTTGGTTATCACCTCTTCTTTGAGCAGGAAGTTGAAAAACGTGCGCAGCGAGCTCAACCGACGGTTGATTGTCACCGAACTCTCCCCCTTTTCAATCAACGACATGATAAAGGCTCGAGCGTCTGTGTGGCCGCACTTTTCCACGGGATCATCGCCCATGAACCCCGCCAGCAAACCCAAATCGTCCAAGTAGGCGGTGTAGGTCAGCGCAGACACCCCCTTTTCGTACCTCAGGAAATTTTTATATCGTTCAATGAGTGCCATCCTGCAGTTGTAGCGCGGTGTGTGCGGTGGTGGTGTAGTTTGTTGCGGGGGAGGGAGGGGGGGAGGGTGTAGGGAGGTTACCTAATTCCCCGCTTGTTGAGTGCAGAGTGGTAGGCACGAGCATTGGCGTTGTGCTTGCTCAGCGTGGTGGCAAAGGCGTGAGAGCCCGAAAAATCGGCTTTAGCACAAAAATATAGATAAGTGTGCGGATGGTTCAAGTAGTCGAGCGTGGCATCGATGGCGGCAATCGAGGGCGAGCAAATTGGCCCCGGAGGCAACCCCGCATTGAGGTATGTGTTGTAAGGCGAGGGATGTTTGATGTGTTTGTTGAGCACCCTTTTGATGGTGAAGTCGTTTAAGGCAAATTTTACAGTCGGGCAGGCTTGTAGGGGGATGTCTCGCTTGAGTCTGTTGATGTAAACCCCAGCAATCTCATCCATTTCGCTCGTGACATTGGTCTCCTCCTTTACAATCGAGGCGATGGTGATGATTTGGTGTGGGGTGTAGCCTAATTTTTCGGCATCAGCGGCGCGTGAACCGGTGCTCCAAAATTTTTCAAACTCCTTTTTCATTCGCTCGGTGAACTCCTCTGGGCTTTCGCTCCAGTAGACCTCATAGGTGTTGGGGATAAAGTAGGCTATGAAATTTTCGCCCCCATCTTTTGCAGCCTCTTGCTTGAAATACTCCACAAAGGCGAGCGAGTCGGGCATAAGCGCTCGTGAGAGCACGCCTGCGAGCTGAGGCAGCGTTCTGATGTTGTTGAACGTGACTCTTACGGGGGTTTCGTGGCCTTGCGATAGCTTGCCCAAGAGCGAACGGTGACTCTCATCCTCCGCTATTGTGTAGTTCCCCGCCTTGATGCTGTCCACGCCCCTATCCTTTGCTACATCGCGTAGCTCCTCGGCCGAGGGGATGTAGCCCTCTGCGTGTAGCATTTCTGCCGCTTGTTCTATGCTCAGGTTCTTGTGGATTTGCACCACTCCGCCACGCTCGGCAATCGAGGTGAAGCGGTAGTCATACTCCTTCCATAGCACATAGCCCAGAACGAGTGCGGTGACTCCGAGTAATAATAGAATTATTTTAAATGCACGGCGATAGGGTTTTTTGAGTCTTTTCATGATTTTTATTATTATTATCTTCTTCTTCTTCTTCTTTGACAGTTTATGGTGGAGGTGGTGTGGCTTTGAAGTAAACGTTATTGGGTGTGGGGTCTATTGCCTTGGCTGCTTGGTTTATTTTACCATCCCTTGGGATTTGAACCACTCGATGGCATCGCGAGTGCAATTCTCCACGGAGGTTTTTTTAAGCCCGAGCTCACTTTCGGCTTTTTGGGCAGAGTAGAATTCCGAGCGGATAATGGTACGCATATTAACCGAGCTGATTTGCGAGCGAATGCCGAGCCCGCGAATCAAATCGCCAACATACCCAACGGCAATGAGCAACCATCCCGGTACGGTGATGATGCTCTTCTTCTTGCCCTCGATTTTGGCGAGCAAGCGAAAAAAATCTTTGAGCTTCATGTTTTCGCCCCCGAGTATGTATTTCTGTCCGCTTCTGCCCACCTCCACAGCATTGCATATTGCCTCTGCCGCACACCTAACATCTACAATGTTTTTGCCCCCAGGGGTGGTGAATACCAGTGATTTGTTGTAGCCCATCATTATCAACACTCCCGAGGAGGGTTTGTTGTCGTAGGGCCCTATCATAAAGCACGGGTTTACCACCACGCTCTGAATATCCTTTTGAGTAAATAGCACCTCTTCGGCCTCAATTTTACTGCGTCCGTATAGTTGTTTTAGTTGGAGTGCATTGAGTGGTGTGGTTTCATTGCCGGGGTGCGAGGCGCTGCCAGAGCCAACGGTGTTGGATGAGCTCACAAAGACCACTCGCTCGATACCCTCGCTGCGAGCAGCTGTGATAACTCCCTCGAGCGCACCGACATTGAAGTCACGGTAGTCGCTGTATTTCAGCAGGCTTTGGTCGGTGATAGCAGCAATGTGTACAATGGCATCGCAACCTTTTGCGGCTTGTCTCAGAGCATCTGGCTCCATCAAGTTGCCCAGTATCACCTCACAGCCGCTCGTCTTGTCGAGCACTTCGTTGCTGCGCCTCACAATGGCACGAACCTCCACGCCACGAGCACACAGAGCCATCACTACGTTACTGCCCAGAAAACTGTTAGCCCCCGTTATGAGAATTTTTTTGTATCTTTGTCCCTCCATATTCTGTTCCTATTCTTGATTGTTGGGGTGGGTAACTAATTGAAAAAAAGCGTTGTATCTACATAATATATATAAACTACGGTGACAAAGTTAAAAAAAAGTATCAATATTATTACGCTCGGCTGTGCAAAAAACAGAGTTGATAGCGAACACATAGCCCGTGCACTGGAAGAAAACTTCGAGGTGAGTTTCGATAGAGAGGATTTCGGAGGCGAGGATTTCGACTTCGATGTGGTGATTATCAACACCTGTGGCTTTATTCTCGATGCAAAGACCGAGTCGATTGACACCATACTTTTGGCCGCTGAGGCAAAACGAGAAGGGCGAATCGAACGACTCTACGTCTTTGGGTGCCTGAGCCAGCGTTATGCTACGGAGTTGGCAGAGGAGATTGGCGAGGTGGATGGCTACTATGGGGCGAGGGATTTTAGCGAGCTGCTGCAAGTGCTCGAAGCCACCGCAAAACCCATAGGGCGCAAACTCTCAACCCCCTCCCACACCGCCTATCTCAAGATTGCAGAGGGTTGCAACTGGAGCTGTGGTTATTGTGCCATACCGCTCATTCGAGGCCCTTATGGTTCGGTGCCGATGGAGGAGCTTGTCGAAGAGGCTCGCTGGTTGGCAGAGCGTGGTACTCGCGAACTGATTATCATTGCTCAAGATACCACCTACTACGGAATTGACCTCTACGGCAAACGACGACTGGCGCAACTGCTCGAGGAGCTCTGCAGAGTTGAGGGCATAGAGTGGATACGCCTCCAGTATGCCTACCCTACGGCATTCCCACGCGATGTGATAGAGGTGATGGCACGTGAGCCAAAGATATGCCCATATCTGGATATTCCGTTTCAACACATCTCCGATAGCATGCTCAGTTCTATGAGGCGGGGTCTCGGACGCAAGCAGACAATGGAGCTTATCGAGTATATGCGTGAGCGGATTCCTTCGCTGGCTATTCGCACAACGCTTATTGCAGGCTACCCGGGCGAGAGCGAAGAGGATTTTCGCGAGCTCTGCGATTTTGTGCGCGAGGTGCGCTTCGAAAGGCTGGGCGTCTTTGCCTTCTGTGCCGAGGAGGGAACCTATGCGGCAGACGTGCTGGGGGATAACATCCCACAAGAACTCAAAGAGGAGCGTGTGGGCAAAATAATGAGATTGCAGGAAAAAATTGCCGAAGAGATCTCCAATAGTAGAGTCGGCCAGGAGATTGACGTGCTCATTGACTCCACCGAGGGCGAATATCTTGTGGGGCGTAGCGTGTGGGACTCGCCCGAGGTCGATGGCGAGGTGTTAATAGCACTCACAGATGCCAGCGACTCTCAGCGCCAAGACTATGTGGGGCAGTTTGTGCGTTGTAGGGTAATCTCTGCTGACCTTCACGACCTCTATGGCGAACTGTTGCAGGCATAGCACTTGTATAATAAAGCCGATAGAGAGGCGTTAGGGGTATTGAGGCTGTGCGCCGTGATGCTAACACCAAGTGTCGGCGGATTAAAAAAGAGGTGTACGAGTAAAAAGCGAGAAATAATGAAAAAAAGATTATCTTTGCGCTCTTAAAGCGTTAGAAGAATAGTTAATAAAGGAGATGAAAAACATACGAAATTTTTGCATAATCGCACACATTGACCACGGTAAGTCAACACTTGCAGACCGTCTGCTGGAGCATACCAACACGATATCGCAACGTGACTTGCAGGCACAAGTGCTCGATGATATGGAGCTCGAACGTGAGAAAGGTATTACCATCAAGAGCCACGCCATTCAGATGGAATACACCTCGCCCAAAAGCGGTGAGAAGTTTGTTTTGAACCTCATCGACACCCCTGGTCACGTTGACTTTTCTTACGAGGTTAGCCGTGCTATTGCATCGTGCGAGGGAGCGCTGCTGATTGTAGATGCCACCCAAGGTATTCAAGCACAGACCATCTCGAACCTCTACCTCGCTGTGGGCAACGACCTGGAGATTATCCCCATTCTCAACAAAATTGATATGGAGTCGGCAATGGTCGACGAGGTGAAAGATCAAGTTGTAGACCTTATTGGCTGCGACAGAGATGAGATTCTGAGCTGCTCGGCAAAGACTGGCGAGGGAGTGGACGAAATCCTCGAAGCCATCACCGAACGCATCCCTGCCCCCAAAGGCGACGAAAATGCACCCCTACAAGCACTGATTTTTGACTCAGTATTCAATAGTTTTAGAGGAATTATTGCCTATTTCAGAATCTTCAATGGCTCGATAAAAAAGGGCGAGAAAGTACGATTCTTTAATGGCGGTACGGAGTATGGCGCTGATGAAATCGGTGTTCTGAAACTGAAAATGCAGCCCCAAAAAGAAATAAAAGCAGGGGATGTAGGCTATATTATATCGGGCATCAAGAACTCGGCGGACGTGAAGGTGGGAGACACCATCACCAGCATGGAAAACCCGTGTACAGAAGCGATAGCAGGGTTCGAAGAGGTCAAGCCAATGGTCTTTGCGGGTCTCTATCCAGTGGATTCGGACGACTACGAAGATTTGCGCACATCGCTCGATAAACTAAGACTCAACGACGCCTCGCTGAGCTACGAACCCGAAAGCTCGCTGGCTCTGGGTTTTGGTTACAGGTGTGGATTCTTGGGGCTGTTACACATGGAGATTATCCAGGAGAGACTCTACCGAGAATTTGGCATGGACGTAATCACAACCGTGCCTAACGTGTCGTACAGAGTCACCACAACAAAAGATGAAGAGTTCTACATTCATAACCCATCGGGACTCCCCGAACAGAACTACGTGAAACTCATCGAAGAACCATACATCCAAGCGCAGATTATCACCAAGAGTGAGTACCTGGGCAGCGTGATGAAACTCTGTATTGATAAGCGTGGAGAACTCAAGAACCAGAACTTTATCACAACGGATAGGGTGGAGGTGATTTTTGATATGCCCCTCTCGGAGATTGTCTTTGACTTCTACGACAAACTCAAATCCATATCGCGTGGTTACGCCTCGTTCGACTACCACCAGATTGGATACCGCCCGTCGAAACTCTCCAAGCTCGACATTCTGCTCAATGGCGAAGGAGTGGATGCCCTCAGCTCGCTCATATATTTCGACCACGCCTACGACTTTGGTCGCCGCATGTGCGAGAAACTCAAAGAGCTCATCCCGCGTCAGCAGTTCGACATCGCAATTCAGGCGGCTATCGGAGCCAAAATCATTGCCCGCGAAACTGTCAAAGCAGTGCGTAAAGACGTTACGGCGAAATGCTACGGAGGGGATATTACTCGTAAACGCAAACTGCTCGAAAAACAGAAAAAAGGTAAGAAGCGTATGCGCCAAGTAGGTAACGTAGAGGTGCCACAGACAGCGTTCTTGGCGGTGCTCAAGATGGACTAAAAGACGCTATTTGCAATACCACCACCACTACCCATAAATTATTAAGACAGAAGAAATAAGACAAGTTAAGAGAAACAATGGCAGATAATACATTACTTTCAAAATTAGAGGGGATTTTTGAGCGCTTCGAAAAAATCTCAGAGGAGATAACCTCTCCAGACGTGATGAGCGATATGAAACGCTATATCGCCCTCAACAAAGAATACAAAGAGCTACAGGCCATCGTGAACACAGGAACAGTGTATAGAAACTCTATCTCGAACCTGCAAGAAGCAAAAGATGTCTTTGCTACGGAAAAAGACGAAGAGATGAGAGAAATGGCAAGAGAACAAATCGAAGAGATTGAACCCACGCTCGATGCCATGGAAGAACAAATTAAACTGATGCTAATCCCCGCAGACCCTCAGGACAGCAAAAATGCTATTGTGGAGATTCGTGGCGGTGCAGGAGGCGATGAGGCGGCAATTTTTGCAGGAGATCTGTTGCGTATGTATCAGAAATTCTGTGAGCGCAGAGGTTGGAAAACAGAAATTTCGTCGCAAAGTGAAGGCACGGCGGGTGGATATAAAGAGGTGGTGCTCAAAGTCAATGGCGAAGGAGTTTACGGTATCATGAAATACGAGAGTGGCGTGCACCGCGTGCAGCGAGTGCCTCAGACCGAAACTCAAGGTAGGGTACACACCTCGGCATCGTCAGTGGCTGTGCTCCCTGAGGCAGAGGAGTTTGATGTGGAAATCAAAACCGATGATATTCGAAAAGATACTTTCTGTGCCTCTGGGCCAGGGGGGCAGTCGGTGAATACGACTTATTCGGCAATCCGACTCACTCACATCCCGACGGGTATTGTGGTGCAGTGTCAGGACCAAAAATCGCAGCTCAAAAACTACGATAAAGCACTCGAGGAATTGCGTACGCGTATCTATAACTTGGAGTATCAGAAGTATTTGGATGAGATTTCGAGCAAGCGTAAAACGATGGTTTCAACAGGGGACCGTTCGGCGAAAATCCGTACATACAATTACCCCCAGGGGCGTATGACCGATCATCGCATAGGTTATACGGCTTATAATCTCAGCGGGGTGATGGATGGTGACTTGGATGAGGTGATTGATAAGTTGCAGGTGGCGGAGAATGCGGAGCGTTTGGCGAGTGCAGAGAGTTAGTGGCGTTGATCTGCTTGTTGCACACTATGAGTGTGGTGAGTAAGGAATAGTAGAGCAGTCCGTGTTGTGTCGGGCTGCTTTTTTTTGTTTTTGTGTATTGGTGCAACAGAATAATTCGGTGTACCCTCGCAGGGCAATTTATTTTGTTTGCTCTAATTGCATGAAAATGTATCGAAACTCCAAACGGTGTGCCCGCAGGCACCGCCCGCGCGGCGGCGGGTGCCCCCGCAGGGCATTTGTTTCTGTTATTCTATCGGGTCAACAAATCAAATGGGTCTCTGACCCCGCCCGCGCGGCGGCGGGTGCCCCCGCAGGGCTTTTGTTTCTGTTTTTCTATCG
>CAYJIF010000008.1:0-38047 GCA_964370175.1 uncultured Rikenellaceae bacterium
AGACGATGGGTTTGCCGAGATTTTCGAGCATAAAGCTCAGCGCCGAGGCAGTAAAACTCATCGTGTCGGTACCGTGCAGCACCACAAAGCCGTCATAGTTGTCATAGTGTTCTTCGATGAGCGTGGCGAGTCTTTCCCAGCACTCAAAAGTAACGTTCGAGGAGTCGATAATCGGCGAGAAGGTCAGTGCTGTGAGGTTCACCTTGAGTCTTTCGAGTTCGGGCACTTCGCTTTGCATCTCTTCGAAATCGACTGGAGCCAGGGCACCTGTTTTCGGATTTTCTTTCATGCCGATGGTGCCGCCCATATATATAAGAAGTATGTTCTTCATTGTTCTATTCATGTGCTTTTGGTTCGTATCACGACAAAGTTAGTGTTTTTTTTGTATATTTGTGAGGTATAATGGCATCAAATGTGTCACAATTAGCAGCGACTATGGATAAAATCACTTCGGCATTCAACTTTCGGTTGCTTATGCAGCGCCGTGTCACACGCATTTTGATGGTGTGCAGTTCATACGACTATTTCACCATCGAGGAGGACGGACGCATTGAGCAGCAGGTGCGTAGCGAGTACTCGGAGCTATCTCTGAGCGAGCCTCCCCGCTTTGTGAGAGTGGGCACTGGTACCGAGGCTCTCGAACTGCTACAGGACACCAAAACCAAAGAATTTGACCTGGTAATCACGATGTTAAACATTGGGGAGATGTCAGCTTTTGAGTTCGCCAAGATTTTCAAGGAGCGGCACGAGTCCACACCCTTGGTCTTACTCACTTCGTTTTCGCACGAAATCACTCGCCTGCTGAGCATCGAAAACACATCGTGTATTGACTACGTATTCTCGTGGCAGGGAAATGCCGAACTTATTTTTGCCATCATAAAGATGATTGAGGACAGCTCCAATGCCGAGCAAGATATGTTGGAGCAGGGTGTTCAGGGGATACTTTTGGTAGAGGACAATGTGCGCTTTTATTCTGCCTACCTTCCCGACCTCTACAAAATACTACTGCGCCAGACGCTCGACTCCTCGACCGAGGCTCTGAACGGATCGCAACGCAAATTGCGCAAGCGTGCCAGACCCAAGATACTATTTGCTCGAACTTATGACGAGGCGATGAAGATTTACGACAAATACAGCAACAACCTGTTGGGGGTGATTAGCGATGTGTCGTTCCCGCGTAGTGCCTCGCACCAGGGCGTGGAACGTGGAGCGGGGTTGGAACTGTGCAGCCACATCAAAAAACACGACTTCCGCATCCCAATAGTACTACAATCCTCCGAAGAGGCTATGAAGGCCGAAGCTCAGCAGATGGGCGTAGGGTTTATATACAAACACTCGGGCACGCTCTTCGACGAGCTCAAGAATTTCATCTACGAGGACATGGCTTTTGGCACATTCCTCTTTGCCAACCCTCACACGGGCGAAGTGCTCGCCACAGCAAGCGACCTTGCCACCTTGCAGCATGCCCTTGAAACGCTCCCCGATGAAATATTGCTACATTATTCGGCCCGAAACAGTTACTCAAAGTGGCTGCACGCTCGTGGGCTCTTTGCTCTGGCGAAGGAGATTAGGGAAATTTTTGTTGATGATTTCTCGGGGGTAGACGAGCTCCGTGCATTCTTGGTGGGGGTGATTAAGAGCTACCGTCGCGCGATGGGTCAGGGTGTTATTGCGGAATTTTCGCCAGACACATACAATGGCTTTGTGACTTTTGCTCGCTGTGGCAGCGGCTCGCTGGGGGGAAAGGCTCGAGGATTGGCATTCGTAGGCTCGATTATCGAGAAACACAACCTCTACAACGCTTGGGAGGGAGTGCAGGTGACAATCCCTCGCACACTTGCCATCTGCACCGATTATTTCGAAGAATTTATGTCCCATAATGGGCTGCACTATATCTTGGCCGAGGCGCACACTATGGACGACAATGACATCCTGAACGAGTTTATTGGTTCTCGTTTACCGGAGCGCTTGATTGCTGAGTTGCGAATATTTTTGAGCGAGGTGCACCGTCCGCTTGCTGTGCGCAGCTCCTCGAAACTCGAAGACTCTCACTACCAGCCATTTGCAGGCATTTACTCCACTTACATGGTGCCTCGCACCGAAAACATTGACAGCGAGCTGCGACTCATCACCAAAGCAATCAAGTCGGTCTACGCCTCAGTGTTTTTCACCGCCTCACGCGCTTACATCCAGAGCACCAACAATGTGGTGGGCGAAGAGAGCATGGGGGTTGTTATCCAAGAGATTTGCGGTACAGAGGATGTATTGGAAAGGGGCGGAAACACTCACAAAGTATTTTTCCCAACGCTATCGGGAGTGGGACGCTCGCTGAACTTCTACCCTATTGGCGACGAGAAGGCGAGCGAAGGGGTTTGCGACATTGCTTTGGGGCTTGGCAAGGCGGTGGTCGAAGGCGGAGCACGCTTGCGTTTCTCGCCAGCACACCCCAAACACACCCTGCAACTCTCCACCATGGAGACCACTCTTCGCGATACTCAACGCTACTTCTACGCTCTGGACCTAAACCCCACCGCCTTTAAGAGTAGCACGGACGATGCCGTCAACCTTCTGAGAGTGGAGATGAGCGAAGCAAAACGCATGAAAAATCTGCGCTACGTGGCCTCGAACTGGGATATGGCAAATAACCGCATAGCGGATAGTTACAACCCCTATGCAAAAGCGCCATTGCGCCCTCTTGTGACCTTTGCGTCCATACTCAAATACAATACCTTCCCGCTGGCAGAGATAATCCAAAAGCTGTTGGAACTGTGCCAAGCGGAAATAAAATCGCCTGTGGAAATTGAGTTCGCCGTGAACATGGACGTGCCCAGCGGGCAAAAAGCGGTATTCAACTTCCTGCAAATCCGCCCGATGACCTCGAATCTCAGGGGCAATACTCTGAACTGGGACGAGGTGGACACCTCCGACGCGCTACTCTATAGCAAAAATGCACTGGGAGTTGGCGAAGTGGAGGGAGTGAACACTATTGCGTACGTGAGAAGCAAAAATTTCGATGCCGCTCGCACCCCGCAAATTGCTGAGGAGATTGAGAAAATCAACGAAACGATGGGCTCTCAGGGCAGAAACTACGTGCTCGTGGGGCCTGGGCGCTGGGGCTCGAGCGATAGCTGGCTGGGTATTCCCGTGAAGTGGTCGCAGATTAGCCACTCGGCAGTGATTGTGGAGCACGCTCTGGAAAATTTCAAAGTAGACCCTTCGCAGGGCACGCACTTCTTCCAAAACCTCACATCGCTGGGCGTTGGACACCTGACCATCGACCCCTCTATTGGCTATGGTTACTTCGACGAAGAACGCTTAGATGGCATGGAGGCGGAATACGAGAGCGAGATGCTAAGAGTGGTGACTCTACCCCGAGACCTATACATCTTCGTGGACGGCAGGCAAAGCAAAGCCATAATAAGGGAGCAGTAGATAATCGCCAACCACCTCAAACGGAAGGGAAGAAGCGGGAAAGAGTCGTGCCTATGGTAGGGTGGATTGCGAAAAAAAAGCGTAGAGAGCGCTTGCTGAAAAAACAGCGCTAAAAACTAAAAACGAATATAGAAATCGTTAGTCAGCTTGCGAAAGTTCTCAGTATGTTTGCCCCCAGCGTCCAATACGTAGAGACTATCCGTGCGAACATCAGCCTCTCGCTGGAGCGAGAAGAGTGCCGCCATCCGTTTCTTAGGCCGACCGACCTTGCCGTATATCTCCAATATCTCGGAGCAATATAGCCCAAAAGCTGCCGCCTTGGCAATGAAAATTGCCGCCTGAGAGTGCGGAAAAATTGCAGCAAACTGCCCACTCTCTGGCTCCAATAGTTTGAGCACACCCTCTATGAGGTCATCGAAACTCAGCAGATCGGTGTGGCGTGCTGCCGTACGCTGCGCATCGTCCGAGGTGTAACTACCATCGAAATAGGGGGGATTGCTGACAATCAGGTCATATCTCTGAGTGATGGTTTGCGCAAAACTCTGAAAATCTGCATTGTAACACGTCAACCGCGATTCATAGGGACTGTGCTGAAAATTATATTCCGCCTCGGCAGCTGCCGAACTATCAATCTCCACGGCATCGATTATCGCCTGCGTGTTGCGCTGCGCAATCATCAGCGAGATAAGCCCCGTACCTGTCCCAACGTCCAACACCGAACGCTTGCCTGCGCACTTCGCCCACGCACCCAACACCACGCCATCAGTGCCAACCTTCATTGCACTGCTCGCCTGTCGTACGTTAAAATTTTTGAAACGAAATGTGTCCCCTTTTGGCATAAAAAAAACTCCGTGAGCCGTCTAAAGTCTTCTAATCTTCGCCCCAAGAGCATTCAGGCGCGCATCAATATTCTGGTAGCCACGGTCAATTTGCTCCACATTTTCGATAATGCTCACGCCATTTGCGCTCATTGCCGCAATAAGGAGTGCTACTCCAGCACGAATATCAGGCGAGGTCATCCGCATGCCTCGCAACTGCACCGTGTGGTCGTGACCAATAACAGTCGCACGGTGCGGGTCGCACAGAATTATCTGAGCCCCCATCTCAATGAGCTTGTCGACAAAGAAAAGCCTACTCTCGAACATCTTTTGGTGAATGAGCACCGAACCCTTCGCCTGAGTCGCCACCACCAAGAAAATACTGAGCAAGTCAGGAGTCAACCCTGGCCACGGAGCATCGGCAATAGTCATTATCGACCCGTCCAAAAAGCTCTCAATCTCGTAGTGAGGTTGTGCAGGAATGTAGATGTCGTCACCTCGGCGCTCCATCTTGATGCCCAGACGCGAAAACTGTGCAGGGATAATCCCCAGTTCATCATACGCCACATCCTTGATAGTAAGCTCCGAGCCGGTCATCGCTGCCATACCAATAAAGCTGCCGATTTCAATCATATCGGGCAACATTCTGTGCGTAGTTCCGCCCAGATAGTCCACTCCGTCAATGTGCAGCAGGTTAGAGCCAATGCCCTCAATCCTTGCGCCCATTCGGCACAGCATCTTGCAGAGTTGTTGGAGGTAGGGTTCGCAGGCAGCGTTATAGATAGTGGTTCGTCCCTTGGCTCTGACTGCCGCCATCACAATGTTTGCCGTGCCAGTCACCGAAGCCTCATCGAGCAGCATATACGACCCCACAAGCCCCTCAGAGGGAGCCTCAACGCTATAGAACTTATCAGTGGTGTCGAAGTTGAATATCGCACCGAGCTTCTCGAAACCGATGAAGTGCGTGTCGAGCCTACGGCGGCCAATCTTATCGCCACCAGGCTTGGGCATATACGCCTTGCCATAGCGAGCGAGCATGGCACCAATTATCATCACCGAGCCTCTTAGACGAGATGCCTGAGCACGATACTCCTCTGTGTGCATATACTCGGGCGATATGTCTCGCGCCTCGAAAGAGAATGAACCCTCGCCAAGCCTCTCAACCTTAACGCCCATCTTTGCTAACAAGTCGATAAGTTGGAGAACATCCACAATCTCGGGAATGTTGTCAATGACCACAGGCTCTGGGGTGAGCAGCACCGCACATAAAATCTGTAACGCCTCGTTTTTTGCCCCTTGTGGAGTAATCTGACCCTTGAGCGGGCATCCTCCCGTAACTTCAAAAGTTGCCATAATAAAGTAATATGTGTATGTGTGAGTTTTTCAGCCCAGCCCCTCTCTCTCTCCTCGGGGTAGGTTAATTCTTTTTCTTCTTCTGGAGGTTGTTATTCTTGAGGGTATTGTTCTTTTGGGAGTTATTTTTTTGAACGTTGCTTTTTTGCTTATTATTGGGGCGCGTCGACTTGTGCGTCATAATTTGCACACCCTCAAAAACCGAAGGTTTGAGGTCGATAGCACCGTTACTCATATCAAAGAGGTCGGCCACAATGTGCTCGTTGGAGGGAAACTCATCGTTATAATCATATGCCTTCTGACGCATGAACACTGCGAGATTCTTTGCCAACTCTTCTTGCAACTGCTTATCCTCAAGGGCAGCAAGCTGGCGAGCAATGCGCGGAACTATCGAACCGTACTGCTTACGCACTATGCCCTGTTGGCCATAGGGGATTTTTTCGGGCACGGGCGAAAATTGCTCGGGCGAGGGCGGGGTAAACTCGCAGTCAATATCCAGAGCGAAGCCAGATATCATAAAAAGATGGTCGTAGAGCATGTGGCGAAACTCTTCGGTATCGCTCGTGGTGTGAGGGTATACATTTGCCATGGTTGCCAACACTATCTGAGATTGGCGATTACGCTCTTCCTTATCTTCGATAGTGAGCAGGTGCTCAACCATTTTTTGCACGTTTCTGCCATACTCAGGCAGCAACAGAGGGACGTTGATATTTAGTGATTTCATAGGTTGTATTGTTCAAGCGGCAATGAATTGCGGGTTCCGCTCAATCACAAATATAATACAACTTTTTGGATTTTTAGTTATTAGAGTCGAAATATTTTGTTCACCAGTTCGACCACGGCTCCGCCTATGTGTGGAATGGTGAGAAATATGTGCTTTTGCCGCCTCAACAAAAAAGGCATAATGAGGTGCAATAAGGCAGAAAAAAGTCAGAGGGGGTGGAGCAATACACTCTGCAGTGCATTTGCTCCACCCCCTCAGCATTTTCGCGAGTGAGTTTGATTACAGACCTATGTTCTTAAGTGACGCAAAAACTTTCTGCGCTACTGTTCGACCAAAAGGTACGCTTCTCCTCCCCCTCTCTCTGTGTGTGTATCTCTACAGCTCCTTGATACGGATGTTTTTGAAGCTAACCTCCGAGCCGTGCCCAAGGAAAGCAACATACCCTTTCTTGTTGAAGAGTCCTGGGTGCTCCTTGCCATCAAGCGTTGCGCTACCGTTTTTCGATGCCTCACGGATGTTTCCTTCGAGAATAACCTCGCCGTTGAGCGTAATTTTGATATTATCGCCATCAGCCACAACTTCTTGCACGTTCCATTCGCCCATAGGCTTGAGGTGTCCACGCTTTGCTGTGATGATTCCGTATACCGAACCGTGGTATTGAAAATCCTCCAGAGCTGCGTACACTGGGTCTTCGTTGTCGAGGATTTGCAGCTCCATGCCGTGGTATGCAGCATCCACACCCATTGGAGTACGAATACCCAGACCGTTGTTAGCTGCTGGCGTTAGTTTGAATTCAAATCTTAGCACGAAATCCGAGTACTCTTTCTTGGTGTATAGGTTACCCCCACCGCCATTCTTAGGATAGAGTGTGATTGTACCATTTTCAGCAACATAGTCTTTTGTATTGCCTTGCCAGTTGTTCATCGACACGCCATCGAACAGCAGTTCAAAGCCATCAGCCTTTTCCTCTTCGCTGAGCGTAGTGAGTTCCGTCTTAGGCAATTCTTTCACGTAGATATCACGATAAGCCACCAGCGAGCCGTGTGCTTGGAGTTCGAGTTGCTCTTCGTTGAAGATTGGAATAGCTCTATTCCAGTAGTTCTCCAAGATTACGTTATCCACAACAAGCTGACCGTTTTGGTAGATTGTCACTCTCTCGCCCTCCATCTTGATGTACACGGTGTTCCATTCGCCGATTTTGTTATCCGCCATCACGAGTGGTTTGCTTGGGTTCTTTTGGTTGTTGTAGAGTCCGCCAGAGCCAACTTGCGCACCAACATTCACTCTACAAGTATCCCAGATCTGCACCTGTGGCGAACCACGCAGGTAGATACCAGCATCGCCCTCTCTTTTGTTGAGTGGTGGGTTGCCTTCGTAGTAGATTTTCCAGTCAATCAGCATTTCGAAGTTGCCGTATTTTTTGTCAGTACAGAGGTTGTCGCCGTGGCCAGTGAAGTGTAGTTCACCGTTTTTCACCACCCAGCTGCTTTCAAGTCCAGCATCAGCTTTTTCTTGCGCCTTTGCGAGTTCCGCAGGGCTCATCTCAGCTCTTGTGATTGGATTGCCCACAAGGCCTTTCCAACCATCGAGGTTCACTCCATTGAAAATCTTTACAAAACCCTCCTTGCCTTTAGGAGCAGCAGCTATGTAGTCGCTAATCGCTTGTCTTTCGTAGTGAGCATCACCGCCACCTGTGCGTGCAGTGAGGAATCGTTTGAGAATAGTTTCAACATTCTCTCCATATCTCTCATAGTTGACATCCTTGAGTGCGATTTTGCCAATTGCGATTGCGGCTCTAAGCGATACTGCTGCCTCGTCTTCCATGTATGGAGCAAGGAACATCAGCGCACCAAAAGAGTTGCAGTTACCAATAGCGTCGATAACCAATATTTTTTGCTCTGCTGTTTTCGCAAATGGCAATAGTCGACGAAGGGTCAAGAATTTCTGATCGTCTGTGCCTCCAGCCGTTACAATCACGTTCACGCTGTTTGTGATTGCGAGGTCAACAACCTCATCACTTTGCGTTTCAGAGAGCACAGTGTAGATATTATCGAGTCCGCCAAGTTCTGGCCAGTTGCTAATTGCAGTTGCTGCCAAGACCTTTTCCTCAGCACTCGCAGCATTGTCATACTCGCTTTGTAGTGCTCGGAGCGATTGCGCACTTGGAATGAAGGCATAGAGCGCAAAGATTCTATCTTTTGCTACGCTTGCTGCGTTTGCCTTAACCATTGCAAGAGCCTTTTCGGCTGTCAAGAGTCTGAGCTGCTGTCCTATTGCGCGTTGGATGTAGACAACCTCAGCTGCGTCTTTCGCCTTAGCCAAGTGAGCGAACATCTCTGCTGGCTTGTCGAGCGTAGCACACGACACAAAGGCTTCGTAGGCTGCGTTTTTCAATGCCGAATCGCTGCTATTAAGGTTTTTAGCAATGAATGGCATCATATCCTCCATGCGGCGATTTTTCAGCACGTCGTAGATCGCAAGCGTACCGACTTCAGAGGCTTTGTCCACGAGTGCTTGGTGAGCGCTCAGCGAGAAATCTTTGCCCCCCACCCATTTTAGCACAGCTGCGGCATCAGCCACAACCTCACTGTCATTGCTACTCATAAGCGCTACAATAGCATCAACATCACTCTTCGTGCCCATCTTTGCGAGGTATTTCAGAGCCGCGCGGCGAAGTTCGCCATTCTCAGTAGTGGTTGCCTCCACTGCAAGAGCGCTTGCGCCTTTGAGGCGATTGGCCGAGAACCAGTTTAGGATATCACTCTGAATAGCTTGGTCGTAGCTCTCGAAATCTTCGATTAGAGCGCCAGCCATGAGCTCTGCCATGTCGTTTTGAACCATAATGGTCATTGCATTGTTGCGATAGACTCTCGAGCCTTTCTTCATTGCATCACTAACCCATTTTCCAACGTTCTTGTCGTTGTTTTCCACAGCGATCCTAAGCGCAACACTGCGCACAACATCCACCTTGGTGCGGATGAGCGAGCTTAGGTACTTCTTGCTCACCGAGTATGGAGCTGCTTGTAGCGCCACCAAGAATGCGGCAGTAGTTTCATGCTCATCATAACCATACTTGATTTTCTTTGCTGCCTTAGAAAGGGTCTCAAGCGCTTTTGTGTCGTTCATTTTCGACAGCGCGTGAGTCAGCGCAGTTTGGGTGTGAGAATCCTTGCTTGGGTATGCGTCCAGAATCAGCGGGCAAAGCACTGTCAGTTCTCTTTCTGCAGCCACTTGAGCAACGAGTTCCACATTTTCGATTTGTGGAGCAAGCTCAACGATTGCGGCCAGTGATTTCTCACTATTCATGTACGAAAGCGCAAGGATTGCATCCTCTTGCAAGTCGCCGCCCTTGGCATACTCTTTGAAAAGCTCAACCACCTCGTCGCCACCAGCCACTTGAATCATTCTGAGCAAGAAGGCTTTTGTCTCGCGGTTTTCGGCTTTTTCGAGTTCATTGCATAGGGCATCGATAACAATCTCACGCTGTGCCATTCTGTCGTTGCGTCCTACGTAGTAGGCAAGTCCGCCCACGGCAAACGACACTTTAGTGTTGTCGCCCTTGCCCGGGTCGTTGATCATCGAACACAGGAGTCCAATACCCTCCTGCCCAGAGGCCACGAGGTCCTCCATCATTGCATCAAGAGTCGCCTCGTTTTGAGTCGGCATCTGTGCCAGAACATCCGCAATTATTGTCTTGGCAGTTCTATTTGCGGGGTGTTGTGCGTAGAGCGGCGTGCTCATGCCCAGACACAAAGCAATTAGTAGTATAAATGATAATATTTTTTTCATCGTCTTTAATAGTCTGATAGTTAATTATTCACAAAAATTAGGGATTACACACTAAATCGATGACCAAGGGGCACGATTTGAAGGTTCAATGAGGCGATTTGCAGCATCGTCATCCTCGAAGATAAGTCCGCTTGGGTTGAATCTCAGAGTTCTACCGACTCTCAGAGCCACAAGTCCCATATTAACCAATGTACAAGAGTTGAAACCGTTGAGTTCGTTCAGAGCGAATTTCTCTCTATTCTTCACGCAACCGATAAAGTCTGTGTTCTGTGGTTCTGGGTCTGGGTACTCGTTGAGCACGTAATTGATGTTTGGAATGTCGCATCTGAAGCCGTTATACACATTCCCCTTAGGGCCTGCAATATAAGGAGCGTTTTTGTCGCCATAATCCTCACCATTCAGAATAATCTTACAGCCATCAGCATAGGTATAGACGATTTGACGCCACGTACCCACTGCATCATGGTGTTGTTGTGGAGCGTCCACCTCAACTTTGATAGGCAGTTCGTTGTCTTTGTTCAGGAAGTATTGCACTGGGTCGAGGTAGTGTTGCCCCATGTCCCCGAGTCCACCACCGTCATAGTCCCAATAGCCTCTAAAGGTATCGTGCACACGGTGAGAGTTGTATGGTTTGTAGGGCGCAGGGCCTAACCACATATCATAGTCCAGTTCCTTTGGCACAGGCTGAGGATCAAGGTGATCTTTGCCCACCCAGTAGAACTTCCAGTTAAAGCCCGTGTGAGCACTGATAGTAACAGTCAGAGGCCAGCCCAGAAGTCCGCTATCCACAAGTTTTTTTAGAGGTTTCACTGTTGTACCCATTCCGTAGAAGTTGCTGCGGAAGCGGAACCACGTATTGAGGCGGAAGATAGAGCCACTACGTTTCACAGCCTCTTGAATCCTCTTACCCTCACCAATGGTGCGAGTCATAGGTTTTTCGCAGAAGATATCTTTGCCTGCATTTGCGGCCTCCACTGCCATGATTCCGTGCCAGTGCGGAGGGGTTGCAATGTGAACGATATCCACGTTAGGGTCTGCTATGAGCTGACGATAGTCGCTGTAAGCCGCCACTTTGTCGGGTGCAATTTCAGTTGCACGCTTCAGGCGATTTGCATCCACGTCACAGACTGCCGTGGTTCTGGTGCCATCGTAGGGGAAGTGCCCCGTACCCATCGCACCCATGCCGATGATACCTTTTGTTATCTCATCACTGGGAGCTGTATAGCCCTCGCCACCCAAAACTTTACGTGGCAAAATTGTAAGCAGCGCAAGTCCACCTGCACGCTTCAGAAAATTTTTACGGTCTAGTGCCATTTTCTTTAGGTTTTATTTAGTTAGTTATTTTATTGATATATAGTTCTCATCTCTTTTTCAACTACACATAGGTCTACAAAATTAAGCATAATATTTCGAATACACAAATAATATCGCTTGATAATTTTCGCCCAAATATTAGAGAGAAAAAGAGAGGAAATCACCGAAAAATTTTATATCTTTGTTGCGCTTTTTTTCGATTCACGCCAATTGAATCGCCACGCCCAATTCCTAATCACTGAATTATGTTAGAATTCATACAAAGCCTCTCGCTACTGGAGCAGATAACCTACGGCACTCTACTCCTTACGCTCCTGTATCAGATTGTGGTGTGGCTCGGGTTTTCGGCCATCGCCACCCACCGCCACCACTCGCGCCTCAAAAAGGGAGACCCTCTGCCAGCGATTTCCATCGTAGTGGTTGTCACCGAAAGTTCCAAGTGGTTCATTGAAGACGGATTGAACGAGCTGCTCACCCAAGACTATGACGGCGAATGGGAAGTTGTGGTGGTTAATGATTGGGGAGGCGTGGAGGTCACCAACGAGCTTGAACTCATGGCGGCCACCAACTCTCGCTTGCGCTTCACCGAACTCAAAAAAAACCCAAAATTTCCGCACTCTCGCAAAATCCCCTTAATGCTGGGCATCAAGGCGGCAAACTACCCCAACCTACTATTCAGCGACCCCACAGTGTCACCACGCAGCAACAAATGGCTGAAAATCATGTCGGGAGGCTTTATTGGCAGCAGTGCCGTGATTGGATACACGGGCTTTAGGCCTGGCACTTCGGGATTCATCCGCTCGTCGAGGCTCATGAGTTCGATTCGCTACCTCAACGCCGCCGTAGCAGAATCGCCCTACAGAGGCATATACAACAATATGGGTTACACCAAAGATTTTTTCTTCTCATCCAAAGGATTCACCCACTTGCGCTTGGCTACGGGCGAGGACGACCTCTTTCTGCAGCGAGCCTCCAAAGGGCAAGATGTCAGCGTGATTCTCAACCCTCTGTGCACTGCCGAGCAATACCCCTCGGGCGGACTGTGGTGGTGGTGGAACGAGCAACGCTACCGCACATTCTCGTACAAGTACTACCCCGCATCGGTGCGTATCAAGATTTTCGTGGAGCTGCTCACCAAAGCTCTATTCTTTGCTGCAGTAGCACTCTGCATCATCTCATCGTTGGCGTGGGACGGTTGGCAGTGGGGCTATATCGTTGGCGGCGTGGCATGGTTACTCCGAACCTTTGTGATGATGCGCACGCTGGGGAGAATCTGCAAACGCCTTGGCGAAAAACGACTCGCACTTCCCTTCATGCTCTACGACCTGCTGAACCCTATAACTGAAACACTACTCAGCATATCACGCAGAGTGAAGGTAAACCAAGAACTATGGAAATAATCCTACTCGATGATGCCGAACTTGTCGAGCGCACGCTAAAGGGCGATAGCGCAAGCTACGAGGCGCTCTTTGAGCGGCATCGCGGCACGCTGCTCTCAATGCTCCACAAGCGAACCTATGGCAACAAGGAACTCAGCGACGACATCCTGCAAGAAGCGTTCATCAAAGCATTTTTGAACCTCGACAAGTATGATGCAAAGTACTCGTTTGCTGTGTGGATTAAAACCATTGCTCGAAACCTACTGTGCGACCATCAACGGCGCGCCGAAAATCGCCCCAAACAAAACACAGAAAACCTCGAAGTCATTGCCAATACCCCCACTCCCGAGGAATACTTCGTGAGCAAGGAAACGGGCAGAAGGGTTGCCGCCGCACTGGAGGCGCTCAGCGATAATTATAAAACCATCATCGAGATGCGCTACTTTCAGGATTTGAGCTACGAACTCATTAGCGAAAAACTCAATATGCCCATAGGAACGGTAAAGACCCAGATTTTCAGAGCTCGCAAAGCCTTTATCAAGGTACTGGAATAGCCCCCCCGCTCTCCCTCTTTAGCCCCCCCCATCAATAACACAGCTTACATATACATAAACCAACATCACCCATGAAAAAAGTATTAGTCACAGGAGCCACAGGACTTATCGGTTCACACCTCGTTGTGGAACTATTACGCACGGGTGGCTATGAGGTTCACTGCACTCTGCGCAGCGAAAAGAGCGCCACAAAGTTACAGGAAGTGTGTCAGCGCAACAATGTTGACTTCGAAGCAGTGGCGGTGCACACCACTGATATTGAGGACGGAGCAAGCCTATACGAACTACTGCTTGAAATTACGCCCGAGGCAATTTTCCATCTTGCGGCAATTGTCGACATCTCGGCAAGCGACCCCGAGCTGATGATTGCCACCAACGTAGCGCTGAGCACGACTGTGGCAAGCGCTGCTCACAAATACGGCAAAGCTACTCTGATTCACCTCAGTTCTATTGCGGCACTGGGCAGCAGCAGTGATGGAGGCATGATTGACGAGCAGACTCCTGTGCGAGATTTCGCCTCGATGTCGCCCTACTCCAAGAGCAAATTCCTGAGCGAAAATGCCGTGTGGCGATACTCAAAGATGGGGCTTCGCACCATCATTCTGAACCCTTCGGTGGTGCTGGGCGTGGGTAGCGGTGGCGGCGGCCTGCAATTCATCTTCGAGTGGCTCAAAAAGGGCGTACCCTTTTACACTGGTGCCACTATGGGCTTTGTAGACGTACTGGACGTGGCTCGTGCAACACGAATGGCTTATGAGGCGGGGGGTGAACTCGTCGCTCAGCGATATGTGCTCAGCGGAGCGAACCTCACCTACAAAGAGTTCATTGGGGAGTTCAACGTGGCGTTTGGCCATCGCCGCCCGTGGTTTTTTGTCCCCAAGTGGTTGCTCTGTTTTGGCGTGTGGGCTATGGGCGTTGCGGCAAAAATTAGCGGCAAAAGTCCCAAGATTAGCGGCTCGGAGGTAACCTTTATGACTCAGCGTTCGTGCTATGATGGCAGCAAGATTGAGCGGGCACTACCCACCTTCTCCTACACTCCAATCGCACAGAGCGCCCAGCGCATAGCCAAAGAATTATAGTATTACAGTCAGGGATAAATATCCACTCATGCACAAAGCAGAGAGAACTAACAGTCTATGGAATAGTGCAACCCCACGCTACGACGCCTTTTCATTGCTTGCTTGATGACCAGATAGCTCACCCCAAGCATGTTGCGCAATTCGCACAGCGGCACACTCACCACACTGCGTTTGTAGAGATGTTCGGTCTCTTCATACAGCGTTTGCATACGATGCAGGGCACGCTCGAGACGGATGTCCGAACGCACAATACCTACGTAATAGCTCATAATCTGCTGCATTTCTTTGATAGATTGGGTGATTAGCACCATCTCCTCATTGTGTGTTGTGCCTCTGAAGTCCCAGTCGGGAAGAGCCGGCATAGAGGCCTTTTCAAAATCACTGACCGAGTGTGTGGCGGCAAGTTGAGCATAAACCACAGCCTCCAACAACGAATTGCTCGCCAAGCGATTAGCACCGTGCAGTCCCGTGCACGCCACCTCGCCAATGGCATAGAGCCTCTTTATCGAACTTTGCGCGTTTTCGTCCACCAAAACCCCTCCGCAGAGGTAGTGAGCTGCTGGGTTCACAGGTATCATCTCCTTGGTGATATCCACACCGATGGACATACACTTTTGGTATATATTCGGAAAGTGCGCTATTATCTCCTTGGCAGGTTTGTGAGTAATATCGAGGTAGACAAATTCATCGCCGCTGAGCTTCAGCTCATTGTCGATGCTGCGCGCCACAACATCACGAGGGGCAAGCGCACCGCTCTGGTGGTACTTCTCCATAAATTCCGCTCCACTCTTATCCCTCAACACCGCCCCATAACCCCTAACCGCCTCGGAAATCAAAAACGAGGGGCGTTCCTTAGGATTGTGCAGGGCCGTGGGGTGAAACTGCACAAACTCCATATCTCGAATATGCCCCTTGGCACGATGCACCATTGCCACTCCATCACCCGTTGCTATGGTTGGGTTGGTGGTGGTGTGGTAGATATTCCCAATGCCGCCCGTGGCGACAATCGTGCGGCGGGCACGCAGCGTATACACCTCCTGCGAGAGCGTGTCCAGAACATACGCCCCGTAGCACTCAATACCCGGAATAGAACGCTTGACAAGCTTACCCAAGTGGTGTTGGGTGAGCAGATCTACGGCAAAGTGGTGTTCAAGCACCTCGATATTTGGGTTTTTTCGCACGCTCGCTATGAGTTTGCTTTGAATTTCCTCGCCTGTGGTATCTTTGTGGTGCAATATCCTGCTTTGGCTATGACCTCCTTCGCGTGCGCGCTTATACTCGCCACTCTTATCTCTATCAAACTTCACCCCCCACTTTTCCAGCAACTCCACCACCTCTCTTGCACCTTCTATGACCCTCTGCACAACTTGAGCATCGCCACGCTGCGAGCCGCACTCCATCGTGTCATCAATGTGGCTTTTGTGCATCTCGGGGTCGCTCTCCACCACTGCTGCAATACCGCCCTGAGCATAGCTCGTATTGGTGTCGGCAAGGGTACTTTTGGTGACGATGGTCACTTTGCCGTGCGATGCCACTTGCAGGGCATAACTCAGAGCAGCAATACCACTGCCGATGACCAAAAAATCTGTATCTCTATTCTCTGCCATTGCTTCTCTACAATTCTTTACCGTGTGATAAGTTCAAAAGGTGGGTGGTGCGATTAAATTTTCTCAATATCAGAGGTTAAAATCCACCCTTCGCTACCCGATTCAATGCGCACTTCGGTGTATTTTTCAACGCTCTCGCCAAGCTCCACTACTGTACCTTCGTGCAGTATGAAGAGTTCTTTACTGCTGGCGCTTGGTGCCGAACGAACCACCGAGGCGGTATTTAGCACCACGGCATCCATCCCCCCTCGCACTCTGTGTGCGGAACTTTGCGCAAAGCCAAAGGTAATAAGTGCAACAACCCCTACCGCAATGACAAGCCCCCACGAGCGAGCGCTCTTCACACGGCGGAGCACCACGGCTCCCAATGTGAGTGCCACAAAGATGATGAGCAGGATTGTCCACGTGTTGGGTCTGAGCATATCTCTAAGGCTCGTCATCCAATCGATAAAGAAGAACTGCGGCACCGCCTCGATTCTATCCACGGTCAGCGCTCTTGCCACGGCGAGATTATGTTCCACATCTTCGTTCGAGGGGTCGAGCCTCAGCGCGCGCTCGAAGTTGAGTATGGCACGCCCCAGGTCGTTGGACTTGAAATATGCACTCCCCAAGTTGTAGTACACCTCCCACTTGATTTGGCCTGCCTCCAAGAGCATTTCATAGTCCTTGGCCGCCTGAGCAAAATCACCAGCCTCAAATTCCGAATTACTCCTCGCCCACAGCGAATCGAGCGATTGAGCCCCTGCAAAAGGCACAAAAATAAGTGTGAGTATCAGCAAAAATAATCTCTTTTTCATCTCTATTTTCTATTTCGTAATTATGGTATGTTAATATATTTGTGTTGTTGGACAGAGAGCCTCCATCGAGGATTCTCTTTGATGTACTCCACTATTGCGGGGGTTATCTGTGCACTCTTCTGCCACTGCGCCTGCAAAAAGAGCGCCACCTCTGCGCCAACCTTGGCGGCACACTGCTCTGCAAACTCGAAATCTGCAGGCTCGCCCACCACTATTTTTAGCTCATTGGCCACTGCATAACACTCATCCAGGGCATCTCTATGCGCTTTTGGCGAGAGGCACACCCAGTCAAACTCTCCCTCAAGAGGGTTCGTGCCGCTGGTCTCCACCCACACACCCTTGCCCGCACCCCGCAGAGCACCACACAACTCACCTAAATTATATAACGATGGTTCGCCACCAGTTATTACAACGTTTTGTGCCTTTGTCGCATTTATTCTGCATAAAATCTGCTCCACCGACATCGGCTCGCCACCCTGCTGAGCATCGGGCGAGTCGCACCACTCACACCCCACATCACAACCGCTCAGGCGCACAAAGTATGCCGCCCGACCACTATTAACTCCCTCTCCCTGAAGAGAGTAAAACATCTCAGACACCCTTAAATTCATATATTCCATTTAAATTTCGTCCGCCACCATCATAATCCAAACCGTAACCCACCACAAAGCGGTTCTCGAGTTCAAGAGCCACAAAATCGATCTGCAGCGCTTTATCATAAACCTCTCGTTTGATGGAGAGCGTTGCAATTCGTAGCGTACGTGGCAAGAGCGTCATAAAGTGGTTGTGGAGCGACACCCACGTGTTGCCACTGTCCACAATATCTTCGATGACCAACACATCTCGCCCCTCAAGTTCGCACCTCCCAACAACACTGAGTGCAACCTCACCACAGCTCTGCATCTCGCTCCCATAGGACGAGCACTTGATAAAAACCCACTCCACAGGGAAGCTAATCCTCTTGGAGAGCTCCCACGCAAAGGCCATTGCGCCACTCAGAGTCACCACCATTACCACCGGTTGCGACACATTTGCATAGGCTGCATCAAGCTCGCAAGCCACTCTTTCTATCTGTTTTTCGATCTGCGAGGCGTCAAGTAACCGCTCAAAAACTTTATCTTTTATTTTTACTGTATGGTCCATAGTTTGAAATTCACAAAAAAACTGTACCTTTGTATCGCAACAAAAGTAATAAAAATTGATTAAAAAAAAGTAAAAATGACACCACTTGTTTCTATTATAATGGGTTCGACCTCTGATATGAAGGTTATGGAGGCTGCTGCCAAGTTTTTTGACGAGATGGAAATTCCATTCGAGATTAATGCACTTTCGGCACACCGCACACCCGACAAAGTACTCGATTTTGCACGTGCTGCCCACACTCGCGGAGTGAAGGTAATTATTGCAGGTGCTGGTGGCGCTGCTCACCTACCAGGGGTTATTGCGGCTCTTACTCCGCTGCCAGTAGTAGGCGTACCTGTTAAGTCCAGCAATTCTATTGACGGCTGGGACTCAATCCTCTCTATACTTCAAATGCCTGCTGGTATTCCTGTTGCAACGGTGGCTCTGGATGGCGCCAAAAACGCTGCGATTCTTGCCGCACAAATCATCGGCACTGGATGCGAGGCCACTCAGCAAAAGGTTATCGACTTCAAGGAAGATATGAAAAGTAAAATCACCAAAGCTAACGAAGATTTAGCAGCGGTTAGTTTCAAGTTCCGCTGCGCAAGCCAGGTGTAACTCTTCAACACACACATCCTCACTGCAAATAAAAACACAGTGATTCTCACGAGCACTGTGCTAAGTTTATAGCGATAATTATTCCGTGACCAAATGGAGGAAAATCTCTTATTTGCTCTTATTCTGACCCTCATTGCTGGACTATCCACTGGCATAGGCTCTACCATTGTGCTCTTCTCGAAGCGCACGAGTAAAGGTTTTTTGAGCTTTGCCCTGGGGCTCTCGGCAGGAGTGATGATATATGTTGCATTTATAGATATTTTCCCGAAGTCGGCGGCATCGCTGGCGCAGTCATACAGCGAAAATCAAGCACAGATATTCACCACACTCGCCTTTTTCGGGGGGATACTACTCATTGCCCTTATCGACAAGTTGGTGCCCACGGTGGATAATCCCCACGAACTACGCTCATTGGAGAGCATGGAGAGTGGTAACGCCCCACAAAAAAACTCGCTCAAACGCATGGGATTATTCACCGCCCTTGCAGTCGGCATTCACAACTTCCCCGAGGGCATGGCCACATTCATGGCCACGCTGGACGACCCCAACATCGGCATTGCCATCGCCTCGGCAGTGGCTATCCACAATATCCCCGAGGGTATAGCAGTGGCAATCCCCATCTTCTACGCCACTGGCTCACGCAAGAAGGCTTTTGGGTGGTCGTTCCTCAGCGGCTTGGCCGAGCCCGTGGGAGCCATCGTGGGATACATCGCATTACGCCCTTTTCTCACACCCGAACTCTACGGACTTGTCTTTGCCGCAGTGGCTGGCATCATGGTCTTTATCTCGTTGGACGAACTTCTACCCGCCGCCCGAGAGTGGGGCAAAGCTCACACCGCCATCTGGGGCGTTATCGTGGGCATGGCAGTAATGGCCGGTGGCATTATCCTCTTGGCGTAAATCAAACACAGCAATGGCAACAGCACAGAAAAAAATAGAGATAAAAAATAGGCGTGCGCGCTTTGACTACGAAATTTCGCAGACGTGGACGGCTGGAATCGAGTTGCGTGGCACAGAAATCAAGTCGCTGCGCGGAGGAAAAGCCTCGCTGGTGGACTGCTACTGCTATGAAAGTAATGGCGAGCTATTTGTCAGAGGGATGAACATCTCGGAGTATAGCTTCGGCAACATCTTCAACCACCTGCCCAAAAGAGACAGAAAACTACTGCTCAACAGACGTGAGCTGAACACCATATTCCGCGCGATGCAAGACAAAGGTAACACGGTGGTGGGGCTCAAACTCTTCATCAACGACCAAGGTCTGGCAAAATTGCTCATCGGACTTGGCCGAGGACGCAAGAATTACGACAAAAGAGAATACATCAAAGAGCAAGACAGCAAAAGAGAATTAGAGAGAGTGCGCCGCAGCTATTAGCCGCCCTCACCCCGCCACTCATATAACCCCACATATAAAACACAAACACTAAAGGCAAGAAGACTATGTATAAAAAAATTATCCGCCCCATTTTATTTAAGTTCTCGCCCGAGAGCATTCACCATTTCACGGTCGGTTTTCTCAAGGCGTTGCGCTACATTCCCTTTGCACGCTGCATTGTGCGCGGGCTCTACAAACAAAAAGACGAGGGATTGCGCCGAGAGCTTTTCGGCATCAGTTTCCCCTCGCCAGTGGGCTTGGCGGCAGGTTTTGACAAGAATGCTGAGTGCTATGACGTACTCGGAGACTTTGGCTTCGGCTTCATCGAGGTGGGCACTGTGACTCCCAAGGCGCAGGGTGGAAATCCCAAGCCTCGCTGCTTCAGAATCACAGAAGACAAAGCCATAATCAACCGCATGGGGTTCAACAACACTGGGACGAGTCGTGCTGTAAAAAACATACAAAAATACAAGCGCCGTGGTGTTGTCATTGGCGGAAATGTTGGCAAAAACACTCTCACGCCTAATGAAAACGCTGCTAAGGATTACCTCAAAGTCTTCCGTGCACTGTATGACTATGTGGATTACTTCACCGTGAATGTGAGTTGCCCAAATGTCACGGGGCTCACCTCGCTGCAAAACAAAGACGGAGTAAGCGAAATTCTGCGAGGCCTAAAAGAGTTCCGCAAAGGACAGAGCGAGTATCGCCCCATTGTGCTCAAAATATCGCCAGATTTGACTCCCGAACAGATTGATGTGATGATTGATGTTGCTCTTGAGTGTCGCGTCGATGGCATCATGGCAACCAATACCACCACCTCAAGAGAGGGGCTGACCAATAGCGATAAGGCCGAGAAAATCGGCAACGGAGGGTTGAGCGGCGCACCACTCTACCACAAAACTATCGCCACAGTGCGCCACATCTACGGCCGTGTGGGCAAGAAACTCCCTATCATTGCAGTGGGTGGCATCATGGATCCTGCTCAAGCCCTTGAGATGCTGAACTCAGGCGCTGCACTCATACAAGTGTACAGTGGATTCATCTACGGTGGCCCTGGCTACGTAAAGGAGATCAATAAGGCCATACTCAGATACAAATCCTCCTCTACGGAGAGATAAGCACTCAAAACAGAAAAAAATGCAAAAGCGCGCGGCTATTGTCACGATTGGTGACGAGATATTACTTGGGCAGATTGTAGACAGTAATTCGGCGCACATTGCCTCTGCGCTTGCGGACATTGGTGTGCGCACCATCCAAACTCGCTCTATTGGGGACACGCGCGAAGAGATCATGGAGATGCTACACGAGGTGCTGCCAATGGTCGATGTGCTCATCACTACTGGCGGGCTGGGGCCCACCAAGGACGATATCACAAAACACACTCTTGCCAATTTTTTTGGCGTGGGTCTGGTGCGTGACCAGGCGAGCTACCGCTTCATCGAGCAGTTTCTGGGCACACGTGGCGTGGAGTTCAACTCCCTGAATCAGGCTCAAGCCGATATTCCAGAGGGTTTCCATGCACTTGCCAATGAGCTTGGCACGGCTCCAGGGCTATACTTCAAGACCGAGAGCAACAAGATGTTGTTTTCGTTGGCTGGCGTACCTTTCGAGATGAAGAAGCTCTTAGGCGACAAGGTTCTGCCGATAATCACCGAAGAGTTCGAACTCACGGAGATTGTGCGCCACACAATTATGCTGTATGGCATGCCCGAGAGCGAGCTTGCACAGCGCATTGAGTCGTGGGAGGAGGCACTGCCCAGCTACATAAAGCTGGCTTACTTGCCGAATCCTGCGGGCATACGACTGCGGCTCACTGGCGGCACATTTGAGGAGATAGAGGCTCTATTCGAGGAGCTACAAACCATAATCCCAGAGCTCTACCTGGGGGACTACCCCACCAGTGTAGAGGCACAGGTAGCACAAATGCTCACCTCGCGAGGAAATAGTCTGGGGGTTGCCGAGAGTTGCACGGGGGGAGCAGTTGCTGCCAAATGTACTGCACTCAGTGGTGCATCCGAGTGGTTCAATGGGAGCGTAACTGCATACAGCAACACTGTAAAGATGGAGCTGCTGGGTGTTGACGGGAGGTTGCTTGAAGAGCATGGTGCTGTCAGTGCAGAGGTTGTGGAGGCTATGGCCATTGGTGCTCGGCGGGTGCTGGGTTGCGACTACGCCATTGCTACTAGTGGCATTGCAGGACCTGGGGGCGCTACTGCGGGCAAGATTGTTGGCGATATTTACATAGCCGTGGCGACTCCCACGGGGGTTAGCTCCTACAAGCGTAATTTGGGTCAGCCACGAGCGATTTTCGTCGAGCGTGCATCCACCGCCGCTCTGAATTATTTGCGACTCGAACTACTCAAACAATAGAGGGAGGGAAGAGGGGTTTATCTTTGTGCGCGCGCGTGTGTGTGCCGTATTTTCTTAGCGTACCACATTCTCGCACTTTTATCTCAATTTTCTCGCTTTCATCAGTTCGCTTTCTATTTCATCGACTCTCTTCTCATCCACAAAAAAAGCGGCCGCACTATCTTTTTTTCAATTAGTGCGACCGACTCTTCGAGTGTTGAAATTGTATATAAAAACAGTTTAGGTGGGTCTAACCGTGCCTTGATATGTCACCGCAGGCGAGAAGTCAGGCGTTATTGTCAAATAGGCATTCCCTGTGAGCAAGTTCACGCTAATATGAATATCGAGGTTAATGCCTTGACTGCTGAGCGGTGCGTTGAACGAGTTGCTCGAAACGTTGTTAAGCTCGGCTGTGATAGTGCAATTCATGCCATCTTTGTCCATCTTCACCGTATAGTCATCATAGGGGGTCAGTTGTGAATCGAGATTGAATTTTTGGTTATTTTGGAGTTCAAAGGGCAGATTTACGTCCAGGTTCTCTGGCGTGAAATCCAGATAGTTGAGTCCATAGGTTGAGTTCAACATCACAGTGTTGCCATATGGCAGGGAGTAGCTCAGGGGCGAAAAATCGAAGGATTGTTGAGCCAGAGCAGCCTTCATCTGGTCAACTGCCAATGCTTTGCGAGCCTCTCGTTTTGCACGACGCTCTTCTTGTTTTGGGTTTGAATCATCGGGGGATGCAAATGCGCTCGCGAGTGTTACAGATGCAACTAAAGCGGCTACAAATAGAAAGAAAAAAGTTTTTTTCATCGTTTTTGAAGTGGATTTGTTAGTATTAAAAGTTCTGAAATATGAATTTCGTTACTTTTTCCTATCCAAATAGCGTGCCACTTCTTTGTTCATTCCACCGCCATTGGGCGTATGTGTGTGTGTGCGTGTATGTGCTATAACTACTAATTCTCTCCCCCCCCTCTCTACTCCTCTATCCCTCGCTCTCCCCTTGGCGCATTGAGCCTAAAACCTAAAGCAAACGGAGGTAACGCTCCAAGATGGAGTTCCTCAAAGTTGTCAATTCTTTGATCTTCTGCACCGTCTCAGCGTTAAAATCCTCATTGCTGGCGGCAAGTTCCTCGCGGAGGCTGTGGATTCGACTCTCCAGCACCTTGCACTTATACAGCAGAATTGCTTTAGGAACACTACGATGTAGCATCTCTTTTTCGCTCTTAGGGCTCATCTCGTAGGTCTCCCATATTTTGCTGGCAGCGTTGGCATCCTCCCAACTCATAATATCAGCAACAGTGCTGGAAATAGCAGCATCCTCATTGCTGAGGAGCTGAGTCGCCGTGAGTTCCTCGCCAGAATCGTGCGCCAGAGTGAATGCCCCCAGGATGGTTTGATAGGTCGTGTTTTGGAAAGTAATGCTATCGTTGCGCAGTTCGTTGACGATGGTTTGGGTGACTGGCATCTGCACTATGTTATCGGGCGAGAGGGCGTAGTCAAAATTCTCGCCTCCAAAACGCACCAAATATCCCACAATCTCTCTTTCGAGCAACTCCATCGCGCCGCCTCGATTAGCCTTTGCGCCGCTGTGTTGCAGTCCTGTTGCCTCTGCTGGGTTATTGTAGCGAGGCGGCGCAGTAGCCGTTGCAGGCGGTTGTCCTTGTTGAGTGGGGTTATATGGGGTGTGAGCAGAGCGTGGCAGGGCGTGAGGGTTTGGCATCGCAATAATTGCAGTGACCACCTCGCGGCTAAGAATATCGTAGCTTATGTCCATCTCTCTGGCGCACTCCTTGATATAGACCTCTCGCACAATGTTATCGGGAATCACCGCCAGCGAACGAACCACATCGGTGATCAGCGCCGCACGTGCAGCAGGGTCTCCAGCCGCATCTTCGAGAAGAATACGGGTCTTGAATCTCAAAAAATCTTCTTCACTGCGCTCGATATAGCTCTCCAGTTCCGAGGCCGAGTGTTTCTTGGCAAAGCTATCGGGGTCCTCGCCCTCGGGCAGAGGTACTACTCGCACCGTGAGCCCCTCGGCAAGCAACATATCCACTCCCCTGAGCGATGCCTTTGTACCCGCAGCATCGCCATCGTAGATCATCGTCACGTTCTTGGTAAAGCGCTTGATGAGCTTGACTTGCTGGGTAGTGAGCGAAGTGCCGCTCGAAGCAACCACATTCTCCACACCGCTCTGGTGCATCTGAATTACGTCCGTATAGCCTTCGACCAAAATACATTTATCGCTCTGTGTAATAGCCTTTTTGCTATGAAAAATACCATAGAGTGTCTGACTCTTATCATAGACATCGCTTTGGGGGGAGTTCAGGTATTTGGCAGTTTTCTTCTCTGTGGACATTGTCCGTCCGCCAAAGCCAATGACTCTACCAGCGAGCGAATGAATGGGGAAAAGCACTCGAGCGGTGAATCTATCATAGTATTTTCTCGTACCACCCTCGCGAAGTATGGTTAGGCCTGTGGAGGTTAGGAATTTCTCTTCATACCCCTCCTTGATGGCGGCATTAGACATTGCATCGCCCTGCGAGGGGCAGTAGCCCAACGCAAATTTTTTGATTGTATCAGGCGTAAATCCCCTCTCTTCAAAATAAGAGAGCCCCACATCACGCCCCTCTGTGCTGTTGTGCAGTTGCCCTTGAAAGTAGCTATCCGCCCACGAATTCACCACCAACATACTCTCGCGATCGTTGTTGCGAGCGAGCTCGTCGTCGGTGAGTTGCCTCTCCTCCACTTCGATACCATACTTGCGTGCCAACCACTTCAGAGCCTCGGGATAGGAGAGCTTTTCGTGCTCCATGACAAAGTTTACAGCACCTCCGCCCTTGCCACAGCCAAAACATTTGTAGAGACCTTTGGCGGGGGAGACCATAAAAGATGGTGTTTTCTCGTTGTGGAATGGACAGCAGGCAGTGTAGTTAGTTCCCTTCTTCTTGAGCACAATAAAGTCGCCAACGACCTCCACTATGTCGGCAGCAGCGGTAATCCTGTCTATTGTACCTCTATCTATCACTCCTATTTTTGGCTTAAAGTAGAACCTCTATGTGCTTCGTGAAGCAAAAGCACTGTGACTCTATTTCTTAGATTTATCGTTGTGTTGTTGGCTAATGCTCTCGCGCTGTATGGCATCGAGCACCTGCTCCACAAATTCGCTGCCCAGCTCCAAATCCCTGCTACGAGTCACAAAATACTCGGTAATATCTGCCCACCTTTCGCGCTGAACGATGGCAACGTTGTTGCCCGATTTCAGCTCGCCAATCTCACGAGAAATCTTCATCCTCTGGCTCAACAAATCAAATACAATTGTATCCAACTCATCGATTTTGGCGCGCAGTGTTTCAAGAGTCGTGAGGTAGTCATGATTCTCGGTGGTTTCGCTGTGCCACTTGATTTTATCCAGCAATTCCGAGAGTTGAGTCGGGGTTAGTTGCTGGTCGGCATCGCTGAGCGCCACCTCTGGGTTGGGGTGAGTTTCGACCATCAGTCCGTCGAAGTTCAAATCCGCAGCCATTTGGGCAATCTCTTGAACATATTTCCGTGCTCCAGATATGTGCGATGGGTCGCAAATAAGTGGGAGTTCTGGTCGTAATCTTCGTGCCTGCGCTGCAATATGCCACATCGGGGAGTTGCGCAAATCGGAGAGCGAATAGGTACTAAAACCTCGGTGAATCAATCCCAAATTTTTTAACCCCATGCGTTCCATACGCTCCACAGCGCCCATCCACAGCGAAAGGTCTGGGTTCATTGGGTTTTTGACGAAAATTTTTTGTTGGCTCACTCCTCTCAATGCTTCGGCAACCTCCTGCACGGCAAAAGGATCGCCCGAAGTACGTGCACCAATCCACAGCACATCCACTCCATGAGCAAGCGCCGCCTCTACGTGCGAAGCTCGTGCTACTTCAGTGGCAATGGGTATTCCCGTAAGCGCGCGAGCCTCTTGCATCCATTTCAACGCTGGCTCGCCAATGCCCTCAAAACAGCCTGGCTTTGTGCGGGGTTTCCACACTCCAGCTCTATACACGTCCACCCGACCATTAGCAGCCAACTGCTGAGCACACAACAGCACCTGTTCCCTACTCTCGGCAGAGCAAGGACCTGAAATGACTAGTTTGTCTTTTTGCGTACTCATAATGTTTTATATCTCGAAATGTGTATGGTAACCGCCACTGAAATAACCAAAAGCAGTATCACCAGCCACAATCGTTCGTGAACAAAGTAAATCGACAGCCCGATGGATAACCACATTACCACAAGTGTTATCACCTTGGCGTGCAGTGGGATCCCTTTCTTACCCTCATAATTTCTTATTATTGCGCCAAGCACAGGTTGTTTGTCGAGCCACTTTTTAGCACGAGGCGAACTTCTGTAAAAAAGCCACGATGCAAGCAGTATGAATGGGGTTGTTGGTAGTACTGGCAAGGCCATACCTGCCACACCAAGCCCTACGCACAGCCACCCAGCCACTATCATCAATATTTTTTTCACTACTAACTCTTTACCCTACTGTACTAACTTTGATAGTATGCTACAACACTTTGGCTGCAACGTACCCAACAATTAAAAACTTCGACCGCCGCCGCCACCAAAACTTCCACCTCCGCCAAATCCTCCGAAGCCGCCACCGCCTCCGCCGCCGCCACGTGAGCCTCCGCCGCCGCCCATGAGCAACCACCACGGAAGCACTCCGCCTCCACCAACTCCATCATCATTGCTGTTGTTTCCTCCGCCTCCTTTTCTACGTTTACCACCTATCGGGAGCACAGCAATGAGCAGCAACACTCCCAATATTATTATTCCCAGAGGTATTCCTTCATCATCATATTTATCTGCCGAAAATTCACCACTCACCACTCCTCTGAGCTCTCGCGCGCCTTTGACTGCCGCACTATAAAAGTCGCCATTCTTCAAATCGTCGAGCATCACCATATCAATGAGCCTGCCCGCCTTTGCATCGTTGAGCACTCCCTCCAGACCCGAGCCCACAGCGATATAAACCTCACCTGGGGTGTCATTTCGGGGCTTTAGCAACATCACCACACCATTATCCTTACCCGCTTGCCCCACGCCCCATGTCTCGATAATGCCAGTTGCCATCTCATTAGGCGTGTAGCCATCCAGGTCCGTGAGCGTAACGATTGCTATCTGGGTAGAGGTTGCTCGGTCAAATAGCACAAGGCTATCTTCGAGTGTTCGCCTCTGCTCTGGGGTAAAAATCCCCGCAAAGTCATTAACCAAGCGAGCTGGGCGCATAGGTTCTGGAATAGCCCCTTGCGCCACACCCGCGGCAAAGCCCAAGCACAGAAGTGCGATTAAAAAGAATCTCTTCATTTGCTGCTTACCACCCACTCATTAAAAAGCAACCTCAGGAGTTGCCTCTGTACCCTCGGCAGCCTCGAAATAGGCCTTATTACCCTCAAAGCCATACATCCCCGCCAACATATTGCGCGGGAAGGTGCGGCAATAACTGTTAAGGTCCTTAACCGCATCGTTGAAGTCTGTGCGAGCTTTAGTTACACGATTTTCGGTACCCGCAATTTCGTCCTGAAGAGCAATAAAGTTTTGCGATGCCTTCAAGTCGGGATAGCTCTCACCGATGGCAAGCAATCGACCAAGACCCTGTCCCAACTCCGCTTGTGCGGCTTGGAATTTTTCGAGATTCTCGGCAGTGAGTTCATCCACATTGAGTTGTACTTGCGTGGTTTGCGCTCTCTGTTCGATTACCCCAATTAGGGTTTGTTGCTCGTGGTCGGCATAACCCTTAACCGTTGCCACCAGGTTCTTGAACAAATCTGCACGGCGCTGATACTGCGCCTCGACATTTGCCCACTTACCCTCAATCTCCACTTCCTTCTGCACCAACGAATTGTAGGTGCCAACAAAGAAGTTATACAGGATAATGCCAACAACGACTATTACCCCTATGACAATATATTTTCTCATAGCTTCTGGCTATTACTTAGACATTTTAACGTAGTTGTAGTGAGGACCGAAGCGCTCGAAAGCAGCACGCGAAAGTTCTTCCTGGTGCTCAGGAGCAGCAACTGAAATTACTAATTTCGCACGCTCTTGTAGAGTCTTGCCATACAAGTCTACTGCACCAAATTCGGTCACAAAGTAGTGCATGTGAGCACGAGTAGTCACAACACCTGCGCCAGAGTTCAACACTGGAGCAATTTTCGATAGGCCTTTGTTAGTCACAGCAGGCATAGCGATGATGGCTTTACCACCCTTACTGAGCGAAGAACCGTAGATAAAGTCTACCTGTCCACCCACGCCACTGTAGTGCTTAGTACCGAGCGAGTCTGCACAAACCTGACCCGTGATATCAACCTGAAGAGCCGAGTTGATTGCTGTTACTCTGTCATTCTTCGCGATGATAAATGGGTCGTTGGTATATCCCACGTCCATCATCTTCACCGCTGGGTTGTCGTCAATAAAGTCATACACTTTTTGCGAACCCATAAGGAAGGTGGATACCATCTTGCCTCTGTCAATTCCCTTAGCCTCGCCATTGATAACGCCGGCCTCCACAAGTGGAAGTACGCCATCAGCAAACATTTCGGTGTGGATACCCAAGTTTTTGTGGCCACCAAGCTGTGCCAACACAGCATTTGGAATAGCACCGATACCCATCTGCAAGCAAGCACCATCCTCGATGAGCGCAGCGCAGTTCTTACCAATTGCGATTTCCACCTCTGTTGGGGCTGTGAAGTGTGCCTCTTCGAGTAGTTCGTGGTGTTCGCACCATAGGTCAATCATATCGGCCTTGATCATCGCATCACCAAAGGCACGAGGTACGTGCTTGTTGACAATAGCGATGGTTGTGCGCGCGTTTTCGATAGCAGCCAAAGTAGCGTCTACTGAAGTACCAAGCGATACAAAGCCGTGTTTGTCTGGAGGAGAAACCTGAACCATTGCAACGTCAATTGGTAGTGCACCACAACGATACAGTTTTTGAGTCTCGCTAAGGAATACTGGGATATAGTCTGCATATCCTGCTTGGGTCGCCTTGCGCAGGTTGCCACCTACGAAAAACTGGTCAGCGTGGAATATACCCTCGAACTCTGCATCACCATAAGGAGCTGGCCCTTCGGTGTGAAGGTGGTGGATGTGAACATCACGGAGTTCGCCATTTCTGCCACGCTCCAAAAGAGCGTTGATAAGAGGCGCTGGCGCAGCTGCTACGCTCGAAAAGTGAATGTGGTCGCCTGATTTTACTACCTTTACAGCCTCTTGTGGGCTAATGAATTTAATTGGTTTCATTGTTATATTATATTTTGTATTTTATTTTCTTTTTTGTTGTTCTTTCATTGCCTGTTGTTGGCGTTGCATATCTTCGAGTCTTTGCGCCCATTTGCTTTTCTTAACGGGAGTTTTTGCTTTTTCTTGCATTTTGGCGCGAAGTTTTTCGTCGCTAACACCCACACGGAATGCATAGGTCTGCCCGATAGTAATCACGTTGCTCAGGAAGTAGTAGTAGGTAAGACCCGACGAGAAGTTGTTGAAGATAAAGAGCAGCATCACTGGCATCAAGTACAGCATCATGAAGCGCATGCCTGGCATTTGATTGCTTTGCATTGAGCTCTGCTGTTTCATGTTTATCTTCTGGCTGAAGAAGAGCGAAACTGCCATGAGCAGGGTGAAGAGCGAGATGTGATCGCCATAGAATGGGATATTGAACGGTAGGTTCACTATCGAGTCGTAGCTCGACAGGTCGTTTGCCCACAGGAACGATTCGCCACGCAACTCAATCGAGGCGGGGAAGAAGCGGAACATCGCAATGAGAATTGGGAGCTGGATAAGCATTGGGATACAGCCGCCCAGTGGTGATACTCCTGCACTTTTGTAGAGTCCCATCATTGCTTGTTGTTTCTTCATTGCGTCTTCTCGTTTGGGGTAGCGCTCGCCGATTTTCTTGATTTCGGGGCCCAGCAGACGCATCTTTGCCATACTCATATAGGATTTGTAGGTGAGCGGCAGGATGATGAGTTTAATGAAGATTGTGAGCAGTAGAATGATGATACCGTAGTTTGAGATATAGTCGCTGAGGAAGTCGAAGACTGGGATAACGACAAGTTCGTTCACCCATCCGAAGATACCCCAACCAAGTGGTACAAGCTCTTGGAATTTGTAGTCTGTGCCCTCGCTATAGTCTTCGAGAGTCGAGTATTTATTGGGGCCGAAGTAGAAGTCAAACGAGTAGATGTCAGCAGCCGCGCTATATGGCAACGAGAAGGAGGCATAGAAGTCCTTGATGTTGTCTGCCGTAGGGAGGTAGGTGTTGTAGCCGATGCTGGCCGTGGTGAAGTCGCCCACGATGATCGAGCTAAAGAACTGTTGTTTGAAGGCAACCCACTGAACTTTTGTAGTGATTGCTTCGCTTTCGCTCCCCGTAGAGGTGCTCAGCTCTTCAACTTCTTCATCCTCACCTGGGTACTTATAAGCAACCGTGGTGTATTGGTTCTCGTTATCGAACCCTTGCTCTTCTTTTGGCGAGGTCACAGCCCAATTCAGTCCGATTTGCGGCTGAGTGGCGAGCATGTGCGAACGGAAGTGCGAGAAATCCGCCGTGAAGTCCACCATGTAGCTGCCTTTTTTAAGCGTGTAGGTAAAGTCAACGTACGACACGCTATCGGCTCTGAGGCGGTAGACCACCGAGCTATCTGTGCGGCTCACGGGGGTGAAGTATAGTGCAGCGGTAGAGATTTTCTCTGGTGCGAAAATATCGAAACCAAACGTATTACCCTCATTGCCAAAGAGTTTTACTCTTTCGCCTTTGTTCGCAGTATTTAGTCGCTCGTAGTCTTTGAGCTCCACGCTTGCAATCTTACCACCCTTATTCGAGAAGGTGAAGAGTGCCAGCTCGTTCTCAAGCGTCACAAATTCTTCAGTGCCAGCGGCGCTACTTGCCAACGAACCTAAGATTTGCGCCTCGCGCACTTTTCTGAGGCTGTCCTCGGCGGCTTTGCTTGCGAGCTGCTCCTCAACGCTGATGACTGGGGCATTTGCCCTTGCAACTGAGTCGTTGTATGCTTGTTGCTTTGCGGCCTGTGCTTTGCGTTCCTCCACTTGCGAGGAGTTCCACATACTAAAACCTAAGAGGATTGCTCCAATGAGCACAAGTCCAATAATCGTATTTTTATTCATTTCTTACTATTTCTGTGTATGTCGTAGTTGTTTGCTTTTTTTTATTTTTTGTTCTCGAGCGCAGCTTTGGTGAAAGCAACGAAGAGTGGGTGAGGGTTCTGCACCGTACTTTTATACTCGGGGTGGAACTGCACGCCCACAAACCATGGGTGCGAGGCAATCTCCACAATCTCCACAAGTTGTGTTTCGGGGTTCACTCCCGTAGCGCATAGCCCTGTATCGCTGAGCATTTGCAGATATTTGTTGTTGAACTCGTAGCGGTGGCGATGGCGTTCGCTAATCTGAGTTGTTCCATAAGCCTCTGCCACTTTCGAGCCCTCGGTCAATTTGCAGGTGTATGCTCCCAGACGCATTGTACCTCCCTTGTTGGTCACATCTTTTTGTCCCTCCATCAGTGCAATCACTGGTGTTGGGGTGTTGGGGTCAATCTCCGTAGAGTTGGCATTGCCAAGCTCTGCCACGTTGCGTGCATACTCAATTACCGAACATTGCATACCCAAGCAGATACCAAAGAATGGCACGTTGTTTTCGCGCGCATACCTCACTGCTGTGAACTTACCTTCCAAGCCTCTGTGTCCAAAACCAGGTGCAACCAATATACCGCTCATCCCCTCCAACATCTCGGCGACGTTGTCGGCTGTGATTAGCTCCGAGTTAACGTACTGCAAGCGCACCTTGGTGTTGAGCACTGCTCCACTATGTATAAATGCCTCAGAGATTGATTTGTAAGCATCGGGCAGCTCGGTGTACTTGCCCACAAGAGCAATTTGCACCTCGTGGATAGGATTTTTCACCTTTTCCACAAATTCGCACCACTGAGCAAGATCAATCTCTTCGCAGTAGTTGTCGAGCTGAAGTTTGCGCATGGCAACACGGTCGAGACCTTGCTCCAACATCTTCATTGGCACTTCATATATAGTACTCACGTCAATAGATTCGATAACCGCATCTTTTTCGACGTTGCAGAATAGCGCTACCTTGCGTTTAACATCTGCTGTGAGGGGCTGTTCGGTGCGCAGCACCAACACGTCTGGTTGGAGACCATTCTCCAGCAGCATTTTCACTGAGTGTTGCGTAGGCTTGGTTTTGAGCTCACCGCTGGCACGCATAAACGGAATGAGTGTAAGGTGTACAATCATTGTGTTCCCAACGCCGAGTTCGTAGCGCAGTTGGCGCACTGCCTCGATGTATGGGAGCGATTCAATATCGCCCACAGTACCACCTATCTCGGTGATAACCACATCGAAATCGCCACTATCGCCAAGCAACAGTACCGAACGCTTAATCTCGTCTGTGATATGCGGGATGACCTGAACAGTCTTTCCCAAGAAATCACCCCTACGCTCTTTGTTAATAACATTTTGGTAGATTCTACCCGTGGTGACGTTGTTGGCTTGCGAGGTGGCCTGAGCAGTGAAACGCTCATAGTGTCCCAAGTCCAAGTCCGTCTCGGCGCCATCTTCTGTAACATAGCATTCGCCATGTTCATAGGGATTTAGTGTACCGGGGTCGATGTTAATATAGGGGTCAAGTTTTTGGATGGTAACTCTGTATCCTCGTGCTTGGAGCAGACGAGCCAGTGATGCCGATATAATACCCTTGCCCAGAGACGAGGCTACACCCCCCGTCACAAAAATGTACTTTGTCATTGCCTATTTTGATGCTAACTCTTTATCTATGATCTTAATTTTTTGTTTTACCTCGGCAATTTCGTTATTTACTTTCTCGATTTTGCGTTCCACCTCTTGTTTTAGTGGGTTCACGCCTTTGGAGTTACCAAAGAATCCGATGTTATTGCCCAGCTGGCGAGCCTCTGCTTCCAGAGTGCGCAGTCTTTGAGTGAGTTTATCGCGCTCGCTATCCACTCCTTTGCCACTGCTCATTGATGCTGAGACTTTGCCACGGAAATGTTCGATTTTTTCGGCACCTTCGCGGCTGCGGAGCGTGTCGAATAGTTTGTCGCATACTGCCTTGTATTCTTTCATCAGAGCATCTTTTTTGGAGTTTGCCACAAAGCCAACTGCATTAAAGCGCCCCATAACTTCTTTTAGCTTGTCGAAGCTCAATTCAGTTGTGCCCTCGAGTGCTTTGAGCTCCTCGACAATAGCATTTTTGAGTTCCAAGTTCTGAGCGTAGCTACCGCCACCGCCGCCATTTTCTTTGAAGTGTGCGCTTTTGCGCTCAAAGAATTTATCACACGCTCCTCTAAAGCGGCTCCACAGCTCTTCTGAGTGTTTGCGTGGCACGACACCAACGGTTTTCCACTCTTTTTGCAGGGCGATGATCTGTTCGGTAGCCGTTTTAAACTCTTCGCTGAGCGAGAGTGCCTCTGCTTTTTCGCACAGTGCACGTTTAGCATCCAGGTTGCTTTGCATGCCGTCTTTCACTGTAGAGAAGAACTCGCGTTTGGCGGCAAAAAACTTATCACACGCCGTGCGGAATCTCTCATAGATGGCTGTATTGTCTTTTTTGGGCGCAAACCCGATGGTTTTCCACTCTGCTTGAAAATCTACAATTTTCTGCTGAAGTTCGTTCCACTCCTTGGCCGAAGTTGCAGTAATTACCTCAACCACAGCTTCGATTTTATCGCAAATTGCGCTCTTTTTGTCCAGGTTTTCTTGTTGAGCCGCGCGGAGTGTATCGTAATGTTCTTGGTGGCGTTTGTTCACCACCGAGCTTGCCGCTTTGAATCTCTCCCATAGCTCTTCCTTGTGCTCAGGGGCAATAGGGCCAGCTTCACGATATTCGTCGTGGAGTTTCTGCAATTCATTGAAAGCCACAATAGGCGAATTGTTATTGGCAAGAGCCTCTGCACGTTCGCAAATATCACGCTTAAGCTCCAAGTTGCGTTTCAAATCAAGATCTCTGAGCTCGCGGTTTATCTTCACATAGTTATAGAAATTCTCTGTATGGTGGTGGTAGGTCTCCCACAGATCTTTGGTAACTCCAAGCGGAGTTGGGCCAATTTTGCGCCATTTGTTTTGCAGCTCCTTGAAAGTTGCAAAGGTTGAACCCATAGTCTCGGTTGAGTTCACCAAGCCTTTTAGCTCTTCGATAATGGCAAGTTTCGACTTGTGGTTCTCCTCTTTCTGTTCCTCGGTCATTGCCGTTAGCTTGTTGCGGCTATCACGGTAGATAGCGAGCAGTTCTTTGAAACGAGTCTCCACTTCGCTAACCTCGGCCTTGAAATCCTCTTCCTTGCCACCTTCGACAACGAAAAGCATTTTTGCTTTTTCGTCCAGCGCTTTGATTTTCTTGTAGAAAGACACTTTGATTTGCTCCACGCTCTCTTTGAGTTCGGCAATGGGTTTTTCTTTGATGAAATCCGAGAGCAGAGCGGTGAGTTCCTCTGGGGTCATTTGCGAAAAGTCCTCCACTACAGCCTCTTCTGCCGCAGGTTCTTCAGCCGCAGGCTCTTCTGCCGTAGGCTCTTCAGCCGCTGCCTCTTCTGCCACAGGTTCTTCAGCCGCAGGTTCTTCAGCCACAACCTCCTCCGCCGTCACTGTTTCTACAACAGCAGCTTCAGATTCTACTGTTTCAACAACGATAGTCTCCTCGACAATAACCTCTTGAGTGGGCACAGATACCTCGCCTACACTCTCTAAATTGTTAACCTCAAGTTCTACGTCTTGAGCCTTTGTTTCCTTGTTTTCCATTATCTCTTATTTAGAATTGCTCTACCTACAAAAATAGTATAAAAATCTCAAAGGGACAAAGATAATAAAAATAAATTTAATTTCCTTACCCCTATCGCACTCCACTACAACATCCCCAACTCAAGCAACGCCTCCTCACTCATATTACTCCTGTCCCAAGGTGGGTCAAAAACCAAATTCACATTCACCACGCTCACCCCCTCGACCTTTGCGGCTGCTGCCTCAACATCGGCCACCAGCTGGTCTGCCATTGGACAGTTCGGGGCAGTGAGAGTCATGTCAATATTTACCTCGCCACTCGGCTCATAATCAATGTCATATATAAGCCCCAGATCATACACATTCACGGGGATTTCGGGGTCAAAAACCTCTTTGAGAGCCTCTACTATTTCTCGTTGTTTGCCTAAAATTTCTTGTGCATTCATCTTTGTGCAAGTTCTTTGATTCGTTGTTTCATAGCTGCCACACCATTAGCGCGCGTGGGCGATAAATTTTCGTTGAGCCCCAGAGCGCTGAGATATTCAAACTCCTCTGCCGCCACCTCCTCTGCCGAGCGGCCGTTGACTCCCATGAGCAACAGCGCAAGGAGTCCGCTGACAATGATTGCATCGCTACTGCCTCGATAGTGCAATGCGCCATTCTCGTCTGCCTGCACCTCAATCCACACTCGACTCTGACAGCCCGAGATGAGGTTTTTAGGGGTTTTCAACTCTTCGCTGAGCGCTGGAAGCTCTTCGCTGAGCTCGATTATATAGTTATAGCGATCCAACCAATCTGGCATCAACGCCATATCTTCTACTATACTTTCTATTTGTTGATTCATTTTTTATATTTTCTTGTCTTTTACACGTGAGTTTACTTTACCACCTCTCTCTCTTTTCCACAAGTCACACATTCGTTGCATTGCTGAGGTGGGTAGTTCGAGCCTGAGCGCCTATAGCGCCTGGAGAATCTCCGCAATCGGACTGCCAGTTGCGGCATTAGGAGGAGTCACCCCCACAATCTGTGCCACTGTTGGAGCTATGTCCTGAAGCCTCACATCTCTGATAATATCCTGCGGCACGATGCCTGCGCCCCAAAAAACGAGCGGGACGTGAGTGTCATATATATAGGGAGAGCCGCTCATGCTCAGTTTGTCATCACTCTCAATCCAACCCGGCAGCAGGTTCACCACCACATCGCCCGAATGTCGAGCAAAGTAATTGCGCTGCGCCATACCCATCACGCCAGTACTAAACTCACCGCTTTGCATGGTAATGGAGGTGATTGTGGATGCCACCCCGCGAAACTGAATAGCAAAACTCGTGACAAGATTCTGAATATCTGTGAGCGAAAATCCAGCCTGATATATCTTACCGCGGTTGAGATAGAGCTGATTGTTCACAAAATCAAGCACCCACGGAGTGTCTGCCGAAATTTTCTGTAACTGCTCCTCGGTCATACGGCTGGAGAGCTGTGCGCTCAGAAAACCGTTGATTAGTATCTCGAACTGAGAGGCGTTGAAACGGCCTGCGGGGAGCTTGCTACTCTCAATCACAGGGTCGGAGGTGCCGTGTGCACCAGCAAAAACAAGCAATACGTTCTCACGCCCTAAGTGGCTCTCCAAAAAAGAAACAAAAGTACTAATCTCGTTATCTAATCGGTACATAATATCTTCCACCTCCATTGAGTTGGAACCATATTTACTTGCCGCAATGTACGGCACTTCAAAAACCACATTAAGGTAGTCCGTAGCATCGTCACCACCCAAATTCTCAGCAATTATGCACTGAACAGCAAAATCCTTGACAAGAGTGTTTCCGCCAGGACGCGTGAGCAAACGCTCCATGTTAAATTCCCGCGGAGTCAAATCCAGCAGCGGCGCTTCTTCAAGCACATCGCTGCGAAAAACATTGTAGTACTCCTGGCTCGGACGGCTCAGCATCCATGTGGTAGAGCTGTAGGCAGCAGCAAGCCCCTGATTATTGAAAGTATTGACCCAATCGGCAAGCGCTTGTGTGTAGTAGCTCGAAGTTACGAAATTACCACTGCGAGGACTAACCCAATAGACTCCGTCGGCTGTGAAACCTCCTGAAATCACGGCTGTGAGAGGATCCACAGCAACGGAAATCACCTTTGAGGCAGGCTCCACCTCACCAATACAATCACCAATAGTCGAGGCTACCAAGTTGCGAGGGGAGATCTGAGCATCGAGTTCATCGTCACCAACAGTCACAGCCTGAGTGTCGTGACATAGTTGCACTCGCGTGCCTGTTGTGTAGTCAAACCAATGGCTCCCCACGACTCCGTGACCCGAAGGCGATGCGCCTGTTGCAATGGTCGCCACTCCGACTGGGGTAGTGGTATTGACATAGTCGATGAGCGCGCGTTGGCATTCGGCACCTTCACTCATCAGTCGGCGAAAGCCTCCCTCACTCCATCCTTTCTGGAATTTTAGCAAGTAGTCATAGCGCATACCTGCCACTGTGATGTTCACCACCAGGCGAGGCTTGGCTACAGCGCTACCGAGCGCGGATATGAGTATGAGCAATGGTAATATTATATATTTCTTCATAGTTTGATCATCAGAATCATTTTGTGTTGTGAAATTTCATTTCTTTAGGGGCGTTGTGCGGTGGGGTTTTGTTCGTTGTTTTCACTGTGTTTGGGTTCAAGCCGCTCTAAGCCAGCACAAAAATAGCAAATAAAACTCACATACAACCCTCATATCCAAAAAAAGATAGTTTGGGGGTGTGGGCGAGTGTTTTTGCGGGGGGGATGACTTGCATTGCGACGGAACGGTCAGGGGTACCGCGGGGCATTGTTTGTGTTTTCTATCGGTGCGACAAATCAAATGGGTCTTTGACTCCGCCCGCGCGGCGGCGGGCGGCGGGTGGCGAGTGCCCTCGCGGGGCATTTGTTTGTGTTTTTCTATTAGTA
>CAYJIF010000009.1:0-1490 GCA_964370175.1 uncultured Rikenellaceae bacterium
CGATTTTGCTCTGAATTTTATAAATACTGGCAGTATAAAGACTATTGCCACTATTGAGAAGAGCATCCCGCCCATCACCCCCACGGCAAAGGCGAACCAAAAGACCTCGTCGGTGCCGTCAAAGAGAAATGGCACGAGCCCCAGAACTGTCGAAATGATGGTAAGTAGAGTAGGTATTATTTTTCGGTTATAGGCACTCAGATAGCCCCTAAGCGGTGTTTTATGGCTTGCTGCTCTGACTGTTCGATACTCGCTCAGCAGATAGATACCTGCATTCACCACAATCCCGCAGAGCATCACCGCGGCGGCAAATCCCCCCTGGTCAAAGGTGAAGCCTCCCACCCCAAATGTCAGAAATAGCCCAATTAACCCAACCGGTATCATAAGAATGATGAGCAGTGGGGTGGTGAGCGATTCAAAGATAATTGCGCACAGGGCATAGATTATCACAATGATGAGCAGGAGTAAGAAAATCTGTTGTTTCTGTTCTTCCTGACTCCAGTAGCCATAACCTTGTTGCTCTGCATTGTAGCCAATGGGTAGCACCTCTTCGTTAAGGGTTTTGATTAGGCGTTCTTGCATCCTCTTTGACATAGCGGGCGAGCCCACAAAGTTATAGCCCACCACCAGCGTGTATTGTTGGTTATGGCGGTTGATGTTATTGCCCGTGGCGCGCTTTTCGATAGTACCAACGTCCTTTAGGCGTGTCTTCGTGCTGTCAATATCGATCATATCATTTTCAATGTGCCACAGGTCAAAGGCATCCTTTTGGCTCGAGGTTAGTTGTACGTTGGTGGGCTCCCCCTCTATGATAAATCTTCCAACGCTTTGGTCATAGAGCTGTAGGGTTAGAAACGAAAAGTAGCGATTCACATCGAGCCCCGAGTGGGCAATTTTCGCTTTGTCGTACTCCAGGAAGTATTCGCTGCGGGGGCTACCATCGCGACGGTCCGAGATCTCAATATCTTTGACCCGCTTGTTGCCACTGAGGCTATCGACCACCTGCTGGGCGAATTTATAGAGCATATCGTAGTTGTAACCCTTCAGCTCAATGGCGTTAGACTTAAAGCTCGAAAAAATGTTGTTGTTAAAATTATTCTCATTGATACCATAGACAGCCCACACTGCCCCGCCATAGGAGGCAGCTTTGGTGATGATTTCGGACTTGAGTTGGTGAGGAAAACTGCTGTTTTCTGCCTCTGCGGTAAAATTCACCCTGATCGAGCCGCTATTGCCATAGATGTGCGTGCGGTAGCTATCAATCTGGGAATATTGGCTCAGGAAATTTTCCATTGCCTGCATTACCTCGTTGAGCTGGTGCACGGTCGTTCCCTCGGGCATCGAGGCGTTTACGGAAAGCTCTTTACGTGGGGTAGGTTGGCGGTAGTAACTATCGGTGTTGAGATTTTGAGTGAAGAGGCGGAATGCACCTCCGAGCACCACTTCGAATTTCGCACGATGTTTGGTGTACCACTCCGAACCGATGGTGG
>CAYJIF010000009.1:1590-37779 GCA_964370175.1 uncultured Rikenellaceae bacterium
AGCACCACTTCGAATTTCGCACGATGTTTGGTGTACCACTCCGAACCGATGGTGGAGTTATAGATCTTTTGCCAGGTGTTGAGCTCGGGCGGGCTCATCATATCTTCAATGCCTTGCCTTTCGGACTCCAATTTTTGGGGCAGCATATGGATGGGTAGTCCGAAACCAAGAATCAGTAGAGTAGCAAAAATTGCCTTGCGGCGGCGTGCCCAATTTATGTAGCGCTCGTAGCGCATGGTGAACTTCACAACAGTGCGTTTTCGCCTATGAGAGTGGCGCACCCCTCCGCGGGCACGCAGTGGGAGCTTGTCCAACAGTGCGGGAACAAAGAGCGCGGCAATAATCATCGACACGCTCAGGTTGATGATAATAACCCATGTGAAGTCGATGAGTTGCTCCCCGGTTTTATCGGGCAAGAAGAAGATGATGGAAAGTGAGGCTATGGTGGTGAGCAGTGCTCCGAAAATTGAGCCCAATACTCGCTTGTTGTGGTAGTATGTGTAGTGGTCCACCATCACAATGGCTGTGTCGATGATTATACCCAGCGACACGGTAATACCCGCCATTGAGTATAGCTCGATGGTGACCCCTCCAAAGTAGTAGAAGATTACCGCCACAAAGAGATTTGCAGCAATGGTGGTAAAGATTATGAGCAAGTAGCGGAAGTTGCGGCTAACCAGTAGCACAAAGAGGAGCAATATGGCGAGCGATAGCACCGAACGCAGTACAATGGTGGAAATCTCTTTTTCTATTGCCTCGGAGCTGTCATAGGAGATGGAGTAGGATATATTTTCGGGGGTGGTGACCTTTAACTCCTCCATCTTCTCCTTTACGGCTTGGCTCACGGTCAGAACATTGACATCTGCCCCTGCCACAATGCGCAAGTCGATGGTGTTGAGCCCATTCACCCGTGAATATCCATTTGGTAGCATCTGAGTGTGCTCCACTGTGGCAAAATCCCGCAGGTAGTATATGCGCCCCTCCATACTTTTGATGACAATGTCCAGCATATCCTTTGGGGGGCTGCCTCTGAGGCTTATGGAGGTGGACAGCTCTCCTTGCTGGGCAATACCCACAATATCGTTGCGGTATGCACTGTTTAGCGCGCTGTTAATATCCGAAGCGGTTAGTTGCGCTGCTCTAAGGATAGTGGGGTCATAGGTTATAACGTAGTGGTAGGGAGTTGCCCCCGATAGGGTTACGCTCTCAATCCCTTCGACCTTGACCAACGAGGGTATGAGCCTCTCTTGGGCATATTGGGCAATTCCCTCGGAGGGCATATCGCCATTGATGCGGTAGGACATTATATGGTTCTCCCTCCCCCCCGATGCCGCAAGGCTGATGTTAGGGTAGCTCACCCCCTCGGGCAGGGAGTTGTAGAGCTGGCGGATTTGCGTGGCGACCTCGAAGCGTGCCATATCTATGGCCTTCGACTCTTTGAAGGTGAGACCAACTTGCCCCCCACCTTGCCACGAGTAGGCGTGAACCTCGTCCACGCCATCAATGGTGCTGAGCGCCCCCTCGAGCTTGGAGGTTACCTCCGCTTCGGCAACCCTCGCAGATGCACCGCCGTAGCTATACCCAATGTTAATGTTGTTTTGAGAGCTTTGCGGGGCGTACTGCACGCTAAGTAGTGGTATCAGAAAGGCGCCAATGCACGCCAATACCACCATTATTAGAATGACCGAAAAGGACGATAACCGCAATCTTTCCATAGCCCCCTACCTCCTTTTTTTGCTGTAAATGGTGTAGTAGATGAGCGGAACAAAGAAGACACTCACCAGCGTGCCCACCACCATACCACTAATAACCGCCACTGCCAGCGGGTACTGCAAATCGGAGCCCATATCCCCGGTTACGAGGAATGGCATCATCGAGAGTATGGTCGTGAGCGAGGTCATAAGGATGGGTTTGAGGCGTCGTGCCCCAGCCTCCATCACAGCGCGTGTGAGCCCAGTTCCCGCTGCTCGCAATTTGTTGATGGTATCGACCTTGAGTATGGAATCGTTGATTACAATGCCGCACATCACCACAATACCAATGAGGGACATAAGATTGAGGCTCGCCCCCATTGCCCACAGCAGTATAATTGCCCCTGCAATATCTATAATCAACTCAAAGAGTATGATGAGTGGTTGCAGCAGCGATTCGAATTGAGCAGAGAGGATGAAGTAGAGTAGTAGCACCGATATTATAAGCACCATTGTCATCTCGCCCACGAGTTCTCGGTCTTCAAAGTAACTTCCCGCGAAATCGACCTCGAAATTACTATCCTGCCTCACCACCTCGTTTATCACATCAATGGTCATTCCTACTTGGTCGGCATCGAGATTTAGATTCAGAGCGTAATACTCCCCATCGCCGCCCGAAGTGATGTTTTTCAAATCTCTGGCGGCAGTTTGAATCAACAGTCTGTCCAGGGGGATGATATAGTCTTTGCGGTCTATGTAGTTTGTGCCGAGGATGTCTGCGAGTGCCTCTTTTTGCCCGCCGAGTATTATGGGTAGCGACTCATTACCCGTTGCAATGGTAGCAATGTTGTTGCTGTGCAGAACGCCTCGTAGTACGGTGAGTAGCTCTGTGTGAGTGACGTTGTATAGCGCCATCATATCGGGGCGAGTGACAAATTCCGTGTGCTCCCCCCACTCCACAGCGGGAATAGTGCTCCAATTCAGGTGATTGTCGATTTTTGCAAGTAGCTCGTTAAGGGCATTAAGGTCGCCCATAGCGCCGCTCGTGGGGCGCAGGTTTGCGCTAAGTACAGCTGTAGAGCCTCCAGAAAAAATCATCTCAAATATATTGCCCGAGGACTCAAATTCTACGTGGGCTTCTGGGTAGTTTTTGGCAATCACGCCCGATATGTAGTCGCGGATGGAATCGACCGCAGTCACCGATGGTGTTTTAATATATACAAGGCTTTGGGACAGCGACTGTTCGGCGGTGTGGGACATTACGAATTGCTGCACACCCGCCATTATGGTAATCTGCTCAATTTGCCCCTCTACGGGTTTGAAGAGTTCGTCAGTACGCCGTGCATTAACCTCTGGAGTGAGGCGTTCGTTCCACTCGATGGACACAAGCGCATCGTTGTATGACATTGGAGGGAGTTTCTCCTTCTCTACGTGGTCATATATTGCCCATACGCTAATTATAGAGCCTGCAAAGCATAGCCACATAAACCATTGGCGACGCATATTCCACTTCAGAATACGCTCATAAACTCCAGTCAAGTTACCCCTTTGTGTGAAGCTTAAGAAACGGTTGGTGGTGAAGCGTTCCTTTTTGCGATAGACAATGTAGTAGAGCGTGGGGAGCACAAGGATTGTAACCAGCAGTGCAGAGCCAAGGGTGATGACCACCGCCATTGCTTGGTCGAAAAAGAGAGCACCCGAAATTCCGCTCAAAAAGATGAGCGGTACAAAGACGGCACAGGTTGTAAGCACTGCACTGACCATAGGCATAAAGACCTCCATAGTCCCCTGCACGCAGGCTTGAGCAAGGTTGCCCCCTCGCCGCCAGCAAAAGGTGATGTTGTCGACCGTGACAATGGAGTTGTCGACCATCATTCCCACCCCCAATACGAGTCCCGAAAGAGATATGATGTTTATGGAAATATCGAAAATATAGAAAAAGAGGAAGGAGACAATCAGCGAAGTGGGTATGGTGAAAACCACAAGCATCGGCAGCCTAAGGTTTTGCATAAAGAGGAAAATCATCAGACACGCCAGTGCCGCCCCCATCAAAATATTGGAAATGAGGTTGTTGATGGAGTAATCGAGCAGAGCAGTTTGGTCGCGCGTGATGGTGAATTCGAGCTGTGGGTAGTCCTTCTCGATGTGCTTCATCAGCTCCGAGATGTTGCTTTGCAGCGCCTCCATTCTCGCCTGTGAGCGTTTGATAACCGCCATAGAGATTGCCTCGCTACCATCGCTTGTGACCATTCCAGAGCGCTCTTGCGCCACCATCTCTACAGTGGCGAGCTCCTTGAATTGGAAGATACGGTCATTGACCTTGAGGTAGAGGTTCTCTATATCGGTTTTATTGACGAGTTGGGTTTCAAAGCGCACGTTGAAGCTATACTCCCCATCACGGATGATAATGTTTCCGAGGGTTACATCAGCGCCCTCAATGGCACGGATCAGCTCATTTTCGCCAATCCCCGCCATTTTGAGCTTATCGGCATCGGGGGTGATGAGCACTTGAGGCTGCACAAGCCCGCTAACATCCACCATAGCAACCTCCTCTACTTGCTCAATTCGGCGCACAATCACCTCGCGCACAAATTCGCTGAGTTGCAACAGGCTATCGCTACTTGTGCTTCCGCTCTTTAGCCCTACGTTAATGTAGTAGACGGGCAGGTCAGTGGCGCTGGAGCGTAGCACCTTGGGGCGTTCCACATCGCGGGGTAGGGTAGACATAATCCTATCAATGCGCTCATTGACCTCCACAAAGAGCAAATCCATATTTGCGCCATACTCAAAACTCATCTCCACAATGCCGCTACCGTCACGGCTAACCGCATCCAAGGATGTGAGGCTTGATACCTGCACCAGTGCTGTGCGCAGTGGAGTGACAATGCGTTGGTGAATTTCACGAGCGGAGCTGTTGGGGTCAGAAACCTTGACCGTGATTAGTGGAATATCGACCTCGGGCACCAGCGACACGGGCAAATTGCGCATAACAGTGATACCCAATACGAGTGCTGCCACAAGTATGGTAAATACCGCAATGGGACGATGTATTAGCTTTTTGAGCATAATTTTATTGGGGACTACTGTAAATTGATTTATATAATTTGAGATGAGGTTGGGGGCTATTATCTTACGCGCTCAACTCTTACGTTATCGCCAATGTTCAGGTTACCCGAAATGATGACTGTATCCCCAGCGGCAAGTTCCGAGCTGCGATCCTCGTTGGCACCCACCACATAGCTGTGACTGTTGGCGTGGAGTACATTCACGTAAGTCCACACCGTGCGCCCATTGTCGTACAGGAAGAGCACATCCATCTTGTCGCGCACCACCACTGCGCTCTTGGGAACAACGAGCTGAGATGGGAGGCTCTCTTCGATAAATATCTTTACATTCTGCCCATCCAGCAGCGTGCCCGAACGGTTGGGGATTTGTGCCGTGATGGCAATCTGACCTTTGTCGTCCACCAACGGGTTAATGCTAAGTATCTTGCCTGTGTGCTCTGCCTCGGGGTCGTTGAAAGGGATGACCCGCACCTGCTGCCCGCTCTTCACAAAGCCCAATTCGCTCTCGAGTATGGTGAATTTCACCTTCATTACAGCATCATCTACAATGGTGCAAATCTCCTCCGAGGGGCGTTCATACGCCACTCCCTTGACGCTGGCGACCTTCCCCGCAAAGGGTGCAGTGAGCGATGCATCATTATAACTCTGCTTGGCGCGCCTAAGTGCAATCTCGGCATCTTTATACCCAGAGCGTATTTGCGCCACTTTGACAACCTCCTGGGGGACGCTCCCCAGCGAGTCAATACGATAGCCAAAGTCGAGCAACTTATCGGCAAAGTCCATCTGTGCTTTTTCATAGGCGAGTTGCGCTTGTTCCAATTCCAGAGCGAGGGTTTTACCCTCCAATTGTGCCACCACAGCACCCTTTGCCACGTGCTGCCCCTCCCTTACATTCACTTTGTCAATAATGCCCGCCCCGCTGAAAGTCAGCTTTGCCTTGCGCGATGCCTCCAGCCTGCCGTTGGAAATTAGCTCTTTGTCAAAGGTCACAGGCTGCAATACCATAGTTTGCACCTCGGTCAGTTCCGCCTGGTGCACTTGCTTTGTCATATCGCTTTGCTCGATTTCTTGCTCCCCGCCGCCGCAACCAACAAGTGCCACGGCAGTGAAAATAAAAGTGTAAAATATCTTGTTCATACGCTTGTAAGGTGTGGTTTTCTATTGGTTTTATCTAAGTGGTGCGAGCCCGGTTGGCAAGGTTTCTCTGTTGGATTCTCTGCCAGTGTCACCATTTATAATTTCGTCAAATCGTGCATTTATATCTATGTTCAGAATGTAATCGAAAAGGGTTTGTTGGCGAATTTCGTAGTAATATTTCCAGAAATTGCCAACGCTTAGAATGTAGTTGCGCTGAGCGTTATCATACTCTGTGCGGGTGGAGTTTAGCTCTGTGACGGTCATTGAGCTGCCCCCTGTGAGGAAATTTTCGGTGGCGCTTTCGTACGCTGCACGAGCAATTTGCGCCGCCTTCTGCGCTATGCGACACTGACCCACTTGTTGGTTAAATTGCATCACCTTCACAAAGATATCTTGTTGCAAATCGACCACCTCTTGCTCCATACGGTTTTTGCTCGTTTGTGCCTGTGCTTTTGCCATTTTCACTCGACCTTCGCCCAGCCCCCAGTCGTAGAGTGGCATAGAGAGTGTAACGCCCACTACCTCTTGGTCCCGCAGATTGCGATATGCCCCAGCAAGTGTGGGGTCGTTATTGGACAGGCCAAAGCGAGCATCGAACTGCACACGGATGCCTCTCTCTCCCTTGGCGCGTGCCACATCTTCTTCGGCCTGAAGCTCGGTGACCTCTTGGCGCAGGGCAAATGAGGAGTTTGCATAGGCATTGTCGAGCACATCGCCAAATTCGAGCTGCAACTCAGGGAAGGTGAAGTTGAACTCCGCCTCAATCTCGGTGTCTTGCTTTAGCCCAATGAAAGAGCTCAGGGCGTTGCGCGCCGAGATGAGCATAATGCTCGCATCACTCATTGCTATGGAGTCGTTGAGTACCTCCAGTTCCAGCTGGAGTAGCGCGGTTTTGCTCACCGTTCCGAGTTTAAACTTTTCTGTGGAGGTGGCGAGCAGAAGTTTACTTTGTTTGAAATTTTCGGCAGCAATATTGTAGTTCTGTTGCTCGGTGGCGTACTGCCAGAACATCGTAACAGCGCTTACGGTTACCCTCTCCATATTTTCGATGTACTCCCTCTTGGAGCGTTCGTACGCCTTGGGCTCGATGAGTTTGTCCCACTTGTATTGGTTGAAGGTGAAAAGGGGTTGGTAGTAGCTAAGTGTCAAGGGTTGACTGTACCAGTTGATGGGTGGTTCGCCGTTAAATTGGTCCAATCGTTCCAGACTGGAGTAGAGCGATACGGTACCCCCCGTTGCAGCAATAATTTGGTTTACGGAGAGCTGTACATTGTTTGTGAGGTTGTAGTTGGATATGTAGTTTATCTCCCCTGTTAGGGCATTTTGGAGCGGTACGAGCGAGTGGTTTAGCTGTCCCAACCCCGCACTAATATTCAGTGACGGTAGGCGCGAAGCCTCGTAAGCACGGAACGTCCAGTAGGAGGCAGTAAAAATGTTGCGATACTCTTGCGAGGCGATGGAGTTACGCTGGGCGAGCTCTATGGCCTCGTCCATAGAGAGTTCATAGCTCCGCCCGCTGCTGCTTTGCCCTCGTGCCACAGTGGGTATGAGAAGTAAAGCAAGAAAAAGTATCTGAAGTGGTTTTAGCGACATAATTTCTCTTGATTGTGGGGCGTTTCGCCCTGTATTTTTGTGCACAAGTTACGAATAAAATAGATAAGTTGCAAATGAAATTTGAACTTGTGCGGTATAGCAGCTTATTCTCTCTTTTAGCTATTTTTTCAACTTGCCGATAAACAAGATGTTGTTATCCTCCTCATTGAGAGTTGATTTAAGTGCTTTTAACTTCTCTATTTGCTCGTCGGTAAGCCCTCCAGTGGAGGCTAAGTGCTCCGTAATCTTTTCATCGAGCACCAGAGGTTCGTAACTTGAAAAGAAGTATCCATCTTGGAATTTTAGCCCTATATCCATCCCTCCCAAATAATCATTGGTTATATTTGCTTCATAGGCCTCTTGCTTATCCTTGTCAATCAGGATTCTTCTGCCGTCGTCGCCAATAATGTGGGCAAGATAGTGGTTCGGTAGCTCTTGGTATATGGTAAAGTTGTTTTCTCTTTTATGTTCGTCCATCTCCATTGCAAAGGTGGCGCTGGCACTGTTCTTAGACGGATTGTATTGGTAGAGAGTGTCGGTGTAGGTCATCATAAAAGTAGCCTCGGGAGTGTTGCGATATGCCCACACCTCGTTGTTGAAACCTTCGGAGACCTCCCTGCCATCGATTATTCTAACGCTGTTTATTGCAAGTGCGTCGATGTATAAGTGTTCAATGCTGTCGTTCTGGCGAATGTTTGCAACCGAAAATTGGTCGCCTCTGTCCTTAAAACAGAGATGGACAACCGACAGGGTAGAGTCCGGTTGCATGAAGAGGCGAGCTTTGTTGAGCCTCGCACCCAAGTTAATCTCTTTTTTGAATTTGCCATTAAAATCATACTGTAGAATGGCATCACCGCTGATGGGCGAAACGTAGATGCTATTTGCTGCCTCGTCGATAAGCACGTCATAGATGGATGTATACTCCCCTGGGCCACGTCCAATTTTTCCCACGTCGGCTATGAATTTTCCGCTCTTGTCGAATAGCTTTACTGGTCCCTGAGATTGCCTAATACAGATGTGATTGTTGGAGAAGAACATCCATTCATAACCAAAAAACGCCTCCTTGCGGTTATCCATACGTATGATTTGAAAATCTTCAACCAGTTCACTCAGTTTCAGTTCCTTGACTCTTGTGACTTCGCTTTCGTTGCACAAAAACATTTGCGCATCGTCCATACCAATTGTTCTTACGTTTTGCACGCTCCCTCCACAGGCAATTAGCGTGAGAGTTAAGCTCAAAAGCATCAATTTGTTACCCACAGAATTTAGCGATGTGATTATAGCGATTCTGTTTAATACTTTCATAGGTTTATAGTGTGGTGGTGTTTAGTGGTTATCGGTGTAATTCCACCTCTTTTGCACCGCTAAAATTACAAAAGAAATCCACAAAAACAAGTTTTATATACAAAAAATATGAAAAAATATCACTTTAACGGTAGAGCTGTTTGAGTGCGCAGCTGTTGCAGCTGAGCGAGTCGCTGTAGACCACCATCTTGTAGTCGCTGGCGAAGTAGTCCGAGATGGTGGTGTCCCTGCCTGCCACGGTGATTTGCGCCCCACGGCACAGCTCCACCGGCTCTGAACGCAACGCCATCAACTCCCCCTCAACACCTCCACCACCGCACCCGCACAACGTCACAAAAGATAGTGCGCCGAAAGTTGTATACACAAATTTTATTACAACTTAATCTTATAGGTAAAAATCAAATTGTTCAACTCGCCTTTGCGGTAGCGCTCTGCATACTCCTCCAACTCCTCTGGAAGACCTTGCATATACTCATCGGGAAGATCAAGCCTAAGGAGACTAAACTTAGCGTAAAACCTGCCGTTATAATAACAATGTGGCATAGGATGCATAATGCTTGGCGGAATCACTTTAGAGATCGCTTTTCCAAACGATGATGTTTGAAACTGTGTTAAAAAGGACTCATTACTTTCCTTATTGTAAATAACATCTACGGCATTATCATTCCCCATTCTATAGTATATCAATTCAGGCGTCTCAAGGAAAGCATTACCATAAAAAACTGTATTTTCATCCCCATCCGTGAATCGTTGTCCCTTAAATAGTTCGTCAAGCTCTTCTTTCGTAATGATTTTTTTAGCACCATTATACTCGAACCGATAGTATGGCACAACAGTGTCTCCCTTAATCTCATAAACAGTGTTATCCATCAATGGAACAAAGAGCAATTTTCCGTTGTATGCTGTGCAAAATTCTGAAAACCTCGAAGAAACTAATGGAGCAGTATTGTATTTACTTTCCACCTGGCGACTCAATAACTCCCCCTCCTTGGAGTATATATTTACCATATACTTTGTTAATTCCTCAATTTCTCCACCAGTTACAATTGGACTCATACTTGTGTATATTGTATCACCACGCTTTGCAACTTGGTGCACCCACTCTACTGGAAGTGAATAAAGAAAATCCCCCTCAAGGTCGTAGACTAATATCTTGCTTCCGTAGTTGTCCTCAATTACTATTTGACGACTATTCTTATCCAAGAAAAAGGAGAGTGCGCCAATCCATTCATTTCTGGCTCTACCCAGATGTTGAATTTTGCGAATATAATTACCCTGCATATCAAATACTACTATGTATCCGTTGTCTGAAGATGAATAACAATAGATAGTATCGTCCAGAATTTGCATATCGCTTATCTGTCCGATCGAGGCCTCAGAGTGATTTTCCAGTTCAATGATTTCGAGGTCATAGATAATGTCCTTGGCATCTTTTCTGGGCAATTCATTTTCGTTGATTGAAATTAGCGGAACGCCATCCGTTATAGAGGTGCTACTTCCGCTGCTACCACAGGCGCTACAAATCAAGGCAATAATGCCTATACATAAGTGGTTGATTTTTTTCATAGTTTTTACAATTTATTGGTTAATAAACATTAAGCCAAGGTCGGGTAATTTCACACTCAACCTTGACTATTAGCAATAATTAATGCACCATACAAGCACCAAGCAGGCAACAGAAATTAGTATAGGGAGCATATGAGCAGATTGCAGTACGACCTTCAAGAAGATTGTACCCCATATACACATAACACGTTTCTCCACATGCATTTGGGACGTGGTTAATTATTTGTCCTATAGGGCAATCAATCTTTATCTCTCCGCCGGTGAGGGCTTCGAGGTTGGCTTGTATGAGGCGCTCTTCGGCAGTCATTGTTGCCTCTTGATAGGCATCGTAACCGAAAAATCCACCTGCTAATGCCACCGCCGCCCCCTCGGCTTGCCCTAGTGCAATAGCACCAATCGCTATAGTTAGCGACAATTTAAATTTTTTCATTTTTCTTTGTTGGTTTTATCTATTGTTGTGGTTAATAAAAGGCGATTGCGCCACACTACACACACATCTACACGCCCATAAAGCTACAAAAAAAATCCTAAAATGGCAAATCATAAACCACCACCTCATCCATCTGTGTGGCTTCATTATAGAGTATTGCATATATCTGCCCGCCCTTTTCGTCCACATCGAAATATTTAATAGTCTCTTTGAAACTCAATTTTGCTACTGCATTACCACTCCAGTCAAACACCTCAATCACTGAGCTTGCGTCCGCCGTCTTGTTCTTCTCATCTACATTCTTTCTCACAAAAACATAATCCCCAGCCGCCACGCAATCTTTGTAGTACTCCACCACCGGAGCCTCGTACATCTTAGCCTCTGCCTCAGGCGACATAAAGAGCTCCTTGCGTTGCTTTTTTTCGAGGTCGTAGAAGAAGATGGCATCGAAAACCTCCGAGGCGTGAACCATATTCTTTCTATCACCTGAAATAACTCGTGAACCCATAAAGATATGCGATCCCGCCACCTTGCTTGGATTAAAACCGAACTGACTAATACTATAAAGCTCTTTATCGGCATTAAAATCATATCCCACCATCAGTCTTTTAGTGTCATCCACTTCGTCCACCCCATTATAGTTTTTCTTGACTTCGTGCTGGAACATTAACATCTTGTTCTCTCCAAGATCAAAGCCACTTCCGCTTGCTATTGAGCCAATTTTCGCTGGAATTTCGGTTTTGCGTGCAAAGACGGCACCGCCCTCTTCGAGCGATTTATTTACACTGAGCGCACCAAAATATCTCGGGTATGAGTAAAAGTAAATGGTCATCTGATTGCCATCCACGTCCCATTGGTTAATGCCAGGTAGCACCTGCACCTCGTTGCCAGCGTTGCCAATCGAGAGGAAAGAGCCCAACAAGTTAAAACTGTGCTTATCATAGACCTGAAACATTCTGGGTTCGTGCCTAAGCAACAGAACTATCATCGAATCTGAAACAATTATTTCCGAGGGATCGATTATGCTAAGGGGTGTTTTGCTACTGATTGTCAGCGTTTTGTCAATGGGGAAATTTCCATCAAAGACGTTCGAAGGGCTTTGATTCTGAGTTCCGCAGCCAACAATCATTAGCAATGCCAAGCAAAGTGTAATTATTCTTTTCATAAATTATGTGTTTATTATGTTGTAATACCTATTTTATGTTTGATTCTTAAAGCAAAGTGCCCCATTAGAATTTATCATATCAATTTAATATGCAAAAGTTCTTATGAGGCACAGTATGATATTCAATTACTCTTCACCGTGAGTAAAGCATTCTCTTGATGCCGCCATTGGAGTTGGTTTCTTCCCCGTAATAGCTCCACACATATATACGTGCGAGGGGTTCGGGTCAATGGTGTTTGAACATGTTGCGTAAAAATCTGAACCATATTCATTAGTAAAAACACTGTAGCATCTTTTCTTAACAAGCGGCCCATCATTCCAGTCATCTTCGTTGTTGGTTAGGGCTTCGAGGTTGGCTTGTAGGAGGCGTTCATCGGCAGTCATTGTTGCCTCTTGGTAAGCATCGTAACCAAAAAATCCACCCGCACCCAGTGCAATAGCACCAATCGCTATAAATAGCATTGTTTTATCTTTTTCATTTTTCTTGAAGTTTTTAAAATGTTTGTTTGAAAAAATAAGTTGGGGCTGCTAATAAAGCATTTCAAGCAGCGAGAGGAAATATACCCTAACAAAGAGAAAATATCCTCCTCAATAATTGGTTTTAGATTTTTCAATTGGTTTTTAATAACATATTAGAGGTTAATATGAAAGTCAATTTCGGGGCTACAAAATAATACCCACCTCTCATCTACGCCACAAACTTAAACAAAAAAATCCACAAAAACAAGTTTTATATACAAATACATCAAAGAAATCGTCATTTTAACTTCTATATTTTTCGTTGGTTTTATCTATTGCTACGGTTAATAAAAGCGACTGCGCCACACTACACGCACATATACACGCTCATAAAGTTACAAAAAAAACCGCCACTCCAAATTCCCTCATACAAAAATAATAAAAATTTGAGGTAGATACATTTTTTTGTGTATTTACAACCAGAAAAGAGGAATGACACACGATACAGCCATCATATAGCCAAGATAAATGACGGGGATATTTTGAGCTACTATCAGTCCTTACGCCGCGAGGGAGAGGCGGTGGAGGTGGAATTTGCACGGAGCGTGTCGGTGGATTCGATAGTTTACATTCCTCGTAATGATGATAACTTTGCATGGCCAGGGGGTAGGTATGAGTTGCTCTATAATAATGGCGGGGGGTATGTATCTCTTGGCAGCAAGGCTGCCAGTGGCTATCCTCTCACTTTTGATGGGATTCCAAGCGGTGCGCTACTATGGCTTAGGAATTTGAGCAAGGGGCGTGAGGAGCAGGCCTTTTACTTGGAAGATGGTGTTCAGTGTTCCCCCCAGAGTATGCACTAAGGCACTCTGGTCTTTTGTGTAGGCAAGACGTAAAAAGTAGCTAAAAAATTGTTTTTGTGGGGTTTTTTTTATAACTTTAGGGGCGTGTAGATGAGTGTAAAGAGCAGCGCAGTCGCTTTTTATTTACCATATTAAACCAACAAAAACCAACAAAAACCAATGAAAAAGATTAAATATTTGTACGTAGGCATTATTGCCTTGATTTGTAGCGCCTGTGGCCATAGTGCAACGACTTCAAATATGGAGTTATTAACTTACACATTCCCTAAAACCATAAAGCTCGAAGGGCAAGGGGAAGTGAAATTGCAAAATCCTGACTTCGGGATGACCTATTCTATGACCCTCACCGACCAAGGGTTGGTCTGTATTACTGTTATGAGCCCACACATAGTGAACATCTACGACATAGAAACAGGACAGAAAAAAAATAGCTATGTGAGATTAGGGCGCGGCAGAGGCGAAATTATACAACTTGGTAGGGCGTACGTTGATGGGGAAAATGGGTATGCATATCTCATCGATCCAAACAGCTCTATTATGCACAAGTACACTCTTAATGGCGACTCAACCAAAAGGAGCGACTTCACGGTGCAAAAAATCCCAAATGGATTGAACAATTTCTTTACAATACGACATATTGCGGATTCAACCTTTTTGGCAATAAATTCAAGCAATCAGGGTGGGATGTACAAGCTCTTTAAGGGCGATAGCGTGGTTGCTCATTTTAGTGAACCTCTGCTCTTTGCTGACGAGCAACGCACCCCAAATATCGCGTTTGCTTATCAAGGCTTTTTTGCTTCCAACGCAGATAATACAAAGTTTATTTATGCCGCCAATGCCTGTGACGCTTTTGAACTAACAGAGTTCAAGGACGAAGAACTAATCTCCCTAAAACGCTATAAGAGCTATAGACCGCTCTATGGAGAGGATCAAGGATTTCACGGAGCTGGTATGACAGTGAAGGAGGGAAACAGGGAGGGGTTCCGAGATGTTACCACAAGCAGTGAGTACATATATTTGCTATACTGCGGTCGTGAACGTGACTTCAAAAAATTTAGTGAAACTTATAGCAATGAGGTTTATGTGCTTGATTGGGATGGGGAGTTGGTCTGTAAAGTCGAGCTTGACCATGATGCAAGCAAAATTTGCGTGGATGAATCAAACGAATACCTTTACTCGGGCATTAACACCGAAGATGGCTATGTTGTAACGAAGTATAGCCTATCGCAGATGCATTAACCAATAAAAACCAGATAAAATTGATGTAGGGAATAAAAATGATGCTAACTATAGCGATTGGTGCTATTGCGCTGGGGCAAGCCGAGGGGGTGGCGATGGCATTAGCGGGTGGATTTTTTGGTTACGATGCCTACCAAGAGGCAACGGTGACCGCCGAGGAACGGCTATTCCAAGCCAACCTCGAAGCCCTAACCGACGGCGAAACAGGCGGCGGAAGTTCCAATAGCTGGCATTGTTGGTCAAAAGGAACTCAAGGAATCGGAGGTTATTGGAGGTGCGGCAACCCTTGTGTTTGGGTTGAATTAGGCAGTTCATCAGGGCCAAGTAGCCTTTGTCATAAGTAATACCTGAATGGACTATTGTACATATGCAATATAGAATTATATCTCTATTCAAATGTCTAATAGTCCTTAATTATACCAATATAAAATTATGTAATATGATTAAAATTATTGTATTTTGCGCAACTGTTTTTATTATGATTAGTTGCAAAAAAAACCAATTATTTCAGCGAGAATAATATATTTCACCAGACCATTGACGATTCAGTCGAACTCAATGCTCAACCCATAATCTCTGACGCATATGGTATGGGTAATATTGTGCCTGTTGGCAACTATTTGGTTGCATTGTTAAGAGAAGGAGAGAATTTGATATATGTATACAACAACTCGGGCAGTTTTATTGGCTCGTATGGACATCGAGGCAGAGCAGCTAATGAACTCATAAGTATAGGGCTGAATAGACAGAGGCAAGGTTCTATTGTGTATGCTAATGATGTTAATGGGCAGAGGATAGTGGCCGTAGATATTGATAGTACTATCAAGGCTGATAGTTTTGTTATTACTAAAAGCTATTCAACAGTACAATACGCAGTGAATTCTTTTGTTTATCAAGATTCGATGATTATAGCGATGCAGCAAACACCAAATAACTACCTGTTAAAAGTCACTAAAAATAACGATATTGTTGACAGTCAAAATTTATATAAACCTGTTGATAATGCGTATGGAAACTACTACTCCCCAACTGCTATATCCCCCGATAGCAAAAAAATTGGATGGGCAATGAGGGTCAGTCCCTCAAGGCGCGGTGCAATCTCTGCCCACACCTCGGGAAAGTGTGGCGCATAGTCGGTATCGGCGGCGCTGAGTCCGTGGCACTCTGTTGCCCAGTGGGCGTAGTAGTTAGGCGTGGGGCGAATGAGGCGGTAGAATTTCTCTACCACTTCGCCACCGCGCACGATTACCACCCCAACGCTGCAAATGCTGCTGGGTGAGTGGTTCGCCGTTTCAAAATCTATCGCTGCAAAGTCTTTCATTGTCTGTCTTCCTCTTTATAGTGGTGTAAAGTTAAATCAATAATCCATATGAATCAATGATTTTTTCGAATTTTCCACAAAGATAATATGAAACTTATGCTGAATTATGGCGTATGGATAATATTACAATAATAATTTATAACTTTGTGTAAACTTTGATCGTGATGAAAGAAAATCTGCTGAAAATATTACTTAAAATCGTAAGAGAACAAGAGTCGCAGCGATTATATATTGACTCCAGTTATAATATCTTCTCGGTATTAAGAATTATGAATAAAGAGGTTACCCTGCATTCTCGAATGATAGTCGATCTTCTAAATCCTGATGGTGCCCACGGGATGGGGAGTAAGTTCTTGGCCATATTCTTGCATGAAATTGAAATGAATGATAGATTCAATTCTTGTGAAATTGTTGAGGTTGTTGATGAAAAAGCTGCCGGAGGCTTGCGACGAATTGATATTTATCTTGAGGACGAAAGTGGCAATATTATCATTATCGAGAACAAAATAGGCGCTGGTGATCAGTGCGATCAGTTGTATGATTATTATAACTTCGCTAAGACTAGGACGAATGATGAGAAGAATATCTCTTTGTGCTACCTTACACTCGGCGGAGGTAAACCCTCTGAGTACTCCCTAAATGGACTTGATGAAACAAAATACAAGTGTATTTCCTATTCAGTACATATTCTAAATTGGATAAACGCGTGTATAAAAGAAATTGGCAACTCAAAACTCAAGGAGGTGCTCCTACAGTATAAACAAACACTTGAATATTTAGCACACAGTAGAATGCGTAACCTAAATGAGATTTTCTCGAAATTAGATAGCAATGAAGATTATGAGTCGTTGGTTACACTATCCAACGAAATTACATCGTTTCAGGCTAGTCTGCCAGCTCGATTTGTCGAATTGCTGGTTAAAGAACTAGAACTGAGAGGGAAAGATGGGTATAATGAAGATGGTGCATATTGGATAAAAGTAAGTGAGCCAACTTCCCAAGATAATGAGATGTGGTATAGGATATCTGTGCGCGGGCCCTTCCGTGCTCTTGTGCAGAAAAGCCTATATCATGCTATCAGCGACACGGTACTTGATTTGTTGAAAGAAAGTGGTGTGGATGGTCAGTATGATTCATGTAAACATTGGTGGTGCATAAAGGAGAGCTTTGAATATTCTAAGTGGGAATTAAATGACGTTAGAAAGTTGTTGCAGGGCGAGAAAATATCGTTAATCGAAGAGTGTGCAGATTCAATTATTGCAGATATTGAAAGGATTCAAGGCTGCTAATAGATAGTTGCTAGTTTGAAATGATTGATAATTTCTTAAAAGCCAATGGGGTGACCCTATGACTTGTCCATCGCCTCGGCGAGGCTCTCTGGGCTGAGTTTTTTCTTGTGAGTTGGTTCCGCGACTTTGTGGTTGTGCAAAATTATTGCAGATATAATGGCGTTTGCATAATTTTTATTATGCTGTGGTTTGGCATAGAGGGTTGGTATCTTTGTGGTACAATATAACTCAAAATATCTTTAAAACTATGACAAATAACAGACTCGTCAATGAATCGCACGCGCAACTCTCTAACCGCTCTGGGCGAAATTTTACTGACTATTTTCGTATCGAAACAGCAGAAACACCGCCCAAACAAAAAAAATGGAGAAAGCATAGTGCCATAATTATTATGGCAGCTGTGCTGCTAGGGGCAATACTCGTTTCCTTCTCCCCGCGAGCAGATATTTGGAAAGCGAGAGTTTCTGGGACTACTATGCAAAAATAGTTGTGCATAATGGCGAAAAGAAACACTGCTTTACCCCAGCTATGCGGTGCTTTGGCATAGGTAGTAGATATCTTTGTGGTACAATGTAACTCATAATATCTTGAAAACTGTGAAAATCAACTGGTTATTCCCATTCGAAAATGATTACGCCTTGTTCACTGTACTGGACGAAAACAACAAGAGAAAATTCGGACTAATAGATCGCAAAGGCGAAGTGATTATCGAGCCTATTTATGGTGTGATTAATCGCTTCGATGATTCAGAGCTAATGACTGTGCGCAAAGGCGAACATTGGGCAATTATGAATACAAAAGGAGAGGTAGTCCTTCCATTTAAGTACAATTACCTATGGCCTTGGGATGACAACGAACACTATAATGCCCAACTTAATGGGCAGTGGGGAGTGATAAACTACAAGGGAGAGGTCATAATACCTTTTAGACCAATGTCCATGCTATCAGGGCCTGAAAATGGCTATCTGAGATTTAGCCTAAGTAATGACCCCTCTAACCGTCAATTTGGACTGCTTGACCTGGAGGGAAACACAGTTCTTGAGCCGGTTCACAACTTTATGAATAGTGATGATTGGTTTATTGTGAATAAAGATGGTCAGTGGTATTACCTTGATAAAGACCTAAATAAAGTGCTCAGCTTTGTGGGACTCGAAGTAGTAAGTTTAGGACTTGGGTGGCATAATGACCTCACGACAATTAATGTAAAAATAGAAGGAGAGAAAAGGCAGGGGCTTATAAACCGCCGTGGCGAGTTTGTCATTGAACCCATTTATGACTATGTAGGCTACTATGGGAATTCAGATTTTATGGTTGCTCGCATCGGTGAGAAGCGTGGTGTTATAAACCTCAAAGGTGAGGTAATCGTACCGTTTGAGTATTTGCAGATAGAGATTACAGGTGATAGCCAGGAAATAGAAGTTCAAAACGACAAAGGGGAGTGGGGAGTGATTAACCTCAAAGGCGAGATGTTATTACCTTTTATGCCCATGCGTTGGCTTCGCCCCCAAAATTCCAAAGGGTGGAGGGTTATCTATGCAATGGATAGTAGCAAGGAAGGTAATTGGGGTAAATGTGGGCTAATTGATTCTATTGGTAAAGTACTGCTCGAACCTATTTACGACGGAATATATATTTGGGATGAAGACCCCAGAGGATGGATTAAGGTACGCAAAGATGGCGAGTGCTACTACCTCGATGAAAACCTCGAAAAGCAGCCACTATTCTAAATTGTTTTTCGAAACAATAGAATTGCCCCAATTAAAGCTGATATACCAAAAATTGAAAAATAGTTTGCCATAAAACTGCATATGCTTGTATTTGGCATAGGGGTTTTGTATATTTGTGGTGAATAACGATAATTCACGGTTGAAATTAACCGAACAAACACTGCAAAGAATCATTTACAACACATCTGAAACTATGGGAAACAGGAAATCAAACAAGGAGGCGCACGCGCTGCTCTTTAACCGCTACATCTGGCTCGTGGACACAATCTTTAGCCGCGGGCGCATCACCTTTGAGGAAATTTCGGAGCGCTGGTGCCGCTCACAGCTCAACAACTCGGGCGATGAACTGCCCCTGCGTACATTCCACAACCACCGCAGCGCAATCGAGGAGATGTTCGACATCAACATCGAGTGCGACCGCAGCGGCGGCTACACCTACTACATCGAAAACTCTGACGATATGGAGCGGGGCGGGGTTCGCGGCTGGCTCATCAATACCTTTGCGGTGAATAATCTCATCAACGAGAGCCACAAGCTCAAAAGCCGCATTCTCTTTGAGGAAATCCCCAGCGGACAGAACTTCTTGACCCCTATTATCGAGGCGATGAGGGATGGGGTAGTGTTGGAGCTGGAGTACCAGAAATTTCAAGCCGAGGAGCCTAAAATCTACACCATTGAGCCTTATTGCGTAAAAGTTTTTCATCGCAGGTGGTATGTGCTGGGGAGGTGCGAGGGCAAGGATTATTTGACGACCTTTGGGCTTGATAGGATTCACTCCATTCGCTCCACAGATGGCACTTATGAGATGGCCGAAGACTTTGATGGAGAGGCATATTTCGAGCACGCTTATGGCATTGTGGTGGACGAGGAGATGGGCGTGGAGCGGGTGCAATTAAAGGTAATTGACCGCAAGGCGAATTATCTGCGCACCTTGCCGTTGCACCATTCGCAGCGTGAGGTGGAGGGCAGCGGCGAGGGTTACACGCTCTTCGAGTATGATGTGATTCCGACCTATGATTTTCGCCAGGAGGTGCTCTCACACGGCGCTGAGGTGGAGGTTCTTGCCCCCGAGCACTTCCGTGCCGAGCTCGCCGCCATCGCCTCCCAGCAATACGAAACATATAAACAAGCAAGTGAAAATGTATAGTTTTGAGTTAAAAGAGCAGCGAGTTACTGCCATTTCCGATACTCACGGGCGCCATCGTGAGCTCGCCATCGCGCCGGCTCGGCTAAATAGAGGGTTAAGAGGAGTTGTCTGCACAAGATGTAGCAACGCTTGAGGCGATGGAGGAGATGACCGCAGGGCACACCTTTACGCTCGGGGATATGAAAATCACGCCCTGTTTTATGAGCCACTCCGCCTACGATAACCATATGTTCTTCGTCGAGGCTGAGTGCAAGCACGTACTCCATGCGTGTGATTTTCGCGATCACGCCTCTGCGGAGTGCCTCGCCCCGCCTTGCCATTATCCCCATCCATAGTGAGCATTCCGCCGCCTTTGCCGAGCTATCTATTCCCACAGAGCTAAAAGATCGGGTAGTAACTACCTCCACAGAAGTCTCGCCAGCCCTTACCATAAGTATCGCATAGTCTATTTTAAAAAAAATCAGGTAAGAACATACAGAGCTGTGCTGTTATTTGGCGCAGCTGAATGGTAACTTTGTCACAAAATTAATGACAAAGGAACGATGAAAACTAATAGACTGCGACAACTCCTGCAAGAGGCTGAGCAAATCAAAAGACTGCAAGCCATAAAAGAGGAGAAGAAAGAACCGTGCGAACCGATTGAAAACGTTGAGAACTACACCATTGCACAACATCTCGAAAAAGTTGCGCAACTTTCAAAAGAGTCTAAACTCAAAAGCGAAAACATAGAAAAATGCAAGATTCACCTCACCCCGCTTCAAGAAAAGCTTTCGATGAGTGAGATGCAGGTGATGCTTCTCTCCGTAATTCTCGAGAACTGCAACAAGAAATCAATAAAGAAAAGCGACCTATCCTCGCACTTTGAGTGCTCATATCTCACACTGCTCGGCTACAATGACGATATTGCTGTGCTTAGAGACAGGGGATACATTAGTTTGGGACGTGAGGAGCACATTTTTCTCAACAAGGATGCCATAGACTCGCTGCTCGACAATCGTGCCTATGAGCCAGAGAATAATAGCGGACTCACCATCTCTGAGCTTTTTAACCGCATATCGAGATGTTTTAGAAAGTGTATTGATGAACAAATAACAACTACCGAGGTGAATAGAGAACTTGGGGGCTTGATGCGCAATAATTCTCAGCTGCATTTTGTGAAATATGTGGTAGAAAACCTTGGGGAGTATAAAGTAGAAGATTCGCAATACACCCACCTGCTTTTTATCTTTTTGTGCCACTCTCTGGTGAACAAGGGCGATGTTAAAGTTGACTCGTATGATATTAGAAATATTTTTGACGACAAATTTCAGTTTGATGTTCTATTTGCACAACTCACAAGGGAGCAACATAAGCTTCAAACAAAAAAATGGATTAAGACCTCTGTTCAGCAAGGTTTTTTCTCTACTTGTAGCACTTTCTCGCTTGCGAAAAGCGTGATTGACGAAGTGCTCGGAGGCTTGGTTTCTGATACCTGTATCAAAAAATATGAAAACGACACCGATATCATCAAGGCTGATTCACTTGCAGCAAAACCACTATTCTATAATAGCGAGGAGGGGCGGCAAATAGAACAACTGAGTTCATTGCTGGAAAACGAAAATTTCCAGAGTGTGCAGCAACGCCTCACGCAGAGCGGTATGCGCAAGGGGTTTGCGGCGCTGCTCTACGGTGCCCCTGGCACAGGAAAAACAGAGAGTGTCTATCAAATTGCTAAGAGTACGGGACGAGATATCGTGATGGTGGATGTATCAAAAATTAAGAGCTGTTGGGTGGGCGAGAGCGAGAAAAATATAAAAGCGGCGTTTGACAATTATCGTGAACTCTCGGCAGAGAGTGAGCGGACACCAATATTGCTTTTCAACGAGGCTGATGCTGTGCTGGGCGTGAGAATGAGTGGTGCTGAGCGGTCGGCGGATAAGATGAGCAATAGCATACAGAACATCATCCTCCAGGAGATGGAAACACTGGACGGCATTATGATTGCCACTACCAATTTGACTCAAAATCTGGACAAGGCATTTGAGCGCAGATTTATTTACAAGATTGAATTTCACAAGCCATCGCAGGAGGTGAAATCTTCGATTTGGCAGGCGATGATACCGACTTTGGAGCAAGAGCAGGCAAGTTATCTTGCGCGAAAATTTGATTTCAGTGGTGCTCAGATTGAGAACATTGCTCGCAAGCGTACCGTAGAGGAAATCATCAGCGGCAATAGCGCTTCCATTGAGGCGATAGAGGCTTATTGCAAAGAGGAGCTGTTGGATAAGAGAAATTCCAAACGTATTGGTTATTAAATCTTTTTTTGCAATGAGAAATAAGAAAAATTACAAAAACGAGGTCGTGAACGAGAATTATGTGCCTCAATATACCCGTTGGTATAACAATGATGGTGTGCCAGATGGTTGGATAGATGAATATGGTGTGCGTTATAGCGAGGACAAAGAGCGACTTGTGCGGGCTTGTAACAAAAAGATCAAAAGATATGTTGTGCCCGATTCGGTCACTCACATTTGCATGGAGGCGTTTTACCTATGTGATGCTCTTGAGTATATACGCCTGCCACCCACATTAATACACATCGAGAGAAGAGCTTTTGCTTGTTGTGTCCGTTTAAGCGAGGTTGTATTCCCGGAGTTGCTTTATCATATTGACGAGGAGGCCTTTGGGGAGTGCATACTGCTTCAGCGAGCAGACTTGCCCGAATCGCTTAGGAGCATCGGAAGAAGCGCCTTTTATGAGTGCCGTTCGCTGCTTAGTATCAATATTCCAAAGTTTATTACAGACATCCCAGAAAACGCATTTGCGGGCTGTAAGTCCGCTTTGAGCGTCACTATTGGTGGCTCAGTGTTACATATTGGTTGCGTTGCATTTTATGGCTGCGAATCTATTGAGAGTGTTGTTATTCCACCCTCGGTTGTTCTTGTTGATTACGCTGCATTTTCTGGTTGTTATTTCTTGCAGCGGGTGTCTATTCAAAACCTTCAAGTGATCCTTGGCGAAAACGTCTTTGAAAATTGCCCCAAATTGAACAAAACAGAGTAGTTGATATTTTCTAAGCGAAGCAGTGCGGAATTTTATAAAAAAGTGAGCGTTTATTGGTTTCGAGTGCAGAAAATCGGTGCAAGCCGAGCGCATAATCAAACGAAGTTTGAGCTATGCTGATGCGCAGCCCAACTTGGACGATTTTAATCGTCAAAATAAAAAGCGGGAAAGGCATTTTTGGCAATCCGATTACTATTTGGATTGACGATTATGGTGTTCGTTTTAACGAAGATAAAAAGACTATTTTCGGTACTACTAACAAAGGTGTCGAAGAATACACCATTCCAAATCCAGTAACAACGATTGGATAGCGTGCGTTTTATGAGTGTTGTAATCTTAGAGATGAAATAAAATGCGAGTTGGAAAGAAGATATGGAGAGGAAATATTCAATTGATACGACACACACGGTGAATCGGTGAAATTACTCGGCTATTGTAACCCCTCTGAGTAATTGGGCTGCATACGCTACACAAAAAAAAACAGCGGCAACGTGGTCGTCACCGCTGGTGGAGCTTTTAATATTACGTTAGTGGGGGATAATCAATAATGAGGAGCTTAGTTTTCGCCCCTTGCTTTAAGTTCTCGCCATTCGGCGGCGGTGATAGGCTCAAAAGTAAACGCCCTATCAAATACCTCGTAGCAGGTGGTGTAGTCGCCTTGGGCAAACGCCTCTTTAATCTCAGCCTCAGCGGCACGAAGTGTGGCGTTGCTGATATAGCCTATGGTGTCCTTAGAGTTGATGCTTGTTTGTTTGGTCAATACAACATCGTGCGACTCGATAAATTCTCCTACGTATTCACCAAATTGGTCGATAATATCCGTACCCCACATCAAGAGGCGCATATTTATGAGATCTCTTTGGCTCTCAGCGAATCCCCTACCAAGAGCGTTCTGAGTGGTATAGTCAAAGTTCCAAAACCAAATATCGGTCGCCTGCTCCACTATCTCATTAGCGGTAAGGTGGGCGGGGTTCTTGGTTACTGCCTTAACCCCCGAGGCGGGGCGCAACGAAATCATCGCATCAGGGTCAAGTACCTGCTCTGCAGGATTAGGCTTTTCGCAAGAAGTAAGGGTGAGGGCTGCAAAAATAGTCGCCGCGAGGGTAATAATCGTTTTCATCTCTCTGCTGTGAATTTTAAATGGTTTATTATGAGGCAAATATACAAATTATTATCCAATAAACAAAAGTGTCATTTAGAATAATTTTATTCTTGCAAAGGCGTATGGGTGATATGTAATAAAAAGAAAATGAGGCGCTCGGGTTACCCAAGTGCCTCATTCAACATCCGCGGAGGGAGGGGGATTCGAACCCCCGGAGCCAGTTCACCCAGCTCGGCAGTTTAGCAAACTACTGGTTTCAGCCACTCACCCACCCCTCCTTGTTTTTCGAGCCACAAAAATATGTATTTTATTTTACCTATACAAATTTTTTTTGCAAATTTATTTCACTTTTAAGCGCAACTCTCTCACCATCACTCATCATAGCACCTAAAAGAATAATTCAAACCTGGCGCATACTTGCTAAAACAAAAATGCAATCCATGACACTCCCATCACATTAATTCTGTTCTGAATGACCAGCTATGTCACCTTGTGTATTGGTTTAGCCCGCAGTGCGTAAATATCTGTAAATCACAACTCAATCAAACGCAGTTATATCATTAATACATGCGTATTTGCCTGAAATTACACGGCGCACACCCGCTTTACCCTGAGGCTATCCGTGATAGATATCGAGTAGTTCGCTGGCAGCAGCAAATGGTGATAGCTCGTTCTCAAGCACCCGCTTCTCAATCTCGTGCAGTCGTTCCTTGATGATTGTATTGTTATAAAACCCACCTAATAGTGCGTCATTGATGCTTTCGCGCATCCAGTACATAGACTGGCGAGAGCGATTTGCTTCGAAATTTTGGGTCTTCTGCAAAAAATCTTTCACAGAATCCCACAGCTCATGCAGCCCTGTGCCCTCAATTGATGAGCAGAGCATCACTCGTGGACGAATTCCACTGAGCGGCATGGGGAATAGCATCAGTGCGTTCTCTATCTGCGCCTTGGTCAGCTGCGCTTTTTCTACGTTTGTGCCATCGGCTTTGGTGATGGCAACAATGTCGCTCATCTCCATAATCCCACGTTTAATGCCTTGTAGCTCATCGCCTGCGCCCGAAATTTGGAGCATCAAGAAGATATCGACCATGGAATGCACAGCCACCTCGCTCTGTCCCACGCCCACGGTCTCGATGAAAATCGTATCAAACCCTGCGGCTTCACACAGCACAACTGTCTCGCGGGTTTTGCGAGCCACTCCACCCAGCGAATTGCCCGAGGGTGAGGGGCGAATAAAAACATTTGGGTTGTGGGCGAGGCTTTCCATACGGGTTTTATCGCCCAGAATCGAGCCCCGAGAGCGTTGTGACGAGGGGTCGATGGCAAGCACAGCTACTTTTCGTCCTTCGCCAGTGACTATTTCGCCTACTGCCTCAATGAAAGTAGATTTCCCAGCCCCGGGCACCCCAGTGATACCAACCCTGATGGAGTTGCCCGTGTGTGGCAAACACCCTTCGATGATTTGCGCCGCAAGCTCTTCGTGAGCCTCCAGCGAACTTTCGATGATTGTGATTGCCTGCCCCAACACAACGATGTTTCCAGCCAAAATTCCCTCGATATACTCTCGAGCACTGAGCTCTCGGCGAGGCTTGCGAACGTAGTGTGGGTTTACGTTTGGCGGCTGTGCAATACCGGTTTGTACGCACAGTGCGCTATCCTTGTGAGTCTCTGAATACTCGTGTTCAAAATGTTTCATATTAAAATAGCAAAAATATTTGTGCAAATTTAGTGGTTTTTTTGTACTTTTGTATCTTTTAACAACAGTAAATTTAAAATCTATCATGAGTAGCATCGTAGCAATCATCGGTCGCCCGAACGTGGGTAAGTCCACACTTTTCAATCGCCTGCTGGGTCAAAGGCAAGCAATCACAGACCGTACAGAGGGTACTACCCGTGATAGACACTATGGCAATACGGACTGGAATGGCCGTACTTTTACGATGGTGGACACGGGTGGTTTTACCATTAATTCCGAAGATATCTTCGAACAAGAAATTGTTCGACAAGTGCGACTCGCCATTGACGAGGCCGATGTGATAGTCTTTATGGTGGACGTAGAGACGGGAATTGCGGATATTGACCTCAGCCTGGCTCAAATACTCAGACGCACAAGCAAACCAGTCATTCTCGTAGTCAACAAGGTGGATAACAATAATCGCTATTTGGATTCGTATGAGTTCTATTCGCTGGGGCTCGGTGAGCCAATCTCGGTTTCGAGCATGACGGGTAGTGGTACCGGAGATATGATGGATGCCATTGTGAACGCTCTGCCAGCTGAAGATGCTCTGATTGCAGAGGAAGAACAAGAACTCGAAGAGAAAGAACAACTCCCTAAATTCACAATCGTGGGGCGACCCAACGTTGGTAAATCCTCACTCACAAACGTTCTGTTGGGCGAGGAGAGAAACATAGTCACAAACCTTGCAGGTACGACTCGTGACTCGATTGATAGCCGCTACCGCAAGTATGGCTATGACTTCATGTTGGTGGACACGGCGGGTGTGCGCAAAAAAACTAAAGTGACCGAGGATTTGGAGTTCTACTCCGTGCTACGTGCTATTCGCTCCATTGAGCAGTGCGATGTGGCAATACTCGTTGTGGATGCAACGCTGGGGGTTGATGCTCAGGATATGAATCTTTTTGAACTTATCGTGCGCAACCGTAAAGGCTGTGTTGTGGTAATCAACAAGTGGGATCTCGTTCCCGAAAAAGAGACCAACTCAGCCCGCGACTACGCTGAAACAGTGCGCAAAAAACTTGCCCCGTTCAACGACGTGCCAATCCTCTTTACCTCGGCAACCGAAAAACAACGTATCATGGATATTGTCAAAAAATCTATGGAAGTTCACATCAACCGCAAAAAGCGTATCCCAACATCGGAGCTCAACGACTTTATCCTCCCAATCATCGAGCACACGCCTCCGCCATCTATCAAAGGAAAGTATATCAAAATTAAATATGCAACCCAACTGCCCACGCAGACACCACAGTTCGCTTTCTTTGTGAACCTGCCGCAGTATGTTAAGGACCACTACCGCCGCTTCTTGGAGAACAAGATTCGCGACCATTGGGATTTCACAGGTTGCCCTATTCAGATCTATTTCAGACAAAAATAACCACACTTACAGAACAATTATGAAAAAACTACTCTTTAGCACATTCATAACGTGCATTGGTCTTGGAGCAAATGCTCAGCTAACTGGGGCAGGAAGTGCCGATTTGCAAATCACGCCAGAAACGCCTACACAAAAAGAATGGCGAGTACCTGGAGTTGTAGCGGTAGGAAAAGAAGAGCCACGCTCATACTTTATGACCTACGGGAACCGAGAGGTTGCACTGGCAAATAAGTATGAAGATTCGAGATGGTATATCTCGCTAAATGGCGAATGGAAGTTCAAATACTATGACGATTACAGAAGTGCGCCCACTTCGGAGTTCTATTCACCGTCGTACAGCGTGAGAGATTGGGGCACGATAAAAGTGCCAGGAAACTGGGAGCGCCAAGGGTTTGGAACGCCTATCTATACGAACCACCCCTACGAATTTGCACCTGTCAACCCGCAGCCACCTGCTCTGCCTGATGCAATTCCAGTCGGACTCTATAGAACAGAGTTCGAGGCTACGCTCAATATGAGAGATAGAGATGTGTTCTTGTGCTTTGATGGAGTGAAGGGTGCTACGACTGTCTACATCAACGGCAAGAAGGTGGGCTACACCGAGGACAGCAAGAGTAGAGCGGAATTCCTTATCGATGACTATATTGTGGAGGGTACCAACACCTTGGCAGTAGAGGTTATGCGCTGGGGAACTGGCAATTACTTGGAGTGTCAAGATTTCTGGAGAATTTCGGGTATCGAGCGTGATGTCTTTGTGTGGAGCCAGCCAACCACGCGCATCGATGACTACAAAGTAGTGGCAACGCTCGATTCTACCTACACGGACGGAATCTTCGAGCTGGAAATGGCGCTGAAAAACACTTTTGTGAAACCCTCGGGCAACCTGCAAGTGTGGTACGAACTGCTTAATGACGCGGGCGAACTGGTGGATTACTCCTATGCCGAAAAGGTGATGCCAGGCAACTCGCTCGACACGGTACGCTTCAATAGAGTCTTCAAAAACGTAAAGAAATGGAGCGCCGAAGAGCCTAACCTATATACATTGGTGTTGAAGATTAAACAAGATGGTCGTTTCATCGAGTATGCCACAGCCAAGGTGGGCTTCCGCACCAGCGAGGTGATTGGGAATGACTACTTGGTTAATGGAAAACGCGTTCTGCTCAAGGGCGTGAACTACCACGAACACGACGAGGTGACGGGGCATTACCTCACTGCCGAAACTATGGAAGAGGATATGCGACTCATGAAGGAGGCGAATATCAATGCCATCCGCTTGGCTCACTACCCTCAGGGGCGTAGATTCTACGAACTTGCCGATAAATACGGATTCTATCTTGTCAATGAGGCAAACATCGAGAGCCACGGTATGTACTACGATTTGCGCAAAGGCGGTTCGCTGGGTAACAACCCCGAATGGCTGCGTGCTCACATGGAGCGTACAGAGAATATGTACGAGCAGAGTAAAAACCACCCCTCGGTGGTGATATGGTCGCTGGGCAACGAGGCGGGTAATGGCTATAACTTCTATAAAACTTATGAGTATCTCAAAAACATTGACACTCTACGCCCTGTGCAATACGAACGTGCTTTGTTGGAGTGGAATACTGACATATACTGCCCTCAATACCCCGCACCTCGCCACTTCAAAGCGTGGGAAGAGGCAGAGACCGACCGTCCTTATATCCCATCGGAGTACCTGCACTCAATGGGTAACTCTTCGGGCGGACTGCGCGAAATGTGGGATGTTATCTACGACTCAGAAAATTTGCAAGGTGGTTTCATCTGGGACTGGGTAGACCAAGGTTTCTTGGAGTACAACAAAGATAGCACAGACTTCACGTGGACCTACGGCGGCGACTACCTGATGCCTGATGGTAGCCCCGCTCCCTCGGACGGAAACTTCCTCTGCAATGGTATTGTTAGCCCTGATAGAACCCCCAAACCTGCGCTGATGAGCGAAATCAAAAAAGTGTACCAGTACGTTCACTTCAAAGCTGTTGATATTGAAAAAGGACTTTTCGAGGTCACCAACTACTATGACTTTAACTCGCTGGACAAGTACAAAGTAACTTGGACGCTCAAAACCGCCTCTAAAACCGTGAGCAGCGGTACTCTCAAAATAGAGCTCGCCCCGCAAGAAACAAAACAAGTGACCATCAACAACCTTATGCCCAAGAGAAGAGCTGCGGGTGAAGAATATTTTGTGGACTTCTCTGTTACATTGTTGGCAAACGATGGGCTGCTGAAAAAAGGCTACGAGGTTGCAAGCGAGCAATTCCTACTCCCAGGAACAGTTGCCAAGAATCAATTCAAGGCCTCGGGAACGCTCACCACCAAACAAGATGGACAGAGCATTGACGTGAGCAGCTCTTACTTCTCTCTGTCGGTGGACAAAAAAACAGGATTCCTGAACTCTTATGACGTGAATGGCAAGCAGATGATAGCAGATGAAATTGGTCTTAGACCTCTATTCTGGAGAGCCGCCACAGATAATGACTACGGCTCGGGCATGCCTCGCAAAACGGCTGACTTCCGCGGCGTTTCCACTTCACTATCGGCAAAGAGCGTTACTGTTGCAGAGCAAGACAACGGTACGGTACTTATCACTGCTGGTTATGACCTCCCTGCGTCAACCTCGCTGAAAATCACCTATACTATATATGGTAATGGAGTAGTGCACGTGGGCTATAACTTCACGGGTGTTAGCGGTAGCGAACAACTAATCCCACGCTTGGGAATGCGCATGCGCCTGCCAAAAGAATACGCAACGTTAGATTACTTTGGTCGTGGGCCACAAGAAAACTATAGCGATAGAAAATGGGGTACAGACGTGGGCTACTACAATAGTAGTGCCGATGTTCAAGCATTCGATTACGTGCGCCCTCAAGAAACAGGACACCACACCGACACTCGATACCTAAGCCTTACGACTGCTCGCACTGGTGGGCTCGCCGTTATTGCCGACAATACCATGGAGTTCAATGCGCTGAGAAACAGTGTTGAGGACTTTGATGGCGAAGGCGAAATTGCTCAGCAGTTCGACTACCAATGGAACAACCGCTCCAAAGATGAGGTGCAAGATCAAGCCGCTGCGTTTGGTGTGAAACCACGCCACACTCACTCCTGGGATATCAACCCAAGAGATTACGTGGAGCTTTGCCTCGACTACAAACAAATGGGTGTAGGTGGTGTTGACTCGTGGTATTCGATGCCTTACGACGAACACTTGGTCAAAGCAGATCAAGATGTGCAGTGGGGTTTCACACTCGTGCCTATTAGAAACGCAAGAGAGGCCCACAAAGCAGCCACGTTCAAATACTAAAGCGCGGACTACATACACATACGCACAAACTTAACTCATAGAACAAATAATCAAGTAACAAAGCACACACTAAAAAAACATGTTTCTTTTCTCATTTCTTCAAGCACAAACAGTAGGACTTGGCTCGCTCATCCTTGCGGGTGGATGGCTGATGATTCCTCTTTTTATCCTATCGGCAATTTCAATTTTCATATTCTTCGAGCGCTTTGCAATAATTCGCAAGGCAACCCAGCGTGATAACAAATTCTTGAACAGAATCCGTGACCTCATCTATGATGGCCAGATTGAGCGTGCCGTGATGCTGTGTCGCAACAAAAAAACTCCTGTGGCAAGAATGGTGGAGCGAGGCATACTATCCATGGGCAAGAGCCCCTCGGAGATTCATGCCGCAATCGAGAATGTGGGCAATTTGGAGGTCGCTCGCTTGGAAAAAGGACTGCCGTTTTTGGCAACTGTTGCTGGTGGAGCTCCGATGATTGGTTTCTTGGGTACGGTAATCGGTATGGTGCAAGCCTTTATGAACCTCTCGCAAGCAGGCGGTTCGGTGGATATGCAGTTGCTCTCAAGTGGTATCTACACGGCGATGATTACAACCGTTGCGGGTCTTATCGTTGGTATTCCTGCCTACTTTGGCTACAACTACCTGGTGGCTCGCATCGAGCGTCTGATTTTCGAAATGGAGGCTAACACGCAAGCATTCATGGATATTATCAATACCGAAAATACTAACAGATAAGAAAAAATGGCTATAAAAAGAGGTTCAAAAGTGGAGATAAACAGCAGTTCGGCTTCGATGACCGACCTGATGTTTCTGCTGCTCATATTTTTGCTCATTGCAACAACGCTCATTAACTCAAATTCGCTGAAACTTACCCTGCCCAAAAGTACTTCGCCCAGCAAAGATAAGGTGACAGTAATCGTCTCTATCACAGAAGATGGGCAGCTCTATGTGGGCGAGAGTGCGGTTGAGTTCGCTCGACTCGAAGAGGTGCTCAGAGCTGAAATGGAGGGCGTGGAGGATAAGCGTGTGTTGCTCCGTGGCGACAAAAGAACTACGCTCGAGGATTTGGTGCAGGTGATGAATGTCGCCAAACGCAACGACTATAAACTCGACTTGGCGACAAGTCCCGAATAGAACACACATAACAGTAGGTGTAGAAGATTTTGAGCGCAGAAGGCGAGATTGCACAATAGTAAAGTATTAATAAATAAACAATGATAGTAGAGAATATAATTAAAGACCATTGCCAAAAGGCGGCTGCCGCACTCTATGGCGATAATGCACAAGGAGTAGAACTGCAAGTGAGCAAGACTCGTAAAGAATTTACTGGGGATTACACTCTGGTGACCTTTGCGCTGCTAAGGGTGTCGAAGAAAAACCCCGAAGCAACTGCCGCAGAGATAGGAGAGTGGTTGAAGGCGAATTGCAGTGTGGTGGATGATTTTAATGTTATCAAGGGCTTTTTGAACATTTGTCTCACGGCTGATTTTTGGCAAGGCGTGTTCGAGCATATACATAGTGCCCCGAAATTTGGCTTTGTGGAGCCAACTCATAGAGTAGTGCTTGTGGAATACTCCTCGCCTAACACCAATAAACCTCTGCACTTGGGACACATTCGCAACAATCTCTTGGGCTATTCTGTGGCGCAGATTCTCGAAGCTGCGGGCAATAAGGTGGTGAAGGTGAATTTGGTGAATGACCGTGGTATACATATTTGCAAAAGTATGGTGGCATGGCAGAAGTTTGGTGGCGGAGAGACTCCCGCATCGAGCGGCATGAAGGGCGACCACTTGGTGGGTAAATACTATGTGGAGTTCGATAAGGCGTACAAGGCGGAAGTGGCAGAACTTATTGCTCAGGGCAATAGCGAAGAGGTGGCAAAAGAAACGGCTCCGCTGATGCAGCAAGCACGCGAAATGCTACAACAATGGGAAGCAGGTAATAGCGAGGTGGTAGAGCTGTGGAGTACGATGAATGGTTGGGTTTACGAGGGCTTTGATGTTACGTACAAAGAGATGGGTGTGAGCTTCGACAAAACCTACTACGAGTCTCAAACCTATCTGTTGGGTAAAAAGCTCGTGGAGGATGGCTTGGAGAAGGGAGTGCTATATAGGCGTGAGGATAACTCGGTGTGGGCGGACCTTAGCTCCGAGGGCTTGGATGAAAAATTGCTGCTCAGAGCCGATGGCACCAGCGTTTATATGACTCAAGACCTGGGTACGGCATTGGAGAGATACAGCGAGTACAGCTTTGATGATATGACTTATGTCGTGGGTAACGAACAGAACTACCACTTCGATGTGCTAAAGCGTATTCTCAAGAAATTGGGGTATGAGTGGAGCGATGCTATTTATCACCTCTCTTATGGCATGGTGGAGCTGCCCGAGGGCAAGATGAAATCTCGTGAAGGTACTGTGGTCGATGCAGATGACCTTATGGCAACGATGATCGAGGACGCACGCACTATGAGTGCAGAGCTGGGCAAGCTCGATGGCCTCAGCGACGAAGAGAGTTACGCTATTTCGCGACTCATAGGCCTTGGAGCACTCAAATACTTTATTCTGAAGGTCGACCCCAAGAAGACCATGCTCTTTAATCCTTCAGAAAGCATTGACTTCAATGGAAATACAGCACCATTTATTCAGTACACCTTTGCTCGGATTTGCTCGCTTGGCCGCAGAGCCGAGGCGCAGGGCATTGAGCCTAACCACTCAGCAACAGAGCTGAGCGCGGCAGAGATTGGTTTGGTGAAGTTGATGAGCGACTTTGCGGGGGTGTTGAACTCTGCAGCGGCAGAACACTCACCAGCACTCATAGCCAACTATTGCTATGAACTCGCCACAGAGTATAACCGCTACTATCACGACAACCCAATCCTCAAAGAGGGTGTTGCCGCTGAAGCAAAGGCGCTTCGATTGGCACTCAGTTTGACGCTCTCACGTGTGCTCCAAAATGCAATGGGACTACTCGGCATCGAACTTCCACACCGTATGTAATAAAAATTAGATAAAATACAATCGACGAAAAATGTTTGAAAATTTAAGTGAAAAATTAGAGAAGAGTTTTAAGATTCTAAAGGGTCAGGGTCGTATTACCGAAATCAACATCGCTGAGAGCCTCAAGGAGGTTCGTCGAGCGCTGATTGATGCTGACGTGAACTACAAAGTTGCCAAGACTTTCACCGATGATGTGAAGAAAAAGGCGATTGGTACTGATGTTATCAAGTCGGTGAACCCCTCACAGATGATTGTTAAAATTGTCAAAGACGAGCTTGCGGAGCTTATGGGCGGAACTGCCAGTGAGGTGAATCTCAAACCCTCGCCAGCAATTGTCCTTATTGCAGGTCTTCAGGGTTCGGGTAAGACGACTTTCTCGGGCAAGCTCGCCAACATGCTTAAGAAAAAAGGGCGTGGCGTGGTGCTCATCGCTGGCGATATTTATCGCCCAGCGGCAATCGACCAGCTCAAAATCTTGGGCGAGCAAATCGGCGTAGAGGTTTATAGCGAAGAGGGCGCAACTGATGCGGTACAACTCGTTGATAATGGCGTAAAATGGGCTAAGACAAAAGGCGTAAATACAATCATTGTCGATACGGCAGGTCGCCTTGCCATTGATGAGCAGATGATGAGCGAGATCACAGCCATCAAGACGAGCATTAACCCTGCTGAGACCCTGTTTGTGGTCGATTCGATGACGGGACAAGATGCTGTGAATACTGCCAAAGAGTTCAACGATCGCTTGGATTTCGATGGTGTTGTGCTCACCAAGTTGGATGGTGACACTCGTGGTGGTGCAGCAATTTCTATCCGTTCGGTAGTCAATAAACCCCTCAAATTCGTCAGCCGTGGCGAGAAGATGGAGGATCTCGATGTTTTCCACCCCGAGCGTATGGCCGACCGTATTTTGGGCATGGGCGATATTGTGTCGCTGGTGGAGAAAGCACAAGAGCAGATTGATGAGGCTGAAGCGGCACGACTTGAGAAGCGTTTCAAGCGCAATGAGTTTAATTTTGATGACTTCTTGAAGCAAATCTCTCAGATCAAGAAGATGGGTAATATCAAGGATCTAATGTCGATGATACCGGGTGTGGGCAAGGCTCTAAAAGGTGTTGAGATGGACAATTCGATGTTCAAGCAGACCGAGGCTATCATTCACTCTATGACTCCATTTGAGAGGCAGAATCCAGCTTCGTTGAACCCCTCTCGCAAACAACGTATTGCAAAGGGTTCGGGTTGCGAGGTGGCTGATGTGAACAAACTCATCAAGCAATTCGACCAGATGCGTACGATGATGAAAGGTGCGCTCAATGGCAAAATGCCGGGGATGAAACGCAGATAGAGAAGATTGAGTAGAAGAGTGTATAATACACGTATATTACATGCAAATAAGGTATAATAAATTCATTTTTTAAACACATAAAAATACACCGTAAAAAATGCAAATAATTGATGGTAAGGCCGTAGCGGCCGAATTAAAGGAAGAGATTCGCGCCAAAGTGACAGCCATGACAGCCCAAGGTGAACGCCCTCCGGGTTTAGTAGCAATACTTGTTGGCGACGATGGTGCGAGCCGCACATACGTAAATGCAAAGGAGAAGGCTTGCGAGGATTTAGGTTTTTATAGCGAGGTATTGCGCCTACCAGCGACTATCACTCAAGAGGAGCTGCTCGTTGAGGTAGCAAAACTCAATGCTGACGAAAGAGTGGATGGCTTTATTGTCCAGATGCCCCTACCTAAGCACATCGACGAACAGAAGATTATCGAAGCGATTGACCCCACTAAGGATGTGGATGGTTTCCACCCCGTGAATGTGGGCAAGGTGTCGCTCGGACTGCGTCCTGCCTTTGTGAGTGCTACTCCAGCGGGTGTGATGGAGCTGTTGAAGTACTATAATGTGGAGACGAGTGGCAAAAATTGCGTAGTTATTGGTCGTAGCAATATTGTAGGTCGTCCGATGTCGATACTACTGAGCGAGAAGGGTGTGGATTGCACTGTGACTCTGGTTCACTCTCGCACGAAAGATATTGCAAAGATATGTCGCGAGGCGGATATAATTGTTGCGGCACTTGGTATTGCTGAGTTCCTCAAGGGCGATATGGTCAAGGAGGGAGCAGTGGTTGTCGATGTGGGAATCACTCGGGTTGATGACGCTACCAAGAAGAGCGGTTTCCGTTTGTTGGGCGATGTGTGCTGGGGAGAGGTTTCCCCGAAATGCTCTTATATCACTCCTGTTCCGGGTGGAGTAGGGCCTATGACTATTGTTAGTTTGATGAAGAATACGCTTCTTGCCCGCCAGCTGAAGAAGTAGAAGGTAAGCGAAGTGTGGGGGTGAAAAATTAGTTCTCACAAAGCAAAAACTCTCTGTTGCATTTTTGGTGACAGAGAGTTTTTTGTGTAGATATGCGTTAGGTGCGAATCTGCTTTCCGTCCAGAATTTTACTTAACTGTGCTGTTTAGAGCTTTGTTGGGACATCTGGGTCTGCACAATATATCGAAACTTAAACGGTGTGGCGGGTGCCCCCGCGGGGCATTTGATTTTGTTTTTCTATTAGTGCAACCAATCAAAAGACGCTATGCGTCCGCCCGCGCGGCGTAAGCGCGCCCTC
>CAYJIF010000010.1:0-36628 GCA_964370175.1 uncultured Rikenellaceae bacterium
CGAAGGGGTTTTTGGTTACTTTTTGCCCCTACAAAAAGTAACGGAAAGAAAATCATCCATAAAATGGTATCGTACAAAACAGAGAAACATTACCTCTAAAACACACCGTGCGAAGCACGCGGGATGCCGCCGGGCGAACGAGGGCAGAAAACCTTCTCTCCTTGTTGCCCTAATAGTACTTTAGAAAAATAACGCCTCCGTATTACGCGTCGTTAGCTCCGCAAGAGACCCCGTAGGCATGCCCAATATCTCCGCCACACGCTGCGCTATTATAGCAATATAAGCACTCTCATTGCGCTTACCACGATAAGGCATAGGAGCAAGGTACGGCCCATCAGTCTCAAGCACGATCCTATCCCGCGGAATAAAAGGCAACACCTCCGGCAGTGTAGAATTCTTGAACGTCACCGTGCCATTAATCCCATAATAGAAATTTCCGATCTTCTCAATCCTCTCCACCTCCTGTTTCCCCCCCGCAAAGCTGTGAAAAACGCCCCGCACTCGCCCTGCATAGGGTTCGAGCACCTCAAAGCTCTCCTCCCACGCCTCTCGACAATGCAGAATCAACGGCAGATCGTGCTCTATAGCCAGCTCTATTTGAAATTTAAAGCCCTCCTTCTGTTCGGGCACAAAGTCCTGACTCCAATGCAAATCCATACCTGTCTCGCCAATAGCATAGTATCTCACTGGCGGATTTTTCAATAGCCTCTCTACGTTGCTGAGATGCTCTTGCCAATCGGGATTATCGTTAATATCCGTTGGGTGGAGCCCCACTGCAGCGAATGCTGTTCCCTCGAATTTTTGCGCCAAGTGCGCAATTCTGCTGTGATCTTTATCATCTGCCCCAGGCATTATGAAGCGGTCGATGCCGCACGCCTTAGCACGCTCTATGAGCTGTTCAACCTCGCCACGATAACGCTCATCGCAGAGGTGTATGTGTGAATCTATCATTTTTAATTTTTTGTTTCTTTTCTATTTATCCTCATTCTTATGGATTCTAAAACTGCGCCTGTGATGGGGTGAGAGTCCGTGTTCTTGGACTGCAAGGCGATGAGCAGCAGTTGGATAGCCTTTGTTTTTGTCCCAGGCGTAGTGTGGAAACTCGGTGTGCAGTATTGCCATTTGCCTATCACGCTCGGTTTTTGCGAGGATTGACGCCGCCGCAATGCTCTGATACTTATCATCGCCACCAACCACAGTCTGGTACTCAACACCCGTTTGGTTGACAAAGCGATTGCCGTCAATGAGCAGGCGTTGGGGTTGGGGGACGAGCCTCAGAACAGCTTGGTTCATAGCCTCGAAGGTTGCTTGCAGGATATTTATATTGTCAATTTGCTGCACTGTGGCCTCGCACACTGCCCAGCTCAGCGCCACTTCTTTTATGAGCGCCTCGAGCTCCAGCAGCAGTTTGTGGGATAGTTTTTTGCTGTCCTTGATTCTTGGGTCACAGAAGTCACGAGGCAGTATCACTGCCGCCGCAAAGACTCCGCCTGCGATGGGTCCTCTTCCAGCTTCGTCCACGCCGCAGGTTAAAATTTCGTCATCCGAGACAATTAACATCGCAAAAAGTCGTTTTTTTTTGTGAAATAGTTTAAATTCGCCACAAAATTAGTAATTTTGCCCCTATGGCACAACAGAACAGAAAACAAAATAGCAAAAAAACAAGCCGCACTTTTTGGCAAAAAATTGCACGTCCACGCCGCCCTAAGCGTCTGGCACTAATCATATGGAGCATTATAGCTGCGCCTTTCGTGACCGTGGGGGTGCTAATCCTACTCATCATTGCGGGAGCGTTTGGCGAACTACCCACGTTCGAAGATCTTGAAAACCCAAAGAGCAATATCGCCACGGAGCTGATATCCTCGGATAGCAAGGTGCTGGGTACGTACTTTGTGGAGAACCGCTCCTACACCGACTACACCGAACTATCGCCAAACTTGGTGGCAGCGCTTATTGCCACCGAAGATGCTCGCTACCACAGCCACTCGGGCATTGACTTCATTGGCCTGAGCCGTGTGGCGTTCAAAACCCTGCTACTCTTCCAGAGCAATCAAGGGGGAGGGTCAACCATCTCGCAACAGCTGGCAAAGAACCTCTACCCTCGTGATACCGAACAACGCTCGACTATTGGCAAGATTTTCAACCTGGTGATCTCCAAGCTCAAGGAGTGGGTCACCGCAACTATGCTCGAACACAACTACACCAAAGACGAGATTGTGGCAATGTACCTCAACGTTGTGGGCTACGGCTCAAATGCCTATGGTATTCGTTCGGCAGCAGCAACATTCTTCGACAAAAGCCCCTCGGAACTCACCGTACCCGAAGCAGCAGTGCTTGTGGGAGTAGTAAACGCCCCTACGCGATACTCTCCGGTGCTGAACTACGACAACGCTGTCAAACGCCGCAACGTGGTTATCTCGCGCATGGCCACCGAAGGCTACATATCGCAGACCGAAGCCGAAGCATACAAGGCCGAACCTATCGTACTGAATTACAACCCCGTATCGCATAATCAAGGCGTGGGGACTTACTTCCGCGAGATGGTGCGCCTCTACATGACCGCCAACGAGCCCCAGCGCAAAAATTACATGAACGACTGGGATCACAATGCCGCAATGGAAAGGTGGAAAAACGATCCGCTCTATGGGTGGTGCAACAAAAACACCAAAGCCGATGGTACTAAATACAACCTCTATCGCGATGGGCTCAAAATCTACTCCACGCTGAACTACACCATGCAGGAGTATGCCGAGGCCGCCCTGCAAGAGAACATGGGGGGTAAGGATGGCGTGCAAGCTCGCTTTGACGCCCAACGCAAAAGATACGGAGGCAAAACCTTCTACGATATCACCAAGGATCAAGAAAACGCCATCATTAACGAGGCGGTGAGAGTCTCCGACCGTGCATACCACATGCGTGAGGCTGGAGCCACTCAAAGCCAGATTGATGCCGCTTTTGCCAAGGCAACTCCGATGAAGATTTTCACCTATGGTGGTGTCCGAGATACAGTGATGACTCCTCGTGACTCGGTGATTCACTACAAAGGCATTATGCGTGCGGCATTTATGGCAATGGATCCTAACTCGGGCTATGTGCTCTCGTACGTTGGGGGGCCTAACTTCCGCTACTTCAAGTACGACATGGCCAGCCAAGGTCGTCGCCAAGTAGGCTCGACCGTCAAACCATTTGTTTACACCTTTGCCTTCGACCACTTGGGCTATAACCCCTGTACGCTTGTGCCCAACCTGCCAGTCTCTATCGAAACGGAATCGGGCGACGCCTTCAACCCCAGAGAAGCCGGCAAGGTGGAATATAACGGAGAACTGAAACCTCTGAGATGGGGGCTTGCAAACTCGCGCAACAACTACTCGGCATGGATTATGAAGCAATCCTCGCCCGAGGCAATGGCAGACTTGATTCACAAAATGGGTATCACCACTTGGATCGACCCCGTTTATTCGATATGTACGGGTAGCCCCGAGGTGACGCTCTTTGAAATGGTGGGAGCATTCTCCACCTTCGCAAACCGCGGAGTACACACCAAACCGATGTTTGTGACCCGAATCGAGGACAAACAGGGTAACGTTCTGAGCTCGTTCTCGCCCCAAACCTCCGATGCCATTAGCGAAAAAACTGCATACACAATGCTCTCAATGTTGCAGAGCAATATCACCGCCGGTACGGGAGGAAGACTGCGCTATATGTACGACATCACTGGCGAGGTGGGCGGCAAAACCGGCACCACCAACAACAACTCTGACGGATGGTTTATTGCCGTTTCGCCTAAGATTGTGGCGGGTGCCTGGGTGGGTGGCGAACAACGCTCCACACGCCTGCTCTGGGGCGGAGAGGGCGGAACTGTTGCGCTCCCAATCTTCGGTAGATTCATGAACAAAGTATACGCGAATCCCTCGCTCGGGGTTACCAAAGAGGACAGATTTATGCCCCCAGTGGGAGTCTTTGAAATCGAGTGCGACCCACACGATGCTGGCTTCGCACACGAACAAACCACTATTGATAGCACTTCCTCAAGCGACGAAGATTTCATCGAAGAGTTTTTTTAGCGCACTTTTCTAATTAAAAGCTAAATTTTTTATATCTTTGCACCTTAAAACAATACATTATAACAACAAAAAAAAGGTGCAAAAAGTAATTATCTTAGACTTTGGTTCGCAGTACACACAGCTCATCGCCCGCAGGGTAAGGGAATACAACGTGTTTTGCGAAATCCTCCCCTACAACACCCCTGATGTAATGGACAGTAGCGTCGTGGGCGTAATTCTCTCGGGTTCACCGTGTTCGGTGCGTGACGCAGAGGCTCCGATGGTTAATCTTAACGGAATCAAAGGGGTTGTACCGCTACTTGGGATTTGCTATGGAGCGCAGTATTTAGCGCACAATTTCGGTGGCGAGGTTGCCCCGAGCAACAGCCGCGAATATGGCAGAGCGCACCTTAGCAAAGTGGTGAGTGATGACGAACTTATCGCCTCGCTGAGCGAAAAATCACAGGTGTGGATGTCACACGGTGATACTATCGTTAGACTCGGCGACAACTACAAAGTTATTGCCTCGACAGAAGATGTCGAAGTGGCCGCATACCGCATCGAAGGCGAACAAAGCTGGGGAATACAGTTCCACCCCGAGGTTTACCACTCGGAGGAAGGAGCCAAACTATTGGGAAATTTCCTTCAGGATATTTGCGGATGCGTGGGCGATTGGACTCCTGCCAGCTACGTGCAGAGCAAAGTCGAAGAACTACAAGAACTGCTCGGCCAAGACAAAGTAGTACTCGGACTATCGGGAGGCGTGGACTCATCGGTGGCGGCAGAACTGCTGCGCCGTGCCATTGGCGACAACCTCTACTGCATCTTCGTGGACAACGGACTCTTGCGCAAAAACGAGTTTGAAGAAGTGCTCGAATCATACAAAACAATGGGGCTTAACGTCATCGGGGTCAATGCAAAGGAGAAATTCTACACCGACTTGGCAGGGATAACAGACCCAGAGGAAAAACGCAAGGTTATTGGCCGTGACTTTATCGAAGTCTTTGATGCCGAAGCTCACAAACTCACAGATATCAAATGGTTAGGACAAGGGACAATCTACCCCGACGTGATTGAGTCAGTATCGGTGGGCGGGCCAAGCGTGACCATCAAATCGCACCACAATGTGGGCGGACTTCCCGAGAAAATGAAACTCAAAATCGTGGAACCACTACGCATGCTCTTCAAAGACGAAGTGCGCCGCGTGGGGGCCGAAATGGGAGTTCCACAAAACATCCTCAAACGCCACCCATTCCCAGGACCTGGACTTGGAATCCGAATCCTCGGTGATGTCACAGCACAAAAAGTGGAGATACTACAAGCCGCGGACAAAATATTTATCGACTCGCTCAAAGAATCTGGCCTCTACAACAACGTTTGGCAAGCTGGCGTAATGCTACTCCCCGTGCAGAGTGTTGGGGTGATGGGCGACGAGAGAACCTATGAGAATTGCGTGGCACTACGTGCCGTGAGCTCTACCGATGGCATGACTGCTGACTGGGTACACCTACCATACGAATTCCTCGCAAAGGTCAGCAACGACATCATCAACAAGGTGCGAGGCATCAACCGTGTGGTTTACGACATTTCATCCAAACCACCCGCAACTATCGAGTGGGAATAATCTTGCCCCCCCCCGCACCCCCCGCAGGGTGGAGAGATTTTTGCAGAGGTGATGTAAGGCGCGATTCGCCAACCAAACCAAGATAGACATACACAACACTAAGATATATCTGATCAGTACATACACACATCAATATTCCCCAGTTTAAAAATCACATAAATACAATGAAAACAAAAAGCCTATTATTCCTATTCCTGCTTTCACTCGTAGTGGTAGCGTGCGGCACAACCGAACAACCTACCGTTAAAGCCGAAGCAGAGTACCAAGCAATGACCGTGGACACCTCCACTGCACAAATCTACACGGACTTCACTGCCGAACTGCAAAGCGCGCAAGTCGTGGAAATTCGCCCCAGAGTCTCTGGCTACCTCGATAGAATCGCCGTGGAAGAAGGCTCCACAGTGCGAAAAGGCGAACTGCTCTTCAAAATCAACGAAGACGACTTCCGCGAACAACTCAACGTGGCAATTGCGCAAGTAGATGCAGCTAAGGCAGGGGTGGAAAACGCTCAACTCGAAGTGAGAAAACTCACGCCACTCGTGGAAAAAGGCATCATCTCGCAGTACGAACTCAGCAACGCTGAAGCAAACCTCGCTGCCGCAAAAGCACAACAACGCGCCGCAGAATCAACTGCCGCAAATGCACGCATATCACTCTCTTACACTAATATCACCTCGCCCGTAAGTGGCGTTGTGGGACGAATCATCGTTAGAGCAGGAACACTCGTGAGCTCCACTCAAACCACTCCGCTGACCACCGTATCGAGCGCAGGACCAGCATCGGCATACTTCTCGATGAATGAAAAAATGCTGCTCGACCTCGTTGCCAAAAGCAATAGCATCGGAATGAAAGAAGAAGATGCTGTGAAAAAAATACCACCCGTGCAACTAATCCTCGCTAATGGCGAAACTTACGACGAAACTGGCGTTGTGGAGGTGGCAAGCGGCATCGTGGACATGACCACAGGGTCTATCCAACTCAAAGCAACTTTCCCAAACAAAAATGGCGTACTGCGCACTGGCCTCTCAGCCGTTGTGCAAATCCCACGCACCATCAATAAAGCTATTGTAATCCCCCAACACGCCACCTATGACGTGCAAGACCGCATCATGGTCTACGCTGTTGATGCGCAAGGAGTCGTAAGCTCCAAAGCCGTGGAAGTTGCAGGAACAACCGGCACCTCTTACGTTATTAGCAGCGGCCTCAAAGCAGGCGATGTAATCCTGACCGAAGGGCTCGACTACGTAAAACAAGGAGATAAAGTAAAAATCAAGAAGTAATAACTAAGACTTACTCTTAACACACACATATATATACATCACAGAAATAGAAAATGAGGCAATACACAATTACTGCACAAAAGGATACACGTTCAGGATTCGGCGACGGACTGCTCGAGGCAGCACAGCAAAACCCAAATATAGTGGCAATGTGCGCCGATCTTACTGGCTCGGTCAAATTCGACAAGTTTGCGGAGGCTTACCCCGAGCGTTTCTTCCAAGCAGGCATAGCCGAGGCTAATATGATTAGCGCGGCGGCAGGAATGGCAATTGCAGGAAAAGTACCCTACGTGGGGACATTTGCAGCCTTTGCGACGGGCAGAGTCTACGACCAAATTCGCCAAAGTGTCGCCTACACAAACACTAATGTGAAGATTTGTGCCTCACACGCAGGCATTACGCTGGGCGAAGACGGCGCTACTCACCAGATTATGGAAGATATTGGGCTGTTGAAGATGCTACCAGGAATGGTGGTTATCAACACCTGCGACTACAACCAAACCAAGGCCGCTACCAAGGCGTTGGCAAACTATGTTGGCCCAGCGTATTTGCGTTTTGGCCGCCCCGTAGAACCTGTTTACACGCCTGAGGATGAGGAGTTTGTCATTGGCAAGGCGGTGCAGTGGGCAGAGGGTAGCGATGTGACTATTGTAGCCACTGGGCATATGATGTACCGTGCTATCAAGGCTACCGAGGCGCTTGAGGCAGCTGGCGTGAGCGTAGACCTGCTGAACATTCACACTATTAAGCCATTGGATAGCGAGGCGATACTTGCGAGCGTTCGCAAGACTGGCTGTGTGGTTGTAGCCGAGGAGCATTTGTATAATGGTGGTTTGGGTGACAGCGTATCGCAGTTATTGAGCCGGGAGTTTCCCGCACCAGTGGAGTACGTTGGCGTGAACGATAGTTTCGGCACGAGCGGTCGTCCAGCGGAGTTGTTGGAGCATTTTGGTTTGACAGCAGAGGCGATAGAGGCTGCAGCCAGCAAGGCGATGTCACGTCGCGCGAAATAATTTTTGCGAGTGCGATATTTTTTACTATCTTTGTGGGTCGAATCACCATTGGGTGATAGCCGCGACAGGTAATAATTTGCCCGGATGGCGGAATTGGTAGACGCGCTGGTCTCAAACACCAGTGAAGCAATTCGTGCCGGTTCGATCCCGGCTCCGGGTACCAAAAAGGACTGTTAATCATTTGATTTTCAGTCTTTTTCTTTTTCCTGGGGCGCCAAAGGGGCGCCAAAAACGACAAAAAAAGAGCAAATACATAAAAATGTACCTGCTCTGGATAGTGATAGCGTATTTATCGCTCTTCACAAAGATAATTATTTTTCACCTATATGCAAAGATTTTCACTTAGCTTTCATCTGTGTCATCTTTGTATTCATCAAGTAGTTCATCTAATTCTGCTGTTGAGATAGTGTGCATTGCTTGTCTTAATGCATCTTTGTCACTGCTGCGACTGGTTGCCTCTATGCTCTGCATCTTGGGGGTAGTATATTGCATAAATCTTTCCAGCATCATTAGGCGGTCTTTAGGCTCTAAAACTCTTAAATCTCGCTCTATTTGCTCTCGGTTACCATCTATTAACTTTGCTAAAAAGTCTTTCAAACTGCTTGTTATTTTGTTGGGAGTGCCCTTTGGTCTGCCGTTTGGGTTTCCCGTCTTTCCTTTTGGTTGTGCCATTGTTCAATGTATTTTAATGTTCTTTTCATTAGCGGTAGAGTTTCACCGCATCATCAACCTTTTTATTTAGTTCGTTAATTGCATCGCTTGGCTCGGTAAAGTTCGCCCTCTCTTTGCAAGTTTCACGGGTCGTCCGTTTCAGCTCATCGGCTTGCCGCTTGGATAGCTCCCCACGCTTTTGTGCATCGGTAATTTGCTGTAGCATTGCCAACTCTCCGCCCATTTGCTCAATATAGAGCAGTCGCCCCGCTATATTCATATCTCTAATACCCCTCATCGCATCAAAATTGATAGTAATATTATTTATCTTTTTAATTGCTCGGTAGCTATCCCGCCACCGCTTTAATAGTTCGCTGTAAAATCTCTCATTATAGAGGTCGCCCGCCCTTACTGCCTCAACTTTAAATATCTTTGGCAAAGAGCGTTTATAGCGTTGTTCGTACCTCAAAGTATTTCTACCTATGTAGAGTGACGGCACTACTTCCCTCTTTTGGCGTTGCTCCTTTGCTTTGTCATAAAAAACTAACTGCTCCTTTGCCCCGTTGTAATAGAGGCTATCGGGTTGCACTAATCTTTTGTAGGGGTAATATACCCCCAAATGGTTAAGATAAGTACCTGGAGGGTGTTTTACAATAAAATTCTGGGCTATATCCACCCTGGTAACTACTGCATTGCTTAGGGGTAGGTGCAAAGTGTCTGATAGCTGTTCTATCGCTCTTTGGGTGTCACTCCGCCCCATTGTTTGCCAATTATCGCCCAAATGCCACTTGCAAATAGAGCCGTCTTTTATTGTTAAGCATTTCTCATTCATACCTAAATTTAGGTTGCCTACACTGCCACTTAGCCAAACACCATTTTCATAGTAGTGCTCGCCTGTAATGTTTAGATACGGGGCGGTACTCTCTATAAAATTTATACCGCCCATATCTATACTATCGCATCTCATATTTAGCGTGTCTATCATAATTGTAATGTGCACATAAAACGTGTGCGGTAATATGTATTACTATACAAAACACTATTTAGGCTCTGTTTTGGCTTGCTCTCTTAGGGTCTGCATCTCGGTGTCAAGCTCTCCATCGCATAGTAGATTATAGAGCTGATTTCTGTTGTTTCTTTGCCCTCTGGCTATAAAAATTTCAAACTCGCCACCCTCTACGACCGCACCATTAACAAGCTTAAACCCGTTGAACACTATTAGCATTGCATCGCTTGTATGTTGTACATCGCCATACGCCAAAGGTTGCTTTACATCGGGAGTAAAAACGCTCGATAAGTGATTACCTTTGCTGTTGGTAATTGCTAAATCGGCTTTTCTTTGTGCTCCTGCCCTTGTATGAGTATTGTCGCCTATGTAGACAAATAGCCGCCCTTGCTTGTTCCTTTTTTCCTCAAATGGAGCATATCCACCTGTTGAGGCTGTGCAGTCTATTCTCTGTTTGCTTTTGCCACCTTGTAGCTTTTCAAACTTGTAGTAGTCGGTTACTATCATCGCACACCTCCTTTGATTTTTTGGCAAAATGTTTGTGCTTGCATCTCGACCTCATCGGTGGTGCTCACTCGGTTCTGCCTAATCCAACTATCTAACTCTGCTCTGTCAAAGTAGCATAGTTTCCCCGTTGGTTTGTAGTGGGGTATCTGTTTTGTGCTTGTTAGCTTGTATAGCCAGCTTTTAGATAATCCCGTGTAGGCTGTTGCCTCATCAAAGGTTAGCACCTCTTTTTGTGCTAACCCTGCCATCTTAACAGTCGCCTCAATGGCTGTTAGTCTTTTTTCTATTACTTCCATTTTTTTTATGATTTTTAATTATTAAAAAATGGTTATCGATAACCTTGCTGTGTAATTACAAAGGCAAAGATAGGGGGTTAAGTAACCTAAAAATAGTGTTCTTTAGTGCCACTAAAGTGCTACTAAAATAAAAAAGGAGGCTTTATGCCTCCCTAAATAGTTTGTCGATTATTTCATAGCCTTTGGGTTTCCCGCTCGGTCGCCCATTGCCCCCCTTATTATAATATAATTGCCCCCTTGCTTTGCCTAATCTATCCTCTTGAAATAACTTATTCAAATTCTGTTCTGGAAAATCATTAGCATCCTTACAGTATATTTTTTCTAACATATAGACTAATAGTGCTTTAGCCTTTAGCCACTTATACTTATCTCCGTCCTGCCTCATTAACTCTGCCTCTATTGCTCTATTAAATATTATTCCCGCCCCTGGAATATCTAACTCTGGGGGTAGCGTTGCTTGGGGTTCGGGGTCGTGTTGAGGCTCCGGAGTTGCATTAGCTAACGCTTTTTCTGCATCGCCTAAGTTGTACGTTATTGATTTCTCCAAATAATGAGTTTGTCCATATATATCTTTTTCAGGAAAAATAGCCCGATATGTTGAGTGTATGTTTGTTCTTAACAGTGCCTCGTCTAATTCTCCCGGTTCATATACCGCTGCCCCGCTCCCTCTTTCATTATATATATATGTTTTGCCATTTTCCAAAGTGCAGACTCTCCTAAGCATCTCCCTCGTTAAGGAATTTAATACATCTGTAATTAGTTGATAAAAATCATCTTTGGGAAATTCTGTTTCTTTCCAGTATTTTTCTATCTCATTTCTTAATAGAGCTTTTAAGTTCCTATTTTGTTTGTTGTTGTGTGTAAGTTCTAAGACTCTAAAAACAAGTTGTTGTGTTATGGTTTCTATCTTTTCCATCGCATTAGAATTTTAATGTTGGTAAACTATTTATTGCCGCCTCTTTTAGGCTATCGACCGCACGGGTGTATTTCTCGGTGTGCTTTAGCCCGCTATGCCCCAAAAGGCTTGCCACGGTCTTAATGTTCGCCCCGTTGTTGAGGATATTAACGGCAAAGGAGTGACGGGCACAGTGCCACGTTATATGTTTATCTATCCCCGCTCTGGCTACCCATCGCCTCAACGTTTTTAGGCACATCGTGTGGCTCGGTAGGGTAAATATCAAAGCCTCTTTACCCTCTCCCTCTGCGGGAGCACCAATTAAAGATAATAGCCCATCGTTAAGCGGGATTATTACTCCACTGCTCGCACTATGCCCCCGTGTTTTATTTTGCTCAAAAGATAGGAGCTTGTTTTGATAATCCACATTCTTATACCTTAGCTCCGCCACATCACAAAACCTTATGCCCGTATAGAGGCAAAAAATAAACGCCCGCCTTACATTTTCATTCTGCCCTGGATAGGTGGTCGATATTAGCGCTTCCATCTCGCTCACACTCAAAATATCTTTTCTGAGTGTATGCTCATCGACCTTGCACATAATACCTGTGCACGGGTCTTTGCTTATTATATCCCGCTCTATTGCACTTTTAATGATTTTCTTAAACCTCTGATAGTAGCCCTTTGCACCCTCGCCCCTGCAAACGCTCTCCAGATGCGCCACATATCCCGCTACCATCTCTTTAGATAGCTGTTCGGGCTTTAGGGTGTCTTTATATATAGGGCTGTGTATCTCAATAAACTCCCTAAATTTATTCACTGCTCCCTGTATCATACGAACATCTTTTTTGGTGTAGCTATCTATGTAGCTATCCATATAATCAAAGAGGTTGGTTTTTTTGAGGTTGGTTTTTAGGCGTTTGCCCGTGCGGTCTGCTTTAAGTTGTTGCTCTCGTTCATTTCTAATTTCTTTTGCCAACTCCAAAACCTCGCTATTCTTCTGCCTCTCTGCGGGAGTTCTTGGCGTTGCAATTAGGTATAAGTTGAGGCTCTCTTTTTTCCTGTATTTTTTTGGTACCTCGCACCCTTTTTGGGAATTATACACCATTGTATAACCCAAATAGTACTCTAAAAAGAGGCTTAAACGCCCGTCTGCTAACCTTTTTTGACCGATTTTTGGGTTATCGGTATTCCTATTCATCAACTTTGCCATTTTATAAACCTTTGATATGCTTTTAGTTGCTTATGTTATGCAAAGGTAGTAAAAATATTTTCACGGGGCGCCAAAGGGGTGCCAAAAACATCAAAAAATAGGTAAAAAAGAGAAAATAACAAAGATGCCCAAAAACACAATTCGCTGATATTTAAGGCATTTAACTATTTTTGATTTCCTATATTTTCACGGTTGTGTATCGGCTCCGGGTACATTTTTCAAGAGTCTCATGACCATCACACAGGTCACGAGACTCTTTTTTTTGGCGGGAGTGTACTAAAGCGCCCAGTACTCAGCATTATACGAAAACAGATCCTGTTTGTGCCAAGCAAAACAATAGCGGAAAAATTGCGAGAGCTAAAGAGCAAACCGAAGGAAAAGAGAAAAAAGAAACGCTTTGACGAACAATTATTTTCACTATCTTTGCCTTAGCGAAGCATGCTCAAAACCAACATCATCAATACTATGAAAAAGATTGTATCACTTATCCTCATCGCAATCCTCGCAACACTCAGCATCAAAGCACAAACCATCTACGAAGTCTACGACCCGCTGGCTGACACAGTCACCGTAAAACAAACCTCCGACTCCGAAAATCAAAACGAACTCAGAATTGCGCGAAATCAAGAAGTGATTGCAATTGCCGTTGGAAAAGACAGTACCAAAAATGTCATCATACAAGAAAATGGCATCAAATACAGCATTAATGCAAAATACCTTTACTACTCCGAGAAAAACCCGCATGGAACCACAGACTACACCAAAGGAATGATTCTGTGCCCGAACAGCAACTCAACTCAAAATAGCAACGCCTTCAACAGCTGGAGAGCACGAGACTCCGTGGGACAGTTCCTATACAGCCACACCCTGCAATGGATTGTACTCATAACCGTGATAGTGCTACAACTGCTCATGGTTAGCTACAAACGAGTGCAAAACAAAAAAAACTCACTCAAGAACATCTACCTGCTACTCATGCCACTACTGCTGCTCATTACCGTGGGTATAGAAGCTGCATATCTCCTCTACATGGGCACCGAAGTTGCATGGTGGATTGATATGGATATCATCGGCTTCTGGAACTCACTAATTCTTTGTATCTGTACCGGAGCCGTCTTCGCGGCACAAACCTCCGCGTTCTTTGCATACAAAAAAATCATTGCAGGAGGCAAAAAACTCGCAGTCAAGCCTATCTTCTGGGGGGTTGCGCTATTCATACCCGTGGGAGTCCTGGTGACCATTGCAAGTGCGGTTTGTGTGGCATACGAAGTCTACCCCGCCGAATACGAACAAATCGTAACGATTATTGCTGCGGGAATAACATTCTGCGCCTTTGTAATATTCGGCATGGTGAAAAACATGGCTCAGGTTGGAGCTCTCAGAGGACTACTCTTCTCGCTATTTACCTTTATTGCGGCTATCGGAACTATCTGCGTGGGGGCTATACTGCTATACGCAGGAGGACAGGTCGTAATCACTATTATAGCAGCCTCGATACCATTCGTTCTGCTCTTCGGCTTCCTGATGGGCGGAGGCTCTCGCACCACCGTCACCAACGGTGGCGGCGGTGGCGGCACACAAAGCAATGGTAGCTCAGAGAAAATAATGATTGAACGCAAAGATGCCGCAGGAAACACCACCTACATTGATTGGGTCGATAAAAATTCCACATACTAAGCCTCCACGCCACGCACCACTCCCATTCACACAACATTCACACAAAGAAAGACTATATAACGAATCTAAGACTATGAATAAAATCTCAAACAGCTCGCTTGTCACAGAAGTTCTGTGGGCAAGAGAAACTGACTCGACTGCAAAAAAACCTAAATGCCGCATGACACTATGCGCATCCGTGCCTCCAACCATGCGCATCGTGCTCGTGGGGCAAGGCAACAAACTCGGAGACTGGCAACCGACACAAGGAATCGAACTCGTGTGCGAAAAACTCCCAACCTGGGGAGTGCCTGCTAAACTCAAAATCGAAGAAAATACACCCTACAAATTCGTCATCATGGAAGGCGAAAATGTCATTGCCTGGGAAGAAGGCGACAACAGAGTCTGGATTGACAAAAATAACGACCTGGGAAAGTTCCGAGGACTTCCAAACTTCTTCGTACGCATGGCGGGAACTGTAATCCCCGTCTCCTCCATCCGCAGCAAAGGGTGCGAGGGAATTGGCGACTATGTGGCAATGGGCGAAATGGCGCAATGGGCTGCAAGTACAAACCTGCGTGTCATACAAACACTACCCATCAACGACACTACCCTCACGCACACGCCAGGCGACTCATACCCATATAATGCCATATCGATATTTGCTCTGAACCCGCTCTATATCCGAATTAGCGCAATTAGCAAAAAAGTGGACGTTAGCGAACTCATCGAGCTCAACCATAACAGCACGGTCGATTTCCAAAAGGTCGACCTCCTCAAATGGACGCTCCTCAGAGAGGCGTACACGCTCAATGGCAAAAGAACACTGGGTAGCAAAGAATTCAAGAGCTTTTTCGAGGAGAACAAGCATTGGCTGGGGAGCTATGCCGCGTTTAGTTTGTTGCGAGACAAATACTCGACTGCCGACTACTCGGCTTGGGAGGCTCCGTACAACCAGTACAGCCCCGAAGCAGAAAAAGCCCTCCTGCTGCAATACAGTGACGAGGCCGAATTCTACTACTTCCTGCAATTCCACGCCGACAAGCAGCTCCGCAAAGCTCACGCCAAGGCTCGTAGCCTGGGGGTGGCATTCAAGGGCGATATACCTATCGGGGTCAGCCGTCACAGCGTAGAAGTGTGGAAAGAACCGCACCTCTTCAACCTCAACGCTCAGGCAGGTGCACCACCCGATGCATTCTCCACCAATGGCCAAAACTGGGGATTCCCAACCTACAACTGGCACGCAATGTCGGCAGACGGCTACGCCTGGTGGAAAAGACGCTTCAAGAAAATGGCCGACTACTTCGACATGTACCGCATCGACCACATTCTGGGTTTCTTCAGGATATGGGAGATTCCTGTGCCTCAGAGAAGCGGGTTAATGGGGCATTTTTCGCCCTCTCTGCCGCTGAGCAAGGAAGAACTCTCTTCGTGGGGATTGCCTATGTACGAGGAGCGATATATGGGCAAGGACGAGGCGGACAAAAACACTCTGTTTGTGCGCGACCGCGTCTACACGGATATGTACCACCCTCGCATTGCTGCGCAATTCACCCAAAGGTATGCCAACGTGCTGGACGACTACGAAAAGGAGAAATACAACGCCATCTATACTAACTATTTCTACCACCGCCACAACGACTTTTGGGCGGGGGGAGCGCTGTGCAAGCTGCCCGAGCTCATCAACGCCACCTCGATGCTCTGTTGTGCTGAAGACTTGGGGATGATACCCGACTGCGTGAGCTGGGTGCTCAAAGAATTGCAAGTGGCAACGCTCGAAATACAGCGCATGCCAAAAGATCCGCACCAAATCTTTGCCTCCACAGCGGACTATCCTTATGGCTGTGTGGCGGCAACCTCCACTCACGACATGTCTACGCTACGAGAGTGGTGGGAGGAGGACAGAGGGCGTGCTCAACAGTTCTACAACGAGGTGATGGGATGGTGGGGCAATGCGCCCGCAAATGCCACCACAGAGGTATGTGAGTGGATAATAAAAGCACACCTGGACTCGGCAGCAATGGCTGTGATACTTCCGTGGCAAGACCTCATGAGCATTGACGAGCAACTCAGACTCCATGATGCTGCTGGCGAACGCATAAACGTCCCCTCGAATCCCAAACACGTGTGGAACTACCGCATGCACCTCAGCGTAGAGGAGCTCCGCAAGAGCCGAAAGTTGAACAATGCACTAAAAACACTGATAGAGAAGTCGGGGAGATAGACGAGAAGTTGCGAATACTGTGCAACAAAAACTCCGAACACAAAATAACAAAATGTGCTAACACTGCACAACAACACTACTAACAAGAGCTGGACAACACAATGGACTACACGACACTACTACTTGGCATTTTCATAGGCACAACACTGGGGTGCATTATCACCTATCTCCTGCTTCGCACCTCGGGCAGAAAGGCTGCTGAGAGGGAGGCCGAACGTGAGGCGCAGTTAGAAAGACGCACAGAGATGCAATTCGAACGCCTGAGCGAAAAAGTGCTCGAAAGGCGCTCAGAAACCCTGCAACAGGTGAGCGAAGAGCGTATCTCGGCACTTCTCAAGCCGCTGGGACACAGCATCGATGCCTTTAAACAGCGTGTAGAACACTCGCTCACCGAACAGACCAAGCAGAACAGCTCGCTCGAAGAGAAAATCCGAAATCTGGTGCAAACCACCACCCAAGTGGGACTCGAAGCCAACAACCTTGCATCGGCGCTCAAGGGCGATGTGAAGAAGATGGGAAACTGGGGCGAGATTATCCTACAGAGCATTCTGGAGCAATCAGGGCTCAAGAGCGGCGAGCAGTTCGACGTGCAACCCACGCTGCACGACCAAGACGGCAAACTCCTGCGCCCCGATGTCATTGTCTCGCTGCCCGAGGGACGCAAAATTATCATCGACTCCAAAGTATCGCTGGTGGCGTACGACCGATACTCTTCGGCAGCTGATGCCGACGAGCAACAACTCGCCATCAAAAACCACCTCTCCTCCATCAAAGCGCATATTGACACACTCGCTACCAAAAAATACGACTCACTGCTCAACTCCTCGCTCGATTTCACCATGATGTTCATCCCCATCGAGCCCGCCTACCTACTCGCTATTAGCAATGACCCCGAGCTGTGGAACTATGCCTACTCAAGGCGAGTGATGCTCATCTCGCCCACCAACCTGATAGCCTGCCTGAAAATCGTTAACGACCTGTGGCGAAGAGAACTGCAAAGCAAAAATGCACTGAAAATTGTGCAACGAGCCGAACTCATGTACAGCAAATTCGGAGGCTTTGTAGAGACAATGGAATCGCTTGGCAGCAAACTCAAAGCCACGCAGGTGAGCTACGATAAGGCGCTCTCTCAGCTCAGCCAAGGCAATGGAAACCTAATCTCGCAAGCGGAAAAAATGCGAGAATTGGGGCTGAAATCCGAACGCAAAATCAGCGACCTCTCATGAGCTTTTCATGAGGAACGTACCCCTGCAATGTATATTTAGCAAGCAGAAAAGCCCTGCCAATTCTTATACCTATGGGTAGAACAATTGCGATGCTCCCCCCACCCTCTCATCAAAACTATGATTTGCGGCGATAGGCAAGCGAAATAAAATAGAGCAACGACAACCCCAACACAAAAAAGCTCATGCGAGTGACAATATCGCCCCAACGAACATAAACGCTCTGTTCCTTGTTCAGAGCCAGCGATGCTGTGAGCACGCCACGCTCGTCCCAGCCCAACTGCTCGATCACATCGCCACGAGGGGTGATAAAGCCCGAAATCCCTGTGTTTGCACTCCTGGCTATGCTGCGGCGGGTCTCTAATGCCCTGAGGCGCGCGAAATCGAAATGCTGGCGATAACCGTGAGTATCGCCCCACCACCCATCATTGGTGATTATTGCCATCAGCTCCGCTCCAGACTGCACCCACTCCGCAAAATGAGTGCTGTATATGCTCTCATAGCAGATAGCCGCACCCACGCCATCACGAACCACAGCACTATCGCTGCGCCCAAGCGAGCCAACATATCCGCCCATATCCACCGCATCGGCAAAGAACCTCGCCCACTCTGGCACTATCTCAACACCCAACACCAACTTGCGCTTGTGGTAGGGCTCCACCGACGAGGTGGTGATATAGAGTGCCGAATTATAGTACCCCTGCCTATCTGCCGCCGAAGCACCCACTACAAAAGTCGCATGGGGGGAATGTGCCCTCAGAAAATCTTGTATCGCCACAACATCGCGATTCTGCTCCAACTCCGTGAGGTTCACCGTCATCACAATAGCGGTTTCGGGAGCAACGTACAACTCCGTTGCGGAGGGAGCACTCTGCGCCAATTCTATAATGTTGAGGGTCTGTTCCCATGCCCCCACACTCGAAAACTTCTCATAAGCATCGACATTGGGTTGAATTACAGCCACCTCCATTGTCTCCTGTGGCTCATCATAGTTGTAATACATTGCCAGGGAGGTGAAAATAGGGATGTGCAACACCGCGAATGCCCACTTACGTGCCTTGCGCGAGCTCAATGCCTCGAAAGTGAAAATATTGACCAGCATCACCCAAAGCGTGCCACCGCTCTGCCCAAAAATCGAGTACCACTGCACAATTGCGGGAGAATCGCCCCACGCACTGCCCAGCGCAACCCACGGAAAACTCACATCGCCAAGCGCAACCCACCACTCACACACCACCCACGCTGCCACCAGAATTGTGTAGCTGAGCACCTTCGTTGAGCGACGGGAGATAAGGTGATAGAGAATCCACGCCGGGAGGAGCATCACCGTGCAACCTATGAGAATTGTTGGAGCAGCAAGCAGAGTTGCGTACGAAACCCAATAGGTGGTGAACAAATGCCACATCAATATGGTAAATGCCGCCCACCAAACAAAACCACGCTGTTTGCGCTCGTCCATGCGCTTTTTGAGCATCAACAGCGGCACCCAGCCCACCAACACCGTGGGCGCAAAACCCCACCACGCTATGGACAACAACAGCACGCTCAGAAGCGAAAGAAAAAGAGGGGAGGATACGAAACGTGGCGCTTTCATCGTGGTGAAATAGTTTTTTTAGGGGGACTTCTGTAAACTGATCCCTGTTTGTGTATTGTTAATTTTTATCAGAGGGCAGTTCTTAGAAGCCCCCATAGGATAAATCGATGTGCAAAATTGGCGAAAATTTTGCACATACACAACAAAATCATTACCTTTGTTTCCGCTTAAATATGCGTTTTTCATCATGATTACAGATTATCTACTCTTGCCTCTCTACGGCATCGCCGCTGGGCTCGCAGCCTCAATCCCACTCGGCCCCATTGGAGTGCTATGCGTACAACGCACACTTGCCTCGTCGCACCGCACGGGACTCATCTCGGGGTTGGGCGCCGCCACTGCCGACACTATTTTTGCGGCACTCGCAGTCTTTGCGCTGGCGTGGATTACCAGTTTTGTGGAGACATACAACATGTGGGTCGAGGCTCTGGGAGGGCTACTCATCGTGCTGATTGGCTTTACCATCTACTTCAAAAAACCCAAGCGCCCCACCTCCGTGCAAAAAGGCGGAGGAGTGAAAGACTACCTCTCGGTGCTGGGCCTCACGCTCTCAAACCCCGCCTACTTCTTTGTCTTTGTGACAATCTTTGCGGCCATGGGCATCGGTGGAGCGGAACTGAACATTGTGCAAAAAATTCTCATCATACTGGGCGTGCTAATTGGAGCCTCAACGTGGTGGTTCTTGCTCACGTGGGGGGTTAGCCACTTTAGGCACTACTTCACGCTCAGAAGACTACTGTGGCTCAACAAAATATCGGGAGGTGCGATTGTGCTACTCGGAGCATACGCCGTGCTGTCGGTGGTCTACACGCTTGTGCGCGAACTAATCGAAAAGGGAATAACACTATAACGCTGACTATGGAAGAGACGAAAAAGAAAAAAGTGATTGCCATTGACGGCTACTCGTCCTGCGGGAAAAGCACCTTTGCAAAAGCAATTGCTCAACGACTCGGGTACGTGTTCATAGACACAGGGGCGATGTACCGCACCGTGACGCTCTTTGCTATCGAAAACCAACTCGACACCGAACAATTAGCCTCTTGCGGGCTTGAGGGCATTGACATCGAGTTCCGATATAATGCCGAGCTGGGACGTGGCGAAATCTTCCTCAACGACCAAAATGTTGACAGCAAAATCCGAACCCCCGAGGTCAACAATTTCGTGAGCGCTGTGGCTCAAGTCAGTGCCGTGAGACAAAAACTCGTAGAACTACAACGCCGAATGGGCGAACGAGGCGGAGTGGTCATGGATGGTAGGGACATTGGTACGGTGGTCTTCCCCAATGCCGACCTGAAGATATTTATGACCGCCGATGTGGACATTCGTGCCAAAAGACGCTACGACGAGATGGGCGGCGAAAAGGCTGGCATAAACCTCGAGGAAATAAGCAAAAATATTAGCCAGCGGGACTACTTAGACGAAAACAGAGAAGACAGTCCACTGCGCAGAGCCGCAGATGCCATACTCCTGGACAATAGCCACATGACTATCGAGCAACAGATGATTTTTATCGAAAACTTCCTCTAAGTTTTCATTTGTTGTTTTGCATTTTTATTTGTAGATTTGTTTTTCAAAATCTACTGTGCAAAACAAACTATGAAAAACAAACTCACTATTAATCATGAATTGAGCTGGGTCGACTACATACGAGTGGCGGCCTGCCTTTTGGTGGTGCTGGCGCACTGCTGCGACCCATTTGTATCGAGCTCCAGCAGCGAAGCCTTCATGGCAGGCTCCATCTGGGGAACATTCTACCGCCCCGCCGTGCCTCTATTCATCATGATCTCGGGGGTGCTGCTACTTCCCACAAACCTGCGCATTGGGGAGTTCTACTCTCGCAGGCTCAAGCGCATTCTCAAACCATTCATATTCTGGAGCATAGTCTCACCACTGCTGTTCTACGCCTTTGCTCACGCGTTTGACGTGCTCAACCCCGCCTTCAATCCCGAACACCACACCCTCACAGCGATGCTCAACAACTTGTGGCTGTGGATCTTTAGCTTCAACTTCTCGACCATACCGTACTGGTATATCTATATGATGATTGGGGTGTATCTCATCATCCCCATCATTTCGAGCTGGGTGAAGGAAGCAACCAAAAAGGAGCTGGAATTGGTGCTGAAAATATGGTTCTTCACAACCTTTATTCAGTATATCGAGATTATCCTCCCCTCGCTCGGATACACAGGCAATTACGGGCATTTTGGTATCTACGGAGACTGCTCATGGAACACTTTTTCTGTATTTCACTACCTCAGCGGTTTTCTTGGTTACGCTCTGCTGGGGCACTATCTCAAGAAATATCCACGCACTTGGAGCATGACCAAAACCGTGACCCTATGTGCTGTGATGTGGGTGGTGGGCTATGCCATCAGCTTTGGCGGCTTCCACTTCGTCAAAATTAACTTCCCCGACAACTTCAACATGCTCGAAATTCCGTGGATGTACACCAGCTTCAACGTGGTGCTAATGACCCTGCCGTTCTTCCTGCTCATACAGAGGCTCAACCCCAAACCCCGCAAACTCATCACTCTGATCTCGGACTACAGCTTCGGAATTTTCCTCGCGCACTTCATCGTGGTGCACTTGAGCTACGAATTTGTGATTCGTTACATCTCAATCCCGCCATTCTTGCAACTCTTCGTAGCGTTTGTCATTGGCTTTGTGCTCACTACCCTACTTGTGGCAATGCTCCGCAAAATCCCATTCATTCGCCGATTTGTGTAACTACAAACCAAAATCACACATAAGACAGTTATGCAAAAATCCCAACGATTATTATCGCTCGATGCCCTTAGAGGCTTCGACATGTTCTTTATTATGGGCTTCGACAGACTCATTATTGCCGTCTGCGCACTGCTACCCTACTCCTGGGCAAGTTCGCTCTCAGCGCAGATGACTCACCCCTCGTGGGATGGCTTTTCGTTCTACGACACCATCTTCCCACTCTTTCTCTTCTTGGCGGGAACATCATTCCCCTTTTCGCTCGCCTCGCAGCGCAAAAGACACCTCTCAAAATCTAAGATTTATGGAAAAATCCTTCTGCGCACGGCAATACTCATACTCCTGGGACTGCTCTACAATGGCCTGCTGGAGATGAATTTCTCTGAACTTAGAATACCGAGCGTTCTGGGGCGAATCGGGCTGGCATGGGGCATTGCAGCCATTATATATGTGATGAGCACGGCACGAGCGAGAGTTGTTCTGAGCTTGCTGCTGCTCGTGGGCTATGGGCTCTTAATCTCTCTGGTGCCAGCGGGCGACCTTGTGGGCGAGTTCTCTACGCCGCTGACCATCGAAAACAATATTGTAGGCTATATTGACAGCATAGTGATGCCAAACCACCTGCTCTATGCTGGTGTTTTCGACCCCGAGGGGCTACTTTCGACCATCCCTGCCGTTGCGACCGCACTGCTGGGCATGCTCTCGGGCGATATTGTCCGCTCCACACGCAACAGCCCTACTGCAAAGGCGCTCATCCTCGCTGCAATTGGCGCAGGACTCCTTGCCGTGGGATTTGCTATCGAACCCATCATGCAGGTCAACAAAAGCCTCTGGACGCCCTCTTTTGCATGCTTTGCTGGCGGATACTCATTCCTAATCTTCGCTCTCTTCTACTTCGTCATCGATGTGCTAAAATGGCAACGCTGGTCATTCTTCTTCCGAGTGATTGGCATGAACTCAATACTCATCTACATGGGGCAAAGGTTTATTAATTTCTCTTTCTCTATAGGAATTGGCATCCTCTCGCCCGAGGTTGCGCGAATTACCTACCTTGTGGTCTATATTGCACTGAGCTGGCTGGTGCTGAGATACTGCTACAAAACAAACTTTTTTCTAAAGGTATAAAACAACGGAGGGGGGGCAGTAAAACATAAAAGAAAAGGCAGAGGCTCTTTTTTGGGGGGGGTAGTTCCAAGAGCCTCTGCCTTTTCTTTCCTATTACCTGCTGTTATGAGGCGGAGGGGGGGGGATTATTCTTTCACCTCAGGCTTCAAGACCTTAAAGTCCAGCTCCTCGATAGCTTTTGCAATTTTAATGCTGTCTGTTTTGGTAGGGTCGAATTTCACCACAACGATGTTCTTTTCGATATCCACATCCATATCCTTAAAGCCTTTTTCAAACGGGATATTCTCCTCTATTTTCTTTTGGCACATGTGGCAGTCCAATTCCACGTTGTAGGTCACTGTCTTTTCTTTCTTCTTTTTCGTGGGGTTTGCTTGTACGATGCCTGCTACAAGCAGCAGAGAAAGGGCGGTAAATAATACTTTTTTCATCTTTTCAGGTATTTTATGGTTTGTGATAATCTGTGAATTATAGCTTAAAGCGCATACCGAGGTATATCTTACGACCCATTAGCGGGCCCCACACCACAGAGGCGTTGAAATCCTCCGAGAATGGGCTCTGTGGGTTGATGATTGGGCTATCTTGCGTGTAGTTCAAGATATTTTCGCAACCGAGATATATCGTCCACTTCCTAAAGTTTTTGGTAATTTGCCCATAGAGCATTGGGTAGACTGGGCTATAGTCGTCGGCCCCTGGAGCAAGAACAGTAGAGGGCAGGCGCTGTTGGCCATTGACCTGTGCGGTGAAGTCGAAAACCCACTTATTGAACTTCGTTGCATAGCGCAGGTTGAGAAGTCCTTTGAACTTATCCACGAGGGGTTTGTCCACTTCCTTAAATTCGGTGGGGTGAGTGGCGTTGGCAAGGTTAATCTTAGTGTCGTTGTACCTGAAGGTCATCAGCACGTCGAAACGCTCGGCTGGCGACCAGTTGAAGTCCATCTGGTAGGCCGTAGCCCACGAACCGTTCTTCACGTTATAGAAGTAGACGCTTGAGCCATCCCACTCTTGGTCGGCGATTACTTGATTAGAGAATCGGGTGTGGAAAACATCGAAGCTTAGCATTGCTTTCTCGTCGCCCAACAGCGGGAAACTCTGGGTGATGCTACCACCGAACGATGTGCCTCGTTCCATTCTGTCCAAATCCTCGGCAACTACAATCTCACGACCAGTAGCAAGCACCGAGAGGTTGTCCGAAAGGATATTAGCGGGTCTGTAACCCAGCCCACCTGAGACTCTGAAATTGGTTGTAGGGGTCACCCTCCAGTTCATGTGCAGACGTGGGGTGAAGTAGTAGCCATAGAAATTTGCATAGTCAGCTCTTACCCCCGTGATGAGCTTGAATTTGTCGTGAATAGAGTATGTGTACTCGGCAAAAGCACCGACAGTTACATCATCACGGTCGAGCTTCAGCGCGCCAGGGTGCAGAGAACTCTTGTCAACCATCTCCTCTTTAATCAAATCGGCAGTGAGTGCCGAACCAAATACAAAGGCGTGAGAGTGCGAAAGTGTCCAGAAGTACTTAGCATCCACCGAGAAAGCATCCTGGCGTGCATTGTAGTTCTTCAGCCCATAGAAGGCGTTGTTGGTAAAGTAGCTATAATCTGCAAGTAGTGTAACGTTTGAGCCCAACGTATCCGTAGGGATAGATGCCTTGTAAAAAATATCGAACTGCTCGATGTTGCTCTCCAAACCCCATATATCCGTTGGGTTTGAGCCTCCTGCACCATGCACAAAGTCCATCTGACCGCCCTGCTTCTGACTCCTTACGTATTTCGCCCCCGTGTACATCACTGTGCCCGAGTTTGGCAAGTAAATATCCCAGTTATTGGCCACCGTAAAGAGGTTCCCCTTGGGGGTATCCATAAAGCCGTCGCCGTTCTCGTCCATTGCCGTAGGCTCGATTGAGTAGTGACCGAAAATTGCGGTCGATACATTATCACTAACCTTCAGCGACGAGGTAACGTTAAGCTCCGTACGCAAGTGCTGGTCGATATACGCATTGAGAAAGAGCGGTTCGGGGGCGGTTGGCAATTTATTAGCCATATTGATGTGCCCCGTGATTGCGCCATTGCCCGTGGGCACTGCTGCGATACCTTTGGAGATGTGGATGCTGCTGAGCCACGACCCTGGCGTGAACCCCAGAGCATAAGGCGCACTGAGCCCACGTGAGATGAGCCGTCCATCGCTCATCAGCGAGGTGTACATGCCATTGAGCCCCAACATACGTACTTGCTTGGTGCCCGACACGCCGTCCGAGTTGCTCACCGTCACGGTGGCGCTATTCTCAAAGCTCTCCATCGCGCTACAACAAGCCATCTTCTGGAGTCCGATGCGTCCCACCACCTCGCTCTTCATCGTCGAGGTTGGGTTCACATAGTTCCCTTTTACTCGGGTTGTCACGCTCACGCTCTCAATATCTTCGCTCAGCATAGTTGAGTCTGCCGCAGTCGTATCCTGTGCGTAAAGAGTTGGAGTGGAGCATAGCGCAAGCGTCACTGCCGCTATTGCAGCAACGCTCTTTAGGGGGTTCTTTGTTCGTATTGTCATTTTTTTTTTTTTTTCTTGACACCATGTATATGCCGAGCGGAACGCCACCATCCAAGGTGTCAGCTCGTCCGCCACACGTCCAGCTGGATAGTGCGCCCAATTCCACGGCTTCGTAGCACGTTCGAAGTGAGGCATTATTGCCAAGTGGCGACCATCTGGCGATGTGATACCCGCAGTGGCAAAGGTAGAGCCGTTAGGATTGGCTGGATATGCCTCATAGCTATATTTCACAGCGATTGAGTAGTCCTCCTCGCTCTCAAGCGGGAAGCGCCCCTCACCGTGAGCAACCCAAATTCCAAGCTCGCTACCCACCAACTCTTTCATCATAATCGAAGGCGAACTCTCAACCTTAACACCCACGAATTGACTCTCGAACTTACCGCTGGCGTTGTGCTTCATCTTCACTGGGGTCACGCCCTCTCTAAGAGCTGGAATGAGATCCAGTTCGGCCATCAACTGACAACCGTTACACACCCCAAGTGACATTGTGTCGGGGCGAGCATAGAAGTTTTTAAGAGCCGTATAGGCCTTCTCGTTGTAGAGGAATGCCCCTGCCCAACCTTTTGCCGAACCAAGAACGTCCGAATTGGAGAACCCGCCCACAAAGACAATAAATTGCACCTCCTCGAGCGTCTCCCTGCCGCTGGTAAGGTCGGTCATAGTCACGTCCCTCACGTCAAAACCCGCAAGGTGCATAGCGTATGCCATCTCTCTCTCGCCGTTGCTACCCTTTTCGCGGATAATGGCGGCTTTCACGCCCGATTTCTCTTTGCGGCGCGGGTCGATGCCCAGCGAGGCATAAGTTCCCTCGAAACCAGCAGGGAAGGTGAATTTCAGGGGTTGTTGTTTATAGTTCTCGTAGCGCTGCTCGGCAAGCTCTGGCGTAGATTGGTTTCTGTCCAACAGGTACGAGGTGTGGAACCACTTGTCTCTTAGCGTATCTATTGCAAAGTTCCACGGAGTATTACAGCCGTGTTTCACTCCCAGAGTGCGTTCTGAGGTCACCTCAGCGATTTTCACAGCACTCACTCCTGCTTTTTCAAGCTCCGCGAGCACTCCCTCGGCATCCGCCACCTGCAATACAACCGATGGCTTCTCGCTAAATAGCACACTCACCGTGTCAGCATTGCGTAGTGAATTAAGGTCGATGCTGAGTCCACCGCTATTGCTCGCAAAACACATTTCGAGAAGTGCCACCAAAAGTCCACCGCCCGAAACATCGTGGCCAGCAAGCACTTTGCCACTCTCTGTAAGTCCTTGAACGGCAGTGAAAGCACGCTTGAAATATGCCGCATCGTAGACATCAGGAGTTTTAGTCCCAATGGCTCCGAGGGTTTGGTATAGTGCCGAGCCCGCAAGCTCGAAACTCTCGATATTGCCGCTGAAATCCACATAGATAATCGAGCTACCCACCGCCTCGGGGCGTAGTGCCGCCTTAGCGCATTTCTTCACGTCGCTCACCTCGCCAGCAGCAGTGATAATCACCGTTCCTGGAGCAAGCACACGCTCGCCATCAGGGTATTTCTGAGTCATCGAGAGCGAATCCTTACCCGTTGGAATGTTGATACCCAGCTCTATGGCAAATTTCGATGCCGCCTCAACAGCCTTGTATAGTCTTGCATCTTCGCCCTCGTTGCGGCATGGCCACATCCAGTTTGCCGAAAGCGATACGGCTCCAAGCCCTCCCTCAATGGGGGCAAAAACCAAGTTAGTAAGCGATTCGGCAATTGCCATTCGCGAACCCGCAGCAGCATCTGCCACAGCCACAGCCGTTGCGTGACCCAGTGAATTTACCACCCCACGCTCGCCGTGGAAATCAAGAGCAAAAACCCCGCAGTCATTGAGCGGAAGTTGCACCTCGCCTGCGCACTGCTGTACGGCAATACGCCCCGTCACCGAACGGTCAACCTTGTTGGTGAGCCAGTCCTTACACGCCACACCCTCGATTTGTAGCACATCCTCGATGTACTTTTCGATATTGGTTGCGCTAAGAGTTGGCTCCGAGTAGTTCTCCACCACGGTGCTATCCTCCAAAACGCTCTTTGGAGTCTTGCCAAAGAAATCCTCGAGTGGTAGGTCAATAGGCTTTTCGCCATTGTTAGTATCCTCGAATGTGAAGCGCATATCGCCCGTGGTTTCGCCCACCACATATAGCGGAGAACGCTCCCTCTGGGCAATCTTGCGTAACTTCTCAATGCTCTCTTCCTTCATCACAAGCCCCATACGCTCTTGGCTCTCGTTGCCCACAATCTCTTTGTAGCTCAGAGTTTTATCGCCTACGGGAAGTTTATCCACCTCGATAACTCCACCCGTTGTCTCCACCAACTCGCTCAGGCAGTTGAGGTGGCCACCAGCACCGTGGTCGTGGATAGAGATAATTGGGTTTTCGCCCTCCTCGGCCAGCGCACGGATGGCGTTGTATGCACGTTTCTGCATCTCGGGGTTAGAACGCTGAATGGCGTTGAGCTCAATAGCACCCTCGTACTCGCCCGTAGCAACAGAACTCACTGCGCCTCCACCCATACCAATACGGTAGTTATCGCCACCAAGCAGCACAACCTTTTGTCCCGCCTCGGGCTCGTCCTTGAGGCAATCCACCTCCTTGCCATAGCCGATACCGCCTGCAAGCATTATCACCTTATCGAAACCGAGCTTCTTATCTCCCTCATTGTGCTCAAAGGTGTAGAGCGAACCGCAAATAAGCGGCTGACCAAACTTATTACCAAAATCACTCGCTCCGTTACTCGCCTTGATGAGTATGTCCTCGGGGGTCTGGTACAACCACCCACGCTCCTCCATTGTATATTTTTCACTGCTCTGCTCGCCGTTGTAACGTGGGTAGGCAGTCATATAGACAGCCGTGCCCGAAATAGGGAAAGCACCCTTGCCACCCGCAATACGGTCGCGAATCTCACCACCCGTACCCGTTGCCGCACCGTTGAACGGCTCCACAGTGGTGGGGAAGTTGTGTGTCTCCGCTTTTATTGAGATCACACTCTTGAAATCTTCGGTCGTGAACTCATCGGGCTTATCGTGAGTGGCCGGGGCAAACTGCTCCACCACACCACTACCCAAAAAGGCGCAATTATCCTTGTATGCCGACACCACAGTACCTTGGTGAGCCTCGGTGGTCTGGCGAATTAGCTTGAAGAGACTATGCTCCTTAGCCTCACCATCAATTATGAACTGGCCATTGAAAATCTTGTGGCGGCAGTGCTCCGAATTCACCTGGCTGAAGCCAAAGACCTCGCTATCGGTGAGCTTCCTGCCCAACTTCTCTGCCACACCATTCAGATACGCAATCTCCTCGGGGGCAAGTGCCAAGCCCTGCTCAACGTTGTAGCTCTCAATGTCTTCGATGTAGAGAATCGGGTCGGGGGTCTTGGTAATGGTGAAAACCTCCGCATCGATGCCCTCGTAGCGGCGGAATAGCATCTTGTCGTAGCCCTCGCCCTTGTCCTCGCGGAACTCCTCGATACGCTCAATACCCTCGATGCCCATGTTCTGGGTAATCTCCACAGCATTGGTACTCCAAGGCGTTATCATCTCGCGGCGAGGACCAATGTAACTCTTTCCCGCTGTGCTCTCGATGTCAAGCGGTGCTGCTCCACCAAAGAGCCACTCCAGTTTTTTGTTGTTTTCCTGCGAAATTTCGCCCGTGCTCTGCACTGCATAGAGGCGATTCTCGGTGGTGAAAAGTGTTATCATCTTTTTTTTATATTTTGTGTTATCTATTTTATTCTGAGTCTTCTGCCAATGCGTAGAGTTGTTGTGCGGGTGATGTTATTGAGGTTGCAAATCTGATTCACCGAAACACCGTACCTCACCGAAAGTTTGGAGAGCATATCCCCGCTCTTGATAGTGTGGTAGATTGCCCCTTGCGAAACCGCAGCCTTTTTCACGGGGGTTTTATTCTCCTCGATTCTGCCGCTTGCCACTCGCAGTGCCGCACTATCGTCAGCCATTGCCAGAATTTCGCTCACCCCAACGTCTTCGTAGTGCTCCTCCAACTCCTCGGATTCACGAGAGCGGATGTTGAAATACCCCTTCTCCAGCGCAAAGGTCGTGTAGCGCAGCGTGCCTGTCTCAAAGTCTATCAAGCGCTCGGGGTCGAAGGCGTGGTCCTTGTAGCGAATTTCGTAGTGGAGGTGGGGGCCGCTACTACGCCCTGTGTTCCCCCCAAAGCCTATGACCTGGCCAGCCACCACATAATCACCGCTCTTGACATTGAGTCGGCTGAGGTGCCCCGAATAGGTCTCCAACCCGTTACTATGGCGCACAATCACCAAATAGCCAAACCCGCCGCTGTTGTACTCGGCAATACGCACCCTGCCGTCAAAGGTCGAGTAGATGGGTTCGCCAACTTTGAGCGGAATATCCACTCCATTATGGTTGCGATAGCGAGTGCGAGGGCCATAGCGCGAGAAAACTCTCCCCACTATTGGCGAATGAAAATCCCCAAGATCGCCAACCAACGAAAGCTCTACAACATCGGGGAGATCCTCCAACTTCGTGTTGCGGTAGGAGAAGAGCCTGGTAGTGTCCCACTCATTGTTCATAATATCTATCTGAGCGCTTTTGATCAGCTCAGGCAGGTAAAACTCCCACGTATTGTTGGTGTACAAAACGATGAATCGCCCTGGCTCTTGCGCAGGGATAGTGTCCATGGGGACTCTAATCACCGATTCGAGGCCTATCTGCCCTGGTTGCGCCATTGCCACGGCAGGAGCCAATAAGCACGCAACGATAAGTGTTCTAATATGTTTAAATATCTTCATAAATCAGCACCTCATAGAGATTGCAAAGGTAGTAAATTTTTCTGGAGTAGACAATAAAGAAATTTTTATTATCTTTGGCATCATAATTGAGTGGTGGAGGCGTCTGAAAGAGACCCCCTCCAAGCCCAAACACGCTTAGATTATACCCACACTATGGCACTTTCACAATCGATAACGCAGGCGCAGCTCCAAAAGCTGTCGCCACAACAAATACAGGGCATTAAACTACTGGAACTGCCCACCCTCGCGCTCGAAGCACGCATTGCGCGTGAAATCGAAGACAACCTCGTGCTCGAAGAAGATGAAAAAAAGAACGAAGATGACGCCACTCAAAGCGACACCACGCTGGAAGACTACATAAAGGCCGAACAAAACACCTCACACTACAAACTTCGCAGCAACAACTACTCCTCAGACGACGAGCACAGACCTCGACAAATATCGGGAACAAAAAGCCTCGGAGATTTCCTACTCGAACAACTCATCTTCTTTGCCCTCAACTCCCGGGAAATGAACATTGCTCGCTTTGTGGTGGGCTCGCTCGACGATGATGGTTACTTGCACCGCAGCGCTGAGGCCATTGCCGATGATATCGCCTTTAAACTCGCACTCGATGTCGAGGCTCCCGAGGTCGAGAAAATCATTGAGTTCATACAACAGCTCGAACCCGCAGGCATCTGCGCGCGTTCGCTGCAAGAGTGCCTCGTGCTGCAACTCAAAGCTCTCAAAGAATCTACCCCCGCCTCACGACTTGCGCTACGCCTGCTGAACTCCTACTTCGAGGAATTCTCCAAACGCCACTACAACGTCATTATGGCAAAAACCGGAGCCAACGAAGATGAACTACGAGCAGCAACGGCTGTTATCACATCGCTGAACCCCAAACCCGCCAACGGATATGCCGATGACAGTGCAAGCGATATCTCGCCAACTATCATCCCCGACTTCAAACTCAACTACCGTGAGGAAGATGACGAATTTGAACTCGAAATAGCAGGAAGACCCCTACCCGACCTCAAAGTCAACAAAGATTATCTCAAAATGGCTGAAAGAGCGCTGGCTATGCCACAAAAAAGCACCGAAGATAAAGAAGCCATAGAGTTTGTGCGCGGGAAGATCGAGTCCGCAAAGTGGTTCATCGCAGCCATCAAACAGCGACAAAAAACACTGCTCACCACCGTGAATACTATCGTGGAATTTCAGCGCGAATATTTCAAAGAGGGCGATCAATCGATGCTCAAACCTATGATCCTACGCGATATTGCCGAACTCACAGGCTTCGATATATCCACCATCTCACGAGTGGTCAGCTCCAAATACATTGAAACCCACTTCGGTGTATTTCTGCTAAAATTCTTCTTCTCCGAAGGGCTTGCTACCGAAGATGGCGGAGAGGTGTCGACCAGAGAAATCAAGCGACTCATTGCCGAACGCATCGACTCTGAGAGCAAGCGCGACCCGCTCACCGACGAGGCTCTGATGGTTATGCTCCACGACAAAGGCTTTAAAATTGCACGCCGCACGGTGGCAAAATATCGCGAAATGCTCAACATTCCCGTTGCACGACTGCGCCGAGAAATTTAGACCCCTCCCCCCCCCGCTTTTTTGCGTTATTGCCGCAAACGTTACTCAGCCGCGAGTACTGGGGGTACACTCAACACCTCTGAGGCAGCCTCAACACTCAACGCCTCGGAGGCAAGAAACTCCCCACTGCGACTCCTGCGCAACTCCGTGAGGTAGGCGCCGCTCTCCAACTCCAACCCAATATCCCTTGCCAAACTGCGCACATAAGTACCTTTGGAACACTCCGTGCGGATAGTCACAAACGGCATTTCGATGCTGAGTACCTCAATATCGTAAATCTCCACCTCGGCAGCCTTAATGCCGCTCTCTGCCTCGCCCACGCCCTTGCGAGCAAGCTCATAAGCACGCTTGCCGGCAATGCGCTTGGCGGAATATAGCGGTGGCACTTGCATCTGCACGCCCTTGAGCGATGCCACTACGCTCTCTATCATCTCTGCGGTGATATGTTCGGTTGGGAATCGTTCGCTGATGGGGTGTTCGAGGTCAAAAGAGACCGTGGTTGCGCCCAACTCCAGCGTGAAGATGTATTCTTTGCTTTGCGCCTGCAGTTCGGTGACTTTCTTAGTGTCTTTCTGGGTGCAAAGCACCAACACTCCTGTTGCCAGAGGGTCGAGGGTGCCTGCGTGACCCACCTTAACGCGCTTGGGATAGCCCGCTCGGAGCATCACGTTACGCAGTTTGCGCACCACGTCAGTGGAGGTCCACCCATAGGGCTTGTCGATGTTCAATATCATTACTTTATTCTACTTACTCTCTCTATTGCCTTAATCTTGCGCAGATTGTGGATTATCATCTCCACCCCCTGTTTATTCTTAACCTCTACGGCGATTTCGCCCCTGAACGACCCACCAAAACTCGTCATATTTATTGCCCGCACGTTGAGCGATAGCTTTCGAGTGAGTATGTCAGAAATATCGGCTGAGACGCCTTGTGAATCTCGCCCCTCGACCATAAATGTAACCAAAAAAGAGCTACCAGCACCCTCTTCCTCACGCCACTGCACATCCACAAAGCGATAAGGGTATTGCTCCTTGAGGCGGCGAGCGTTAGGGCAATCACTGCGGTGGATGGTGATGCCTGAATGGATGGTGATGAAACCAAAAATATCGTCCCCCATTATCGGGCTACAACACTGCGCCATGCGGTAGTCAATGCCGCTAACACCTTTGTCGATGATTAGCGCATCGTTGTTTTTTTTCGCGCCTGAGGGGCTGGCCGCAGGGGGTGTCTTGCGGGGCTTGGGCTCTTGGATGGGCACTCCCTCGGCGAGGTACTGCTGCAACAACTCCTTGATGTCGCTCAGCGGGATGCGGTTCTCGGCAATCATGTCGTAGATTTCGAGCCCTGTCTTCACCTTATGTTTTTTGCACAACAGCGTCACCGCCTCTTCGAGCGTGAGCGAAAGCCTCCAGTTCTTAATCTTACGTTCCAACTCCTCCTTGCCGAGGTTTGCGCTGCTGGCGAGCTCCTCGCGGAGTATCTGGCGGATTTTGCTCTTCGCCTTGTTGGTGACCACGTAGTCCAGCCAAGCAACCTTAGCGCGCGGAGATTTAGAACTCTTTATGGCAACGATGTCGCCGCTGCGGAGCTTCTCCTTGAGCGAAACCGCCTTGCCATTCACCGTAGCTCCCATGCAGGTGGCTCCAAGATTGGAGTGAATATCAAAGGCAAAATCCAGTACTGTCGCCCCTTCGGGGAGCTTGCGCAAATCGCCCGTGGGGGTAAAGACAAAGACCTCGGAAGAACCCACCGCAAAATCAAAATCCTCGCCCGTGGGTATATCCCCAGCGCTGTTATCTACGATGGAACGCAGCCTTTCGAGCCACTGCTCCGAGCCCAGACTCCCTGCACTCTGCTCTTTGTAGCGCCAGTGAGCCGCAACTCCACGCTCGGCAACTTCGTCCATTCTGTGCGTGCGTATCTGAACCTCCACCCATCGGCTCTCCTTTGCCGAGGAGTTGTCGAGCACCGTGGCGTGCAACGACTCATAGCCATTGCTCTTGGGGATGGATATCCAGTCCCTCATGCGGCTTGGCGATGGGGTGTAGAAGTCCGTCACCACCGAAAATGCTGTCCAACACTGCATCTTCTCCAACTCCACAGGACAGTCGATAATAATGCGTATAGCAAAAAGGTCGAAAACCCCCTCAAAAGGCACTTTCTGCTTTCTCATCTTCTTCCATATCGAGTAGATGGATTTTGTGCGGCTCTTGAGTTTATATGTCACGCCCACCTCCTTTAACTTCTCCTCGATGGGGGCCACAAACTTCTTGATATACTCCTCCCTCTCTTTTTGAGTGTCTTGAAGCTTCTGGACAATTTCGTTATACTCCGTCGCTTCGAGGTACTTGAGCGAGAGGTCATCAAGCTCGGTTTTGATATTGTAGAGTCCGAGTTTGTGTGCCAGCGGGGCATAGATGTGTATTGTTTCCCACGATTTTTTGTTGCGCTTGAGCTCGGGAAATGCCCCAAGCGAGCGCATCACTTCGAGTCGGTCGGCTATTTTGATTAGCAGTACGCGGGGGTCGGTGGAGTAGGATATAATCAGCTCGCGGAAGTTGTCTGCCTGGAGGGTTGAGACTTTGGCATCGACACCCGAGATGGAGTTCATCCCCTTGAGTATCTTCAGCACGACTGTTCCGTATGATTGTTCTATCTCGGTGGCTGATATTTGCCCTTGCCTTGCCGCTTCGTGCAGCAGTGTTGCCACCACGCTACTTGCCGAGAGGTTCATCTCCTCGGCTACTATTGCTGCGGCATTGAGAGGGTGCAAGAACATAGGCGAGCCGTCATAGCGCACCGCCTTTGCACTCAGCCTTGCTCCTTGTCTGAGGGCTTTGACAATGAGGCGCAGTTCGTCGGGGGTGTACCCCACTTTGCATTGTTCCAGAAATTTTTTATAAATCAGTGCCACTCAATATCTTTCATTAAATTCGACCTCTCTACAACTCCACAAATATAGCGTTTTTTGAGTTCTATTTCCACAATTTAGCTCTTTTTTAAGTTTTTTGTCATTTTTTCCTCAAAATATTTGCATTTTATGGGGGAGTGTGATTACCTTTGCAAAATACAACATTTTAGTGAAATAAGCCCTGTGCAGAAGAGGTGATTACCCCACTGCTGCTCGCATAGATTTTAATATACAATTCTTACTAACCCGAAAACACTAAAACAAGATGAAAAGAAAATTACTACTTTGCGCACTCGTATGTGCGATGGCCGGGGTGCTCTTTGTAACCTCGTGCGAGAAAACTCCTCTTAATGTCACTGATGAAAGTTCAGAAACGAAAAAAACTGAAGACGCTACAGATGACATTGAAATAGGCGGAGAGGGAATGCAGCCCGTCTCTAACCACCTCATGGACAAATTCGTCGTCCCATCGGAACTCGAAATTAAACCAGTGGGAGAAAATGCAGCTGTGGGTATTGATGGTATCTTTAACGAAAATGCAGGCTCACTATTCAAAGAAGCGGGACTGCAAAATGCACTCATTAACATCTATCTGTTCAACAACTCAACAAGCTTCTCGAAATATAGCGAGGATGCAAAAGAAGTGGAGGAATTCGAGAAAATCGCTCAGAAATTTGGAGATGTTAGTTTCGGAGACACTATCTACCATGCTGCAAACCCATACTTTATGGCGCAATACACAACTATTGCTAATGTCATAACTAAAATCGAAGTAACTGCGCTCAACGACTACAATGAAAAATATCCAAAGGGAAGCTCCTTGACGGATATTGCAAAAATTAGCTATGGAACTTTGCAGCCTTACGTAGATAACAACTATGAGCTACCAAGTAACGAGAATCACTCACCATATAAAGCAGAGAGAAGAGTGAACACACAGTACGGTGCGAGCGAAAGAGAGTTTATCTACCTTGGACGCCCGCTTAGCGAAAATTTTGAAATCTCGATGCCTACAATGTCAGCTCCTGATGTACAAGACGTTAAAAATGGCTACGAGGGTGGCCGACAACTCTTCGCAACAATGAGCTTTAGCGAGGCTCCAAGCTCTGAAGAAAATCTTGCATTTGAGATTAGCGTGACCTTCGACGATGGTCGTGTGCTCAAAACTACAATGGGAAAATAACAGACAATGAGCTCTCGAAAGGGCTCGAAAATATATTTTGCTCTAAAGGTAGGGGGTGGTTCTGCTGAATCGCCCCCTATCTTTGTTTTTTTGTGGGCAAAAAGTAACACAAAGAAAACCAACCATAAAATGGTATCATACAATACCCACTCAAAAATTCAATCTATGCGGGATGCCGCCGCCCCACGCGGCATCCGACAGAGGGATATGAAAAGTGTTTTTTAAGCACAATCCAGCGTATATGTAATTTCCTGTTCAACACATTGTGCGAAGCACGCGGGATGCCGGCGGCGGCATTCCGCGTGCTGCGCACAATGTGTTGAACCAATAACAGTTGTTGCAAATTTCCGCGTGCAATCTCTGAGTTTTTCGGGTGCCGCCGGCGGGGGAGCGCTGAAGAATGCGTCCGAAAGGGCGCAGGAAACAGCGGTCTGCCGCGGGGTGCGGCGGCATCCCGCAAATGCTTCGCATTTAATTTGACTGTTGGATTTAGTGTATTAGGTTGCTCTATCCGCCTCGCCGGCGGGGCGGGATTTTAAATTTACGAAATTCCC
>CAYJIF010000011.1:0-36046 GCA_964370175.1 uncultured Rikenellaceae bacterium
AATAGCAATGTATCGAAACTCCAGTCGGTGTGCCCGCAGGCACCGCCCGCGCGGCAGACCGCTATATTCACGCCCCGTTGGTGCGTGTCCATAGCACTCCACCGCCGGCGGCATTTGAGAGAGGCTCTATCCGCCTCGCCGGGAAGGGCACACTTAAGTCGTGCAGGGGGGGGGAGGGGTGAGCCAGATGAGACGAGACGGACGAGGACGCTAACTATTATAATCTATCTTTTTGAGCGTGCACGAAAAAAATCGCAAAAATAAACAGGTTCTCTTGTAACCAATTTGAGTTTTGTACGTCTTATAAGTATAGACAACATAAAAAACCTACTTATTAACAAAAAAATCATGAAAAAAATTCTACTTTTCGCACTCTGTGCAGGATTGCTATCAAGCTGCGGCGAACCTAAACCAAAAGTATGTATCATCAACGGTAAGGTCATCGACCGCCCCGACTCGAAAATGGTTTACATCGCCCCCGATAATACCGACTTTAGAGTCGGCAACGACTACACCACCGTACAAATCACACCCGAGGGCACCTTTACCGACACCATCGAATTTGAACACAGCGTGGGGTACGAAATCACATTCGTGGACGAATACCAAAATGGCTCGTGGAGACCCCAAGAATTTATGCTCGAAGATGGAGTGGTTAACTTTGTGCTGCACCCAAGCGATAGCAGCTATAAAAACACGGTTGAAGGCGGGGAGCTCAACCGCAAGTTCGCCTACCTCAAGGAAGAACCAACCAAAATATACGAAACCGAAACGCTCTACGCTGAGTACAAAAAATTAGTGGATGATAGAAAAGCATACTTCTCCGAGGAGGGTTACGCCTGGTACTTAAAGATGAATGCGGCCCAGAGCCGTGAAGAAAAAGATGTGCTCTACGATGAGCGCGAGGAACTGGACAGAAACGGCAAATTCCTCTCCGCCAAGGTAATGGCCATGAACGCAAAATTTGACTCCATCAACAAACTCAGAGATGAGTGGCTATTGGAAGAGCTGCGCACCAATGCTGACGAGGCTGGACTGGCACGACTACACTCTCTGATGCGATTTTATCTTCAAGAGGAAAAACCTTTAGACGAACTGGTTGCAATGTTCAATGAGGGCTATCGCGAAAAATTCGCCCAGAACCCTACCACAACAAAAATCCTTGTCAACATCGCCGCGCTAAACATCAAAGCGGGACAGCCCTACGTTGATTTCACCGCCCCCGACTTGGACGGCAAGATGGTGACCCTCTCGGATGAGATTAAGGGTAAAGTGGCAGTGATTGACCTATGGGCATCGTGGTGCGGGCCATGCATTTACACCTCAACATCCTTCATCCCTGTGTGGGAAAAGTACAAAGACAAGGGCTTCACGATCGTGGGCGTGGCTCGCGAGAACGATAATACCGACGCTATGGTGGCGGCTATCGAGAGGCATAAATTCCCGTGGTTGAACCTTGTGGAGCTGAACGACAGAATATCACTATGGGCGCAGTACGGCGCAGGCAATGGCGGCGGGAAGGTGATACTTGTCGATGCCGATGGCAAAATCGTAGACACTGAGTTTAATGCTGCAACTTTGGAGGCTCATCTCGAGAAATTGCTCTAAGAGAACTACCACTCTGGCCTACCTCGCAAACCACACGGAGTCGACTCAGAGACAGCGACATAAATCGGTCGCACACTCCCCACTTTTGGGTATTTGCAATAGCGCGATAAATTTGTAATTTTGTCGCGCTATTGCTATACTTTTGTGTGGCGTGTAACAGAAACCTTAATAAAACAATAAAACTAATGAGAATTAAAAATCTACTCTTGGCAGCTACAGCTGTTGTAGCTCTTGCATCGTGCGGTGGCGCACCTACCACTGGCACCGAATCAGCAAAAAGTGAAACCACCACAAAAGCAACCGACGAAGTGCTTACAATCGACGCTCTGCTCGCAGGTGCGGAAGCAAACACGGATAAGATCGTCTCTATCAAAGGCGTGTGTACTCACACTTGCCGCCATGGCGCTCGCAAAATGTTCTTGATGGGCAGCGATGACACTAAGGTAATCCGCGTAGAGGCTGGCGAGCTCGGAGCTTTCGACACAAAATGCATTAACAACATGGTGGAAGTAAAAGGCAAACTGGTAGAGCAACGCATCGATGAAGCATACCTACAAGAGTGGGAAGCGCAACTCGCTGAGCACGCTGCCGAAGAACACGGACATGGCGAAGAAGGCTGTGCCTCTGAAAAACAAGCTCGTGGCGAAACTGGCAACACAACTGATAGCCGCATCGCTGACTTCCGCAAAAAAATCGCTGAACGCAAAGCCGAATCTGGCAAAGAATACCTCTCGTTCTACTTCGTTGAGGCTCAGTCGTACGAAATACAGTAACAAAGAATAATGAAGAAAGTTCGTAAATGGTCTCGAATAATCCACAGAGACCTTTCGTATTTCCTCTCCGGCATGGTGATTATATATGCTCTCTCGGGCATATATATGAACCATCGCGACTCTATCAACCCTCACCACACTATCGAGAGGATTGAACTCGAGTTGGAGCAAAACATCCACGAAAAATCAACCAAAGAAGATCTCGCACAGCTACTCACCTCGATTGAAGAGGAGGATAACTATACGCACCACTACTCGCCAGGCGCTGGCGAAGTGAAGGTCTTTTTGAAAGGTGGGTCGAACCTGCACATCAACACCGCCGATCAGAGTGCGGTCTACGAGAAATTGCGCCGCCGTCCGCTCATCTCCTCAATGGTCTCCCTGCACTATAACCCAGGGAGATGGTGGACTCATTTTGCCGACTTTTTCGCAATATCGCTAATAATCATCACCATTACGGGAATCGTGATGGTCAGGGGGCGCAAAGGTCTGTGGGGACGTGGCGGCATAGAACTGCTTATCGGTATTGCAATACCGATACTCTTCCTACTACTCTAAGCTCTCCCCCAGCACTCCGCACAGTGCACTGCTCTACTCTTTACAATTCCGCAAAGACTCTACGAAGCCTGCTTAGTGCCTCCACAAGCAGGCTTTTTGGGCAGGCGGCATTAAGGCGGATAAACCCAGTGCCAGTAGGCCCAAACATCGAGCCGCCTTCGAGAATAAGGTGAGCCTTCTCGCTACAAAGCTCAAGCACCTCGGCCTCCTCCATACCGTAGGCTCGAAAATCCAACCACGCAAGGTAAGTACCCTCAGGACAATTATAACGCACCTTGGGCAATTCAGCCTCAATAAACTCCTTCATATAGTTTAGATTATCATCAAGGGTAGCATTCATCTCTTCCACCCACTCCTCGCACTTGCCATAAGCTGCAATGGCCGCCACTTCACTAAATGGATTAGCGGAGGTCATCCCCCTGTAATTCGTATAACGCTCTCGCACCTCTTGCGACGGAATGATGAGGTTAGTGATGTGCAGTCCCGCCAGGTTGAAAGTTTTGTTGGCTGCGGTGGCAACGATAAGCCCGTGGTGGTACTTATTGAGATTCAGAGCCGAAGTGAAATTAACCCCCGCGCGCAAAATATCGCAATGAACCTCATCGGAGAAGAAAATCACATCGTGACGCTCACAAATTTCGAGCAAACGCTCAGTATCCTCTGCGCTCCACACCTGCCCTACTGGGTTGTGAGGGTTGCAATATATAAAGAGTTTGTTGGCGGGGTCGGCGCACTTGCGTTCGAAATCCTCGAAATCAATCGAATAGCGATTATCCTCGCCCAAGAGCAGATTATTTGCCACCACCTTGCGGCCACAAGCCTCGGGAATGGTGATAAAGGGGTAATAGACCGGCGGTTGGACTATCACGCCATCGCCCTTAGCCGTGAACGCTCGCACAGTGTCCTGAATCGCTGAAACTGTACCACTATTGGGAACCACCTCCTGGGGCGAAAAATCCATACCCAGACGCTTCTTGAACCAGTGGCAAAGCGTAGTGTAGTATTCATCGCTCATTGCCCCATAGCCAAGCACGGCAGTGGATGCGCGGCTCGTGATAGCCTCAACAATCTCAGGCGCAACCACAAAATCCATATCCGCCACCCACATCGGAATTGTATCCTCGTAGTAATTAAGCCCGAGATATTCCTTAATCATCTGGGCGTTAGTCTTTATTGCACAGCAGGTTGTTCTATCAGCTGTGCTCGTAAAATCATATTTCATCCGTATCTTGAGTTATCAAAAAGAGGTTATTAATGTTAATTCTTAAAAATTTCTGGGTAAATCGCCCTCAGGTCATAGGTATCGCCACTCTGCTCTGCCACCTTCAAGTAATCTTGCGCCATTCTCTCTACCATTGCGTCATAAGCAGGGTCGCCATAGAGGTTATTCAGCTCATTGGGATCGTCTTTAAGGTTAAAGAGGTATACCTGCTTGGCATTGGGGATAAAGAACAGCTTGAAGTCACCTTGGCGAACCATTCGTTGGTAATCGATATAGGCGGAGTAAATAGTCGAGCGGTGCTCAACGCTGGGGCTTTTGATGGAGGGGAGCAGAGATTTAAACTGTGCTGATTCAGGCGCTTGAACATCGAGCAATTCGTAGATGGTAGGCACGAGGTCTTGCAGATAGACCAGCTGCTCGCGACTCTCTCCCTTGGGGATATTGGGCCCCGCAAAGACGAGCGGCACTTTGAGGCTGTGGTCATACATGTTTTGCTTGCCGATGAGTCCGTGTTTGCCCACTCCCAACCCATTGTCGGCGGCAAAGACAATGAGCGTGTTCGCGTAGCGAGGGCTCTTCTGCAATTCGTCGAGCAGGCGACCAATTTGCACATCCATGTGCGTAATAATGGCGTAGTACTCCTGGATATTGCGCCTCACCGAATACTCTGTGCGTGGGAATGGAGCCAGCGCCTCATCACGTACCAAATCGCCATTGGCGTAGTACATACCCATCTCCCTCATGAGCGGATGCTCGGTCATGTAACTCTGGGGGAGGGCGATGGCATCGGGGTCATACATATCCACAAACTCTTTTGGTGCTTGGCGGGGGTCATGCGGAGCATTAAAACCTACATAGACAAACAGAGGTTCTTGGCTCTGCTGGTTATCCTTGAGATACTGAATGGCAATATCGGCTTGATTCTCGCTCCAATGCTTGCCGTTCTCATCGCTCCAAAATCCACCATGTTTTGCATCCCACGGCGACCACACATCCACCTCCCCTTCTTTGGGTCGGTCGTAACCCTCGGGGGTTTGATTCGGCATCCCTGCCCTGACGCTTTTCACCTCGTCAAAAAGCTCCGAGGCAGGCGTGGTCAAGTGCCACTTCCCCGTAAGAAATGTTCTATACCCAGCACTCTTCATCATCTGAGGCCACATGGTTTGGTTCTCAATATTCCGCTTATAACCGTTGTCTTGGTCTTTCTTAGAATTCCAGAGGTAGCGCCCCGTGATTAGTTGCGAGCGGCTCGCAATACTGGGAGCATCATTCCACCCACCCATGATGTAGGTATTGGTGAAGGTAGTACCCATGCGCACCAGACGGTCAAGATTCGGAGTCACAATATCGCTATTGCCCAGTGCGGCGATTGCATCAAAGGTCTGGTCGTCGGTGATAATAAAGAGCACGTCGGGTTTTGTTGAACCTGCACCAGAAGTCTGTCCGTACGCCACTGTGGAGCTAAGTAGCAAAGCCCCTTTAAGAATGTTTTTTGAAGTCAAAGATACCATCTGAGTCTAATAAAATGCTATTGCTTATGAAAATTAGTTTTTTTTTAATTGATTATTCGCCATTTGTCGCCCAACTTACCAGCCAAGCTGGCCATTCAAACGATACACAAATATAGGAAATTTCCCACACAAAAAAAAGGGTTCCTAACGCAAAATTCAACCTGTCGTGCGGCTATTATAGGTGAATGATGTGTTAAGAACCCTTCCGTGGAAAAGGAGAGAGGGGTTTAGTTTTGCGAGTACTTTTTAATTAATGCCTCCGCCTTTCTTTTATCACGCGCGGGGAGCATTTGGATAAAGCTCGCAGCATTTGTTACCCCATCGGGGAGAGTCAGAGTTGGGTCAGCGCCTCTTTCGAGCACCGCCTCAAAGAATTCCAAACTAATCTTCGGCGCTCCATACACCAACCTAAAGCCGTTGTAGGCGGGAGCATTAATATCCATTCCGTGTTTGAGCAGCACGTCGAGGCTTTCGGTATTTTGAGTATTCACAAAGAAGAATTTACCGCCATCGTTATTCACCGAAAGGCTTGCAGTGCCACCCCTGGTCAGCACGTGGTCGAGCAACGGAGCATTAGTATATATCCACGTATTGCAGACGTAGGCATATTTGGCAGCCGCCTCGGCAGCTTTGATGTTTGCTTCGCTTACGCCAGCCTGGCGCATCTGTTTGATCAGCTCGGGCGAAAAGGTCGAGTAGCGATAAGCAAGGTCTACTCTATCTGCAATCGAAAAGAGCACTTTGTTGATGTACTCGTTATTGGGGTTATCTTCAGCAAAGTTATTGTATTGTGTGAGCAGCATAAAGAGGCTGAGCGCCTGCGATGCAACAGTACCACCGGCATAAGGCTTATTGCCAGGCCCCACTCCACTTGTCGAGTTGTGTTGGGTGATGATTCTATCAATGTTTTTAGTTCCATCGGCAATGCGCTGTATCTGCTCGTATTGTGCCTCAATGTCGTAGGGTTGAGTATTTTTTCTCTTTCTTGCGTCATAGCTTCCAAGCGTAACCATAGCGTTGGTTAGAGGTGTTTGCTGGCGAACCAGCATTCTGGGGCTACCCTCCTCTATTGTTTCGTAGAGGTAGTCAACATCTGCGCCCTTGTCCAAGACGAGCTTGATGAGCTCGGGGTTAAAAGTCTCGATAGCATCGACAATTGCGGTATAAGTTTCAGTCTGTGGAGTACTGCCGCCAATGGTCACGGTGTAGAATTCATTTATGTTCTTAAAATCGGGGTGAGTGATAATCATCTCGGCGGCCTCTACATTGTTTGCCTGAAGAGCAACAGCCAGAGGAGGTATCCCTGCTTGTTTTGCATTAGGCCCATCCTTGGCGAGTAGTTCTTCCACGGTTTTGTTATCGCCTTTTTTGATTGCTTGGGCGAGCGGAAAATCAGCATAACTCAGTGAGTGTTTTCCGCCTCCGATTTTGGCTTTTTGTTGGGCGGTGGCAGTTGCAGCTACACAGAATAGCAGCAAGAAGACGAGGTGTGTGATTTTTTTCATCGCAGGTTTTATTTGATTGATTAGCAGCATTTAGCACAAACAAATGTAGGGATTTTTTTTTGAAAACCCCTACTCCTAATACAAAAAAAATACTCCGCCAAGTATTTACTACTCGGGAACGTAGATTATCTCGCCATTATCAAGCTCATAGGCAACTCCCACACGCTTGCCACGAGAACCCGAGGATTCTTCCTGCTCATTCGAGGGGGTATATTTTTCAATTTTGTCGCCTTTTTTAGTAATTATCTCCATCTGCTCGGTGCCAGGATTCTTCACCATGGTGAAGTCCTCTTGGGAGAACATCTCGGTCATATCGAAACGTGTCACCAGCGCAACCATCAATGCCACAGCAAAGACCATTGCAACATCAAACAAGTTGGTCAACACTGATAGCGGGTCGTGATCCTCGCCATCCTTAATTAGTCGTCTTTTACGTGCCATGGTGCTCTATTTCTTTACTTTTTCGCTGACGTAGTCCAGTATGTTCATATCGTCCGCCACCCAGCGTTGTTTGACCTGTAGTGTGACAAAACCAATCGCACCAATGATAATACCAATTACCGTGGTTGCAAATGCCACTTGCATGTTGCTTGCCATGGAGCTAATATCGCCTGTTGCCAGCCCTACGAGCGCGGGACCCATAGGTATGAGCGTTCCCATTAGTCCGAGCATTGGGCCGAGCTTCACGAGCAGCTTGGAGCGCCCGAGTTCCTTATCTGCTATTATCTCATAGTCACCCACAATCTTGTCGATCATTGCCGAGTCGGAATTAATGTCTCTAATCTTCAGCAGCGATGCCACCAGAGGCGATTTTGCAGAGTCATAGCTATCCAGCGATGCCATAAGTTCTGCACAATTATTCTTGTTAATTTGCTTGTTGAGTTTCACGTTTATTTTCGTGCGCGAGATGTATGCGCCATAGAAGCCGCCAATCATCAGCACCGAGCGCAAGAAGAAGAAAATCAGCACGAGAGTTACGGGTATCATCAGCCCTGTTGAGAGCCAGTAGAGAATGTTTGTTATTTGTTCCATTTTATAAGTTTTGATATTTTTTGCGATAAATTAATTTTGTAGAACCACACCCCCAGGGCGATGAGCAGCAGGCTACCCAGTGTGATAGCCAGCAGTGCATCCCACTCAAGAGTGGTTTGTGCGTTGGAGGTATTGTAGTCGGCCACCGACGAGCTAACGAGTAGCCCCAAGAATAGCACGGCGAGATTGAACAGCAGTTTAACTTCGAGCTTGAGGCTCTCGCCCGCTACCAAGTAGCGGAGTACGAGTGCCACTCCCACCACTCCCACAAGGAGTATGCCCGAATACAGCAGCGCAGTGATGAGAAACTCACCACCCACTCGCCATTTGAAAAAAAGCAGCTCGAAATAGCATACCCCAACAAGAGCAACAACTCCTGGCATCAATTTAAGAAACTTCGCAAGCTTAGTTCGCTTCTCTTTGGGGCGAAAGTAGTTACCCAGCAGGTATATCGAAATAAAGATTCCGATGATGGATTCTGCTGTGGTGATTAGCGCCACGTTTTCCACCACGGATTTGCTTTGCAGCAGCTCGGAGATGATGGTCAGTGGTTGGTTAATCACAATGGGGTACAGCGCAAATGAAATCACCGCCAGAGCAAGCCCATAGCCCAAGATTACCCATAATCTTGAGCTTAAGGCCGCTTTGAGGCAGTAGTTCAGTAGCGCAACCACAAATATGAGTTGAATAATCGTTTCCACTATTTGCGTTCTCTTCTTCTGAAAATTATCCACCCCGTGAGCACCACCAACAAACCAACAACTATATAAATGGTGGTGTAATTGCTCTGGTCTTCTTGTTCGGCTGCAGAGCTACTTCGTTGTTGCTCCTCGCTCTCTTCTTTTTTGAGCACGACGCTTTGTTCGCTTTGCTGCTCTTCGAGTCTGACTTCGCGAGCGTCAGTGATGGCTTCTTGGTAATCATCGGCGTTCTGCGGTGCATTTTGAGCAATAAACTCACGTAACATGGCATTGTCGCACACAAAACCGCTACAACCCGCCTCATGCTCTACCACCATCTGGGTGTGAAGCTCGGCAAGTTCGGCAAGTTGCTCAGCTGTGGCATTCCACATTCCCTTGCGAGCCGACTCCATCATCACAGCCGTAAGCTCCTGCATTGCATAAGGATTTTTGTCCGAGAATTTCTCCACCACACCCAAATCATGCTTGTCACGCACATAAACTTCGTGATACTCATTCCAGATGTGTTGGTCAATAGCCGATGGCTTAAGAGCATTCCACCCAAAAGTATTGCGCACAGTCTCTGCAAATCCAGCATAGGAGCTTGCCTCACCCTTCATCTTCTCGGTGATATACTTAGGATTGAAGATAGTAGAGTTGGTCTCCACACCAATGGCTTCTTTGAGTCCCTGCACCTTTGCACGGCTGGTATTTCTAAAGTCGTTGAAATATGCCGTGGGGTCATTACCCGTCACCTCTTGCACGGCGGCCGAAAGTCCACCCATGAATTCATACACGTGGTCGAGGCTCAATGGTCCCCATGTGTTGCTCGAACGAGGTTGGACTACCACCGAGGTGTTAAGCAACGCCGCCTCGAATACTCCCTCACGCATTTCGCCCCACTCCTCGGCGCCGTTTGAAGAATATAGCGCACCCATATTCTTGATGTACTGTTGAGCTATTTGCTCCTGAGAATCCCAGTTCTCGCTATCCTCAACCATACCCATGATTCCTGTGCCGTAGTTGCCTCCAGCACCGCCAAAGATGCGTTCACGGGAGTATTTGCGTGCATCGGCTGGCGAGAATCCTTTTTCGAGCAGGCGAGCCTCAGCATCTCTGAAACCCTTGCTCACGTAGTTTGCATTATCGCCATCTTCGGCCTCTGCGGCCATAGCCACAGCTCTGTTGATTAGTTCCAGGCGTGAGGCTGCAATATCTCGGAGTTGCCCCGAGGTTTGTACCACAACATCGATACGTGGGCGGCCAAGCTCTTCGGCGGGAACCACTCGTAGCGAACGAATATAGCCGAAACCATCACGCAGAGGCTCGATGCCCAACATCCACAGTATTTGTGCTATCGATGCTCCCTCGCTCGAGATAAAGTCCGTAGACCATAGCGTAAAGCTCACCTTTTCGGGATATTTGCCATTTACCTCCATCTCTTGCTCTAAGAGATTCTCAGCCAAACGCTTGCCGACTTTCCATGCCTCGGCAGTTGGAGTCGTCTCGGGGTTGATAGAGTAGAAATTACGCCCCGTTGCAATAGCATGTGGGTTTGCAATCGGGTCGCCTGCCGAGCTGGGGTGGATATATCCACCGTTCAGAGCATTGATCAGTGCTTTTTGTTCCAGCGTGGTACTCGAAACAAGCTCTTCACGCTTAGTTTTTATCATCTCGATGGTCTTCTTGAGCGTGCCTACAGCATCTGTGAGTTCGCTATCGGGGTTGCTCGACTCTTCCGCCCCCTGAGGTTTAGCCTGAGCCATGCTCTCCATCATAGAGGGTTTTTTAGCCTCCTCTTTCTTCTCGCCATCTGCGCTCTTGCCGTGAGGGCTATCTTCGCCTTTTGCCTTACGTGCTTCCATCTCCTTTTTCACACTCTCGGGCATCTCTCCACCATCACCTTTTGGTATCCACGATGGGTGTCCGCTCTTCTTCGCAGTCACCGTACCATCATCACCGATAAGCTCCCACTTCTCGTTAAAGAACTTAGTGACTTTGGATTGCTCCTCCATGGAGCTCATCATCTGCTGCATCATCTTGGCTCGGCTCTGTGCCTCAGCCGCCTGAGCTTCCACTACTTTGTTGTATTTAGCGACATCCACGGGCATTACAACCGAAGTAAAAATTCTCTGCGGGTCTTCGCCTCTTAGTGCTCGGTCGATGATGGCATTAGCTCTATTGTTGTAGTTGTGCGACACAAACGAGAGGTTATCGAGTTTATCTGCAGGGACACTACCTTTGGCAACATCGATTGAGGCAAGCGAATAACGCACTGCATCAATCATCATCATGCGAATTGTGTTATCGGCATTCTCTGCCGTGTATGCCTCGCCGAGGGTGTAGAGCCCGTCTGTAACTTTTGCTCCGCCGATTTCCTCCAAATAGATATGGACTTTTTCTATTGCCACATCATCGAAAACTTTGGTTGAGTCGAGGCCAAGTGCATTGTGTAGGTTCAGGGACTTGGCAAGTTCGGTGATGGTCTTGCGGTATTCGTTCTTAACCTCCCCTTCTTCGAGGTGCTCGAAACTGTGAACTCTACCCACGAGTTTCTCTAAATCGCCATACAAATCTCCCTGCATAAAAGGGGCTGTGAGGTGGTCAATGAGCGTGGCGTAGCTCCTACGCTTTGCAATGATACCCTCGCCGATGTTGTTGATTGTGTATATGTAGAAGTGTGGCATATCGCCCACCAATGCATCCGTCCAGTCGTAGTCCGAAAGCGCCAACTGCTTGCCGGGAATGAACTCCAATGAGCCGTGCGTACCGAAGTGAATCATCGCATCTGCTCCGAATCCATGGCGAGTCCACAAGTACGAAGCCACGTAAGGGTATGCAGGAGCACCCTCCACACCGTGAGTTATTGCTTCGACATCCTCGCCAGCAGCAGCCATCGGTTGTGGCAGAATAGCAACATTGCCAAACTGGAGGCGAGCAACTGCTATGTACTTCTTTCCATCCTCTTCGTGCGCCATGTAGCTGCCCGGGGCATCGCCATATTGCGCACGCATATTCTCGATAAGGTCTGCTGGCAGAGAGCCATTAGCCCACTCCATAAAGTTATCCACGGACACCAACTCTGGGTTACCGTTCTTGATGAACTCGTCATACGCTCCCAGAGCATAAGCCCCAAGCACCGAACCTTGAGTCTGTACCATTGCTTCGAGCTCTTTGGCCGATGAGGGAAGACCCTCAAGATTGTAGCCGCTAGCTTGGAGGTGCTTCAGCGTGTTGTATAGCGACTGTATGCCCTCCAAATCGGCAGCACCCACAGAGCCCTTGCCAGTGCCCTTGTAGTAGTAAATCGCAACTCTCTTATCCTTATTCTCTTTGGTCTGAAGCTCTGTGAAGTTCTTCACCAATGAGCAGAACTTTTCGGTATGGCCAGGAATAGCATCAAAGATATTGTAGCCATTGCGCTCGAACTGAGCCGCCACGGCAAAAGGAGCAATAGCTCCGTCCAGCTCGGGCAGCACCACACTCATCGAGGTCAATCCACCCTGCTCCATACCCTGCTTGCTCTTGAGCCACTTATCGTGCAATTCGCTCACCGTCACAGGAGCGATGATAGGCACATTGAGCGATTTTAACAGCGCCTCACCAGCCTGTGCGCCACCCATCACCAAACGTCCGTGAGGATTATTGATTATCAAATCCGGCTGCACTGCCTTTATCAACTCCAATTTCTTCATCCCAAAGGAATTGATCGGATATACATTCAACCCCTTTGCTTCGAGCGAATTGATAAGAGCAGCGATGTGCTCTTCGTTAGAATTCTGAAGATTGATATTGCCCGAGAGCATCACCACACGTGGTGCACCCTCTTTGTACTTGCCAGCCTCTTGATAGTATTTTTGATACTCGTCATAGGTTGCAAAGAAATTGTCGTCACCCAAGTGGAAATAATAATCCGAAGGGACTATAATTGGCTCGTCATAGTGCTCGTTGAAGAATTTTTTGCCATCAATGTTCTTACGAATGTAGTTGAACATGCTTTGGTTATTTTTCACCGAGCCATTGTCCATCAACGTGGTGATGTACTGAAGCTCACGCCCTTCCAGAGAGTTGATATCAGCGTTATCGCTCTCGGTCGAGAAGACAGGCGTGCCAGCGGCAATAGCCTCCTGGATTGCGGCAAGGTGCTCAGCGTTCATAGAACTGCCGTGCACTCTGACCAAAACCATGTCATAGTCGCTAAGACTCCCCACCTCGTCCAGAGGTATGCTCTCTATCTCCACGAAAGAGTTGTTGTTCGAACGTATGAATTTCTCGACCGAGAAGTCTGCAAAGTTCAACGTCCCAATTCTTGTGGTAGAGACAAAGCTATTGTACAGCAAAGCAGTGACGGCCAAAACCATCACTGCTACTGTACAGAAAACTATTTTTTTTCTGCTTATTCGCATAATATTTTATCCTGAATTTGATTTAGAACTGCTCGCTCAAGTATTTTACGTGACCAGATGTGCCTGTTTCGTTTTGGTACTGAGTAAATTCAATCTTGAAGTATGAGCTTCCGTCAGCCGAGCGGAAAACATACACTGGCGATTTTTCGTAAACTGGAGGCATGACAGTGTTACCGTCAGCATCTTTTTGGAACTGAATAACAGTCGCCTCTGAGTAAATCTCAGTAGAGACAACGCCACCCATACCGGTTGAGGTTACAGCCACGTCAGATTTGAATGTAGAGGTTGAAGGCACAGAAGTAACATCAGCAAGTACAGCTCCAGTAGTTATAGAAACACCACCCATTGCGTTTGTCGAAGAAGCGGCACCAGAGTTTGTGCGCACGTTGTAGCGACAGACAGCAATATCCCAGTCCGTACGAGCAAACCATGCAGCATTATCCGTATCGTTCTCCTCGCCAGTACCCACTACTTCGTTTTTAGCAAGTGAGATGTAGTGCCAAGTTGTGTATGATGTTGCATCAAGTGAAAATTCTTTCGTATCGTGTGTGATAGGCTCTGTGTTATCTTTACATGATTGAAGTGTCAATGCACCAAGTGCAACTGTTAGGATTAGAAATAATTTTTTCATCGTTTTGTTTGTTTTGTTTATTAGTTATTTTTTAATTTTTACTTGAATGAGTAGCGCAGTCCAATTAAGAATTGGCGACCAGGGTTGATAAACGACGTATCTTTGAAGTCAAAGACGTTGTCACATTTCAGAGTTAGCTCCAGGGTGTGTTTTCCCATTCTAATGGGTTTCACAAAGGTCACCTTGAAGATATCGTAGGGGTTCGACTCCTCCAACACCGAACTCACCGAACCATCAGTGTTGGTCACTTGGTATTGGTAGAGCTTGGGCGAGGTGAAGCGGCCTGCAAATTGCAGCGAGAATGGAGAGCGGAAAACCTTGCCATTCCATGTAATCGATGCCGTGGCGCTGTGTTTCACGTTATCTTCGAGTTGCAATCCAGTGGAGTTGTCCACTGCGCTGCAATAACTGTAACTACCCTTGAGTACAATCTCACGGAACAATATATATGAGGCGTTGATGTCCACGCCCTTGAGGGTCGCACTGTTAACGTTTTTGTAGTATTTCTCGAGCGCGCCTACAGTGTTTATCACGTCATACTGCGTGATTTTATTGTCGATGTTGTTCCAGTAGCCTGATGCCGAAAAGTATAGCCCATCGTTAGCATATTCAGCCGAGAGCGATGTGTATGTGCCATTTTCAGCCTTAAGGTCGGGGTTACCATACACCCAAAACATACCTTGGTGGTCGAAATCGTAGTACAACTCCTTGATGCTTGGAGCACGAAACGCTGTACCGACACCGCCTCTGAAAGTAAAGCCATCGAGCCCATACATTAGAGAGAGTTTGGGAGTAAATGCCGAACCGAAGCTCTCGTTATAAGTGTATCGAGCTCCCGCAACAATATCAAGATCACCAATTGGCGAATACTGCGCTTGGGCAAAGAGGTTTGCATCTTGCACCGACTTGCTCGTTGGCACAGAGCCCAGAGTCGAGGTTGCGTATATGTCTTCGTAGTTGTGCTCCAGTCCTCCGACAAGCTCCCACTGCTCGCTCGGGGTGTAGGTGTCCAACAGACGAGTCGATAGGTACGAGGATCTGTTATCCACCTGTTCGGTGAATAGTTTTTCGAGATAGTCGTTATCAATGTAGTTAGTGTAGTTGGAACTAAAGGTCAGAGAGTTTGTTTTATCCTCGGTGATGTACGAACCATTAAGTCCCGCCGAAATTGTGTGCGAAAGCGGGTGAGCTGTAGAGAGTGTTCCCTCGGGGTTGAAAGTCTCATGGCGGAAGTATCTGCCAGAAACGCCTACATTGAATTGTTCTGAGGGCTTGTACTTGAGCTTCAGGTCTGTGCCAGCGTCAGAGTATGCAGCTGCATAAGCACCAGTGCCATCACCGCCAAAACCATCCGAGGTGGTGTAGAATCCACCCACACGAGCCTCGAAATTCTCAAGATTAGTACCCACGCTCGCCTTAGCTCTGTAAGTATTGTAGCTCTCTGCGCTCACGCTTGCATCGGCCTCGAATTTGTGGACAGGGTTTTTCGTAATTATGTTGATTACCGCTCCAACCGCATTGGAACCATACAGCGCCGAGGCTGCACCATTAATCATTTCCACACGCTCGATGTTATTTACATCAATCTGGTCGAGGTTCACATTTCCGCCTGCACCCTCAGATACCATTCTCTCGCCATCAATAAGAAATAGTATATAACGGCTCGTCAGACCACGTATTCGAAGGTTGTTGCCCATAGCATTTGGCGTGGAGACAATACCCGGAATATTGTCCAATAGTGCCTCCATTGCTGAAGTTGCACCAGCTGTCTGAATCTCACGATTGCGAATAAGGGTGGTAAGTACTGGAGCCTCAGATAGCTTCTTCTGGGTTCTGGTGCCTGTCACCACTACCTCGTCTAATTGCAGAGGGTTTTCAACAAGCGTGAAGTCAATTGTCATATCACTGCTGAGCTCCACCTCTTCTTGTTGCATATTGTGCGTGCTATAATTCATAGTACTCACCGTGTAGTCGCCCTTTGCAAGACCTTCAATCTTGTAGTATCCGTCTTTGTCAGTTTGATCGCCTTTGGTACTGGTTGTTACGTACACGCCGTAGATTGGTTCCGAGGTAGCGCTGTCCAAGACTCTACCGCTGATGGTATAAGTTTGGCTTTGTGCGCTTGCACCCAGACATGAGAATAAGAGTATAAGTGTAAATATTTTTTTCATAGTTAAAAGGGTTGAAATACATGTTTGTTTTGCGAGGGCAAAGGTATAGACACAACAGAGGGCAATCAATACCTAATATTCGGTATAGTTGCCCTCTGAAAGTCAGTATTTGTACCCGTTTACTCTACATCTCCTACGTCTATGAGCTTATTTACGATGGCATAGATGGTAAGTCCAGCGGAGTTATGGATTTTCAGTTTAGCTGCGATATTTTTGCGATGGGTCATCACCGTGTGCGAAGAGATGCACAGAGCGTCTGCAATCTCTTTATTGCTCTTGCCCAACGCAATAGCTGTCACCACTTCTTTCTCACGAGCGCTCAGTTCGTCGTCTTTTCTCAGAGCATTGCTGCTGACGAGTTTCTCCATGGCGCTCTCTATTTGAGCACGGCTGTCTATGAGCGAGATTATAGCATCATAACCTTTCGTTTGCTCGCCCGTGAGCATATAGTTTTGCAGAGCCACGAACTTCAGTTCTTTTGCTTTGCCCGCAAGGTCGCTCAGCGAGGTCGCCCCCAACATCATGGGGTTCACTACAACAATATCTGGTCGATGCGTTGCGATATCTGCTTTGAGTGCAGAGATATCACCAATATCGGTGACATCAACACCGAAGGACTCGATATCCAACAGCACTGACAATATCCCGCGCCTAATTATGAGCGAAGGTTCTGCAACAAGAATATGTACTCTCTTACCTCTCATTCTCTTCCATTTTTTGGATCAGCGGCACAAGCAGTCTGTCCTCCACCAAGTTGTGTAGCGAGAGGTCGTTGGCACACGATAGCACGTTATAGATAACACGCACCACCTCTTCGTTATTTTCTGCCCGGTAGTACTTGATAATTACGTCTTTGAACTCGGTGAGCGGCTCGTCAATGTGATCGTGCTTTTTGGTAAAGACCTCCACAGAGTAGCCCTCAGTTATATTCCCTTTTGCGAGATTTTCGATATAAGGAAACAGTTTTGTCTCCTCATACTTCATGTGTTCATTGATTTGGCGGACGTAGTCCTCGAAGTAGCGTATGATTAGTGCCGAAATTTTGTCGCCGCTCAGCACCGAGTGCAACTTCACCCCTATTTCGGGTAGTCGCACCGAGAGGTAGTAATCATGAGAGCGGCGCAGATAGTCCACCAACCCCTCCACTTTAACCCCCTCCAAGCAGGGTTTGTAGCTGCTATCAGCACGCCTGAGAATAAGGTTTACTACGGCCAAAAAGGTGTCGCAATCGACTCCGTTGTCGGTGCACACCTCACAAATAGTCTTATCGGCAAATCCAAGGGATATGCCAAAACGGCGCATAATCAACAACATGATGTGGTTATCACAAATCAGTTGTGCCATTGAGTCAGTGCCTTTGTATTTGCCTATTATGTACATATTTTTTTCTATTATATTACGTTTTGATTATAAGGCGTAAAGTTAGCACAATATTTCTCGAAATGCAACAACAAAACGAGCCGATAAATATTATCGGCTCATTAGGTAATTCATCGAGAGTGTTGAGATGTTTTAGTTCGTTTTATGTATCGTTCGCACTGCGCCAGGCGGTCATACCCGAGCATGATGCCCAGTATGAAATCCTGCTCGACTGAGAGTTTGTTGAGCGGAGTGTTTCCAAACGAGCGCATTACATCCACACACTCTTTCTTGCCAAAGAAAATATTGATATTCCCATTCGACAACTCAGTAATCAAAAAATCAACGTCGTAGCGACACAATTTTGCTTCAGCAGCACTGCGATGCTCACCCTTCATGGTGTGGAGCACCAAGTGGCGCAAGCCCTTTTGGTACTCGTATATATGGTGACACAATACCTGCATAATCGCTCTGAAGTGCTTACAAATTACTTGAGTGTTAGTGTGGATTAAAGTTGAGCTGCAAGCTCAGCTACCCATGCATCAATTCTTTCGCCCGAGAGGTCAGCATCGTCGTCATCGAGCGGAAGACCAACAAATTCGCCGTCTACCTCTGCACGAGAAGCTGAGTGAGAATACCCACTTGTAGCTACCTTACCAACCACTGTCGCGCCAGCTTTCACCGCTGCTTCGTACAAAATTCCGATGCCATCAACGAAAGTATCTCCATACGAAGAAGAGTCTCCGCAACCGAAAATCGCTACTTTCTTACCAGCCAAGTTCGCTCCCTCAAGAGTCGCCACTTCGCTGTACCAGTCATCCTGAATATCGCCCAATCCCCAAGTCGAAGTACCTAAAACCAGCAGGTCTGCGCCCTCGAAATCGCTCTGCGATGCAGATGAAACTTCTTTCACCTCTACTGTATGTCCTGAGAATGCTGCTGCAATATCATTCGCTGAACTCTCTGTGTTGCCCGTTGTCGAGCCATAAATAATTGTTACGTTTGCCATAATGTTTTTAGTTTTTTGGTTTGGTGCAAAGTTACGCACAAAACCTTCTACACCGAAATACCCACATTAGGGTAAATTATGGAGTACCGTGGATTGGGTAGGTGGTCGCATTGGCTCATTGGACCACGTATCACAGAGCATTGATCTTTTTTGGGGAGGGGGAATAAGGAGGAGAAAAAAAAGTTACTTTTTTAATTTGTACTTTACCCACTTGAGTATAACCGTAAAATATTTCACCATATGTTGAATGGCAAATATCAGACTCAGAATGCTGAGTATCGTGTGGGTGTCAATGAGCCATTGGAGGGAATTTTCGCCCGAAAAAAAGAAAATAACCAGCCCGCTAAATGCCGAGAGTACAAAACTCACGCTGAGCATCCACAAACTCCGTGTCCCACGCCTAAAGCTCCGCCAATTACGCTTATACCACTTCCAATGGTCGGCAATATGCTTGAACAGTAGGTAGAAAATGGGGATAGATGAAAAAGCATGTATCTCCATCCACAAATCATAGTCGAGCTTACTGAGAAAAGATGCAACGAAAAGCACAACCCCTGACACAAAGACGATTGGGGTAACGATGAAGAGTAGGAGATCTATGTTTAGTTTTTTTGCGGCTTTGTTGTTTTTTCCCATGCGTATATCGTAGACTGAATTTGCGAGCAAAGATAGTAATATTTTGAAAGCACACCAGAGAAATGCAAAAAATTCATACATTTGTATAAAATTACATAGAAACAACGCATTAGAAGAATAGAACAGCCCCATCCCACTTAAATAATTATGAGAATAGACCACATAGCAATCTGGTGCGACGACATAGAGGCGATGCGCACGTTCTACACCCGCTATTTCGATTGCACAAGCAATGAAAAATACTTCAACCCTACGAAAATTTACACCTCCTACTTCTTGAGTTTCGGGCAAGGGGGAGCTCGCATCGAGCTGATGCACCGCCCCGATATTGATGGCGAACCACCCCGCAGAGGCTTCACCAAGGGTGTCGCACATATTTGCATTGAACTCGGGAGCGAGGAGCGAGTGCGCGAACTCACCGAACGCCTGCGCAACGATGGCCACACCATTGCCAGTGAATGTAGACACACGGGGGACGGCTATTTCGAATCGGCGGTATTAGACCCCGAGGGCAATTATGTAGAAATCTCGGCATAAAGAAATTAAAACACCATTCGCCCTCCCCCACTTTTGCTCCGCAAGACAACCATCACAACACAATACAACGAAACAAAACGATGGAGATAACGAAAATAAAGTTCGAGACGCTCTACCCGCTCTACGTAGCAAAGGCTCAAAGAAAAAACAGAACCCAAGAGGAAGTTGATGAGATTCTCTACTGGCTCACTGGCTACACACAAGAGCAAGTGCAACAACACGCCACACAAAGTGAACTTGACATGGAGCAATTCTTCAGCTCCGCACCATCGCTAAATCCCAAACGAGAACTAATCACAGGGTCGATATGCGGTGTGAAAATTGCCGAGATGCCAAACGGCATCGAAAAGGAGATTCGCTGTCTCGACAAACTCATCGACGAACTTGCCAAGGGCAAGGCAATGGAAAAAATCCTAAGAGGATAGAAATAGCCATCTCACTCCGCTTTGACTCCCCGCATCGAGCGCAACAAATTGCACCGCAGCACTCGTGCAGCATGGCCGTTGTGGCGCAGCGCAAAAAGTCCCTCGCTGCTATTGATAGATTAAGATATATTTCATATATTTGCCAGGTGTATAGGCGCGTAATAGCCCATCACGCAGTTGCAGAGCTGCGCGGTTTTGCAATACCTGATAACATAAATACTATTTAATGCATAACAATCAATAAACATAAATTACTTACGAAATGAAACAACACAAATCAACAAAATTACCTTACGAGGTTCTTGAAGTAGGAATCATTGAGGTGACTATCGAGAACGGCTATGCTCTTTCGTTCCCCGAACTTCCTCCATTTACCAACAATATCTTTTAGAAACTAATTTATTTTCAACCATTTAGAACAACGTTATTAAAATACATATGTTTAAAAAATTAAGACTTTTTGCCACTCTTGTGGGAGTGCTTGCAGTGGCGGCTGGATGCCAACAATATGATGAGATAGAACAACAACCAACAGAGGCTCAAACCCTCACGGCACTTGCTCCTGGCTCGGGTCCAGGCACCAAAATCACATACGAGGACGATCTCGAAAAACTTATGGTTCACATCAATTGGAAAGTTGGTGACCGAATCTCTATCTTCAACAGCAACACCGAAGAGTGGGTAGCAAATTTTCAAGCTACGACAATAAATGAAAATGGTAGCGCAACTTTCACATTTTTTAATGGTGAAGAACTTGTGAATAACACCAACTACACTGCGGTATACCCAGCTGTGGAATACACCGTCACCTCACTCGACCAAAGGGATGCAGACCTGAGCTACTTAGAGTCAACTCAGGATGGCACCAACAATATGGCTGACCTGTGGGTGAACACTCGAATGAAGAGTGGTTCGTTCCAGTTCGGCGGGTCGGTTGGATTTGCACACGAGATGTCAATCATGACCATCGGAGTCAACTACCCTGATGGAATTCCCCAAAAGTTAGTTTACAGTGATAACGGTGTAGATTACACAGTAAATCTCACTAATTTTGAAGCAGGTGGTTCGGCTGTTCACTTTATGGTTAAGCCCGACCCTACTGCTATCAAGCGTATAGTGACAGCCACCATTTCCGGCACGGGGAGCGATGTTCAGGGAAGAAACATCGGATATGTGCCATTTCAAGCAGGGCAACGTTACATGTGGGGTACGAGTTACTATGGCATATTGTTCGATCCTAATGGCGGCGTTGATCCCTTTGCCTCTTCGCCAGCCATTGTTAGACAAGGGGGATTCCCTGGCGTTCCAATGAATCTTGGTCCAACTGATTTCACCTACACTGACAAAGTCCTTGCAGGGTGGTCTGAGGATCCAAATGCGACTACACCAACCTACAGCGATGAGGATGTTTACGTAGGAACAGAAGATGTCACTCTCTATGCAATTTGGTATGACCTTGCCGACTGCGTTGTGATAGATGGCGGGAAAATTACTGGCGTAAAAACGGATAAGTTCAACCACCTCACAAGCATCATCATCCCATCTTCGTACAACGGAACTCCAATCACCAGCGTTGTTTTGGGGAACCATTACGAGGAAAATTCTGTTATGCGCAAAATAACTATCTCTGAGGGTATTAGTGATATTCCAGGCGAATGGAATCTCGCTGGATTCATGAGATTCATAGCACTTAAAGAGGTAAATCTACCAACTTCACTGAGCACAATTAGCGGTTACACCTTCAAAGAATGTGAGAGTCTCGAGTACCTGAAAATCCCAGAAAATGTGACGCTTATTGCCTTCAATGCATTCGAGAATTCTGGCCTGAAACAGATAGACATTCCAGCGAGCGTAGTATCAATAGGTGTTAGTGCATTTAACACATGTAAAGACCTAATAAACATAAATGTAGATGAAGCTAATACAACTTTCAGCTCTGTAGATGGAAATCTCTATTCCGCGGATAAAACAGAGCTCCTAAAAGTAGCACCTGCAAAGACGAGTTACACCTTTCAAAGCAATGTAACACATATTATGTCTTATGCATTTGCATATACTTCTATCACCGAGATAAACATCCCTGAAAGCATCACCTATATGAATTCGCATGCGTTTTATGCATGTCCTGAACTAAGAAAAGTAACCTTGCCCTCAACCATAACAAATATACCGGAATTTACATTCTATCAGTGCAAAAAATTAGAAAACGTTATCGTAAAAGGCTCACCAACTGGAATTGGAGAGCAGGCATTCAGAGGTTGTTCTTCGCTAAAGAACTTTACTGTACCTGAATCAGTTACGCTAATTGGCGAGGCCGCATTTTTGGAAAGTGGCCTTACGGAAATCACAATCCCAGAGTCTGTTGCTACAATGGGAGGTAAAATTTTCTCTCGCTCTTACAACCTAACTAAAATTGATGTTAAAGGCAAAAGCGAAAGACCTGAGACTTGGGATGCGCGCTGGAACTGGAAAAGTGATACTGAAGCAGACGGATTTTACACAGTTAATTGGAATGTGATGTAAGCCCATCACACTCCGCTCATCGCAAGAAAAACAACCTAATTGAGCCCGCCGTAGTGGGCTCAATTAGGTATTTTTACTACAAAGCTTTTAAAAGCAATAATGACTGAGCTTTACGTAACCATAATAATCAACACTCGTTAACCATTAAAAACTAACAAAAACATGAAACAACTTAACTTTTCAAAATTACCTTACGAGACTCTCGAAGTAGGAGTAATCGAGGTTGCTATCGAGAGTGGCTATGCCATTTCGTTCCCGGAGCTTCCACCATTTACCAACAATTTCTTTTAGAAACCATTTATTATTTTAAAACAATGTTTAAAAAATTAAGAATATTTGCCACTCTTGTGGGAGTACTTGCAGTGGCGGCAGGTTGCCAACAATATGACGAGATAGAAGAACAACAACCAACAGAGACTCAAACCCTCACAGCATTCGCTCCTGGCTCGGGTACAAAGATTGGCTTCACCGACGATTTAGACAAAGGTAGAGTTTTCATAGAGTGGCAAAAATATGACAATATCTCTATCTTTAACGCCGACACCGAGCAATTGGTAGCAAACTTCTATGCCAGTTCGGTTGAGGAGGACGGTAGGGCCATTTTTACAAGAAGTAACGGCGAGCCCCTTGTCAGTGGTACCAACTACACTGCGGTATACCCAGCTGTAGAAAGCATCGTCACTACGCTCGACCAAAGAAATGCAGACCAGAGCTACACTGAATCTACACAGAATGGCACCAACTCAATGGGCGATCTGAGCAATTACATCCGTATGAAGAGTGCAACATTCCAGCTCGGAGAGTCAGTGGCATTTGCACACGAAATGGCAATCATGACCATCGGGTTCAACTACCCTGATGGAACTCCCGAAAAGCTTGTTTATAGTGATCGTGGTGTAGATTACACTGTAAATCTCTCAGGCTTTAGTGCAGGCGGTTCGGCAGTTCACTTTATGGTAATGCCCGACCCTGAAGCATCATATAGATCAGTGACAGCCGTGGTTAGTGGTACTGCAAGCGATCTGAACTTCAACAAATCGGCAATTATGCCATACAAAGCTGGCATACGTTACACTTGGAGTTCAAGCGATTACACCATTTCATTTGATCCCAATGGCGGTGTTGACCCTTATCCAGATCTCGGCTTTGGTCAAGTGGGGGAAGCTGGTGTTCCGCTTTTGTTAGTACCTACGGGCTTCACATACACCGACAAGGTTCTTGCAGGGTGGTCTTTGGATCCAAGCGCAACTACACCTACGTACACTGATGGAGGTCTTTACGTAGGGGTTGAGGATGTCACTCTCTATGCAATTTGGTATGACCTTGCCGACTGCGTTGTGATAGATGGCAATAAAATCACCGGGGTAAAAACAGATAAGTTCAACCAACTCTCAAGCATCATCATCCCAGCTTCGTACAACGGAACACCAATCACCAGTGTTAGCTTAGGCAATGGCAACTACAGTAATAACACTATGAAGAGCGTAACTGTAGCTGAAGGTATTACAGAATTGAGTGGCAGCTGGCCTAATGCTGGGTTTGCAAACTTCACTGCATTGGAAGATGTTAGACTTCCAAATTCTCTGACTATAATTGGCAACTATTCATTTATGGGTTGCAGTAGTCTCGAATACATTCCGCTTCCAGAAAACCTACAATCTATTGGCACTCAGGCATTACAAGGCACAGGATTGAAACAAATTGACATCCCTGCGAGTTTAACATCACTAGAGGTTGGTGCATTTGATATGTGTCTGGATCTGCAAAACATAAATGTAGCTGATGCTAATACAATTTACAGTTCTACAGATGGAAATCTCTATTCTAAAGATGGAACGAAACTCATAAAAGTAGCACCTGCAAAAACAAGTTTCACATTTGGAAGTGATGTAGATGGCATTATGTATAGTGCGTTTAGCTATAACAAGAAAATTACGGAGGTAGCAATCCCAGAAACAGTCATTCACTTTGAATCAAGAATCTTTGAGGATTGCAGTGAGCTGGTAAAAGTAACCCTACCGACAAGCATGACAACCATACCTTCGTTTACATTCATAGACTGCCAAAAATTGAAAGAAGTTGTAATATTGGGAGAGCTTACCGAAATTAAATGGAACGCATTTAGAACTTGTGTAAGTTTGACAAACTTCACGATACCTGAATCAGTAACTACAATAGAGGATTTCGCATTTATGGAAAGTGGCCTAACGGAAATTACCATTCCTGCAAGTGTTAATATAATGGAGGGAAAGGTTTTTGGCAGATGTTACTCTCTAAATGCAATTAATGTGAAGGGGAAAACCGAAAGACCCGCAACTTGGGAGGAAAACTGGAACTGGAAATACGACACTGAAAGTGGCGGAGTTTACACCACCAACTGGAACGTGGAATAAGCACCACGTCTCTCTTAAGAAACATAGATGTAGAGCCATCTATGAAAAGCAATAAACTAAAGATGCGCCTGCTGAATCTTCTTGTGATTCAGCAGGCTACAAAAATCAAAGCTCAAGAGGCAAAAGGCCGCTGTATTGCATCACAAACCACGCAGGCTAATAACCAAAGACAACTATCAAAACAAAATGTTCAAAAAACTAACTCTTCTGTGCTGTTTAGCACTCACCATGCAGGCCACTGCACTTGCCCAAAATCCCGACTTAAAGCTATTTGAATCGAAAACTGCCACCTCGCTCAAAAAAAATACGACAAAAGCGCAAGTGGAGAAAATCGCAGACCCAAACCTAAAACAAGCAGCCCTGAAGATGCTTGCAAATGACTATGACTTGGAGTATCGCGCTGCAGAATATGAGCCAATGCTCAGCCCAGCAGCACTGGGACGAGAACTTGTCATTGGCAACGGATACAGCGCATACCAAGGCGTTACAGGGGTGATATTACCCAAGGGCACGCAAACTATCATTGTCGAAGGACTTGGCGACAACCAAAGCGTGGATATACTCGTCCCCAACTGGAACCGACTCCCACCCGACCCCGAAAACCCAACGGAAGACCCTCAAGGATGGGGGTTGCACAAAGACACCTACACTCTAAAGAATGGTGTAAATAGTGTGGATATTAAAAACGAGGGACTGGTGTATGTTAGCTACTATTTCGATAAGCCCGAGAACGAGAAGAACATTACCGTTCACTTTGTGAATGCCCCAGTGAATGGATACTTCGATCTGGCCAAACACAATGACGAAGATTGGATGCGCCTTCTCAATAACGCAAAATTCAATATCTTGGATGCTGTAGGCGAGCGTATTCAGATTGCATATCCCGTGGAGGCATACCTAAAGTACGCTTCAGGCAGAGGCGTTGACCTTGTATCCAGGTACGACTCTCTTGTGATGGTGCAACACCAAATAATGGGGCTCGAAAAATACAACAGAGTTCCCAAAAACAAGATACTCGCTCGCGTGAATTTTAACTACTATATGTTCCGTGATGGCGATGGCGTTGCGTATATGGGCGGCAAAAGAGGCTATGCAATGCACATGGTTGCCGACCCTGATGTTGTGATTAAAGGCGACCCATGCTGGGGATTCAGCCACGAGGTTGGCCACGTTCACCAACTCCGTCCATACTTCAACTGGGGAGGGCTCGGCGAGGTGAGCAACAACGTATTCTCGCTCCACGCAACCACATACTGGGGCACAAAAAGCAGGGTCAGCGATCAGGACAACTACACCAAAGCACGTGCCGAGATTATCGACGGTGGCATTAGCTACCTTCAGAGCGAAGATGTCTTCAACAGACTCATACCTTTTTGGCAGTTGCAACTCTATTTCACTAAGAATGGCAATGCGGACTTCTACCCCGACCTATTCGAGGCACTACGCCTTCAGGCTGCCGAGGCGGCACAAGGCGAGGGTGAAGGTGGATGGGGGTCTCGTGGAGGCAATCCTGCGGAGTATCAGCTAAATTTCGTGAAGCAGGCTTGCAAAGTCAGCGGAGTTGATTTGGTAGAGTTTTTCGACAAGTGGGGCTTCTTTCACGTGGGTGAGTTCGAGATTAACGACTACGGCAAGTACACCTACGCTATGACACAAGAGATGGTGGATGCTTGCAAGGCAGAGATTTCGAAGATGAATCTCAAAAAGCCTGTTGCAGACCTAACCACCTACACCGACTAACCATCGATTAGAGACCGACAGAGAGCTATACGCTCTGCTACACCACTAAAAACTAAGCGCCTCTCGAGCAAAGACTCGAGAGGCGCTTTTGATTTACAGATTAAGTTCACTTCTCTGTCTGCTCGGCGGCATAAGCACACGAGAACAGAGATGAAAGGGAAAAAACTCTATTAATACTTTTCGAAGTGGACTTTTGACTCAACGTACTTGTTCTTAGGCGTTGGAGTTCCTTTAGGATAGCCTACTGCAATTACCGATAGAGGCATCACATCAGCTGGTAGAGAAAGCACGTCTATGAGTAATTTCTCAAACTTAGTGTTTCCATAAGCTCCAGTCCACACAGTACCGAGGCCAAGGGAGGTAGCCGCAAGAAGTACGTTTTGAGTAGCTGCCGAACAGTCCAGCATCCAATAGTTGCTCTGAGCTGTGTTGCCCAAGACTACGATTGCCGCCGATGCCTTGCCAACTGGCCCCTTAATCTCGCCTAATTTTGCAAGGGTTGCCTTGTCTTGTATGATAACAAACTCCCATGGCTGTTTGTTCATAGCTGTTGGCGCAGCCATCCCAGCCTTTACCAGCTCTATGAGTTGCTCTTTGCTCACTGCCTCAGTTGTGTATGTTCTAACGCTTGTTCGTTCGTGGATACTCTGCAAGGTTGAGTTCTGATATTTCTGTGCCGATGCGCTCATGACACTCATGCAAAATAGTGCTAAGATTGATAAAATTGACAGTTTTTTCATAATGTTCTTTTTGTTTTGTGATTAATTTATTCCCCCCACCTTTTTTTCAACGCTTTATGCTTTGTAGCATCCGCAATAGCAGTTACACTCCTTATTGTGGATGGGGTACATATCGGAGTGCTATTGCGCTGCACAAAGGTATGCAAATAGTTTATAAACTCCAAATAGCACGACACTACGCCGAGCTCAGAGGCTGAGTTACTCTTGCGCCAAGGCAAGCAATTTACGGGCAGTATTGGCACTTCTAACGGTGATGCCCTTGCTTACCGTGGAGTTTGTTATCTTAGCACCTCTGCCCTTTAGAAATGATTCCTTGGGCATGCTCCAAAACAGAACATTCTGGTAGTAGGCAACCCTCTGGCCATTCTCACAGCCGTGCTCACTCAACGAGGCGAACACCTCGTCAGTACGTAGTGGAGCAATAACAAAAATTGCATTGTGCACTTCCTGCTCGTTTATCCCCCACCAGGGTGGTGCATTATCGAGCGCACTGGCAAGTTCTTCGGGCGAAATCACTGCAACCGCAACAGCGATGCCGAAACTCTCAGCAATCACCTGCGAGCACATTTGTGCAAGGGTTTCACGATTGTCGATGTGGCTTGAGAATAGCACGTTTCCGCTGTTAATATATGTCCGAACGTCAGCGAAACCAGCCTCAACAAGCCCCTCTTTGAGCAGAGCCATTGACACTTTGGTCTTACCTCCAACATTCACCCCTCTGAGGAGTGCTATATGTTTTCTGCTCATCGTCACTTGCTCTGTGCCATCCCTTTTTACTCTTCTTCGCTGCCCCCCCCAACAACACTATGTTGGAGGAGGCTCAGCTGTGAGTATGTACTTTGGGCTATAAAGATTACTTGGAAATTTGTGTGAAAGTAAATATTGCGCGCTCCTGAGGCAATTCAGATTTTTCGCCTGACACATTACCATCTTCATCAATGGCAAGGAACGTTTCCCAGCCGATAGCATACTTATCACCTGACTTGATAACCTTAACAGGGTGCCATATTGGAAGGAACCTGCGACCATCAACCTTAAGTTCGCGGTTTAAGTAGCTGCCATCCTGAACATTGCGAATAATATAGCTCTCATACAGCGGGCTATACTCCACCCTCCATTCTTGGCGTTGAGGATTAATGTTATCTTTTTCGCTCATCAAGCTCAGGGGGCGAACACTATTGCCAGCCACATTTGATAGGTACTTGTCGTGTGCAGTGATGTAGTAGCGTCCTCCCTCGAGTTCGCTGCCTGGGAGCACATCGAGCTCATAGTTATAGTTTTGGCGGTAGTAGTCGAACATTTTGTTTTGTAGCTCTGCAAAAAACGCCACTACAACTTCGTTAGCAGGCTTGGGGTTTGCCACTTTTATTGTGCCTTCGAAATCACGTGAGATGATTGTCTTTTGCTTTTCGCTCAATTCCTTAACTTTTTTGTATTGGGCGATGAATTCCACGCTATCTTTATCAGCAAGCGACTCTTGCATGCCAATGAGCAATTCGCCTTTTTGTGAAACCAAGTCAAAGACCTCCAACCATGGTTTAATCTCTTTCGTCAGATTTGGATTATAAGTGCTTTGCAGAAGTTCCGCAGAGGCATCTCTAAAGGTCTTTAGGTGGTTCAATATCGCAGCACCTGCAGTCTCGTCATATTTTTCTGGCGAGTAGCCATTCCAAAATGCCACGGTATCCTTTGCAAAGGCAGCCGACTCGTTTGGCATACGCAGGCCGTGGTATGAAATACCAATATCCACGTTATTTTCGCAGAAAATCTTGAACGCCTCATAGTTCTCAGGCATGATATACTCTAGAGCCGCCAGCCACGAAGCATTGGGGTCAAATTTCGTCATATTCCAGGTGTAATCGGCAATGCTAAATAGAGCAACCTTTGAGGCCTCGCCATACTCCATTGGGTTGGAGACAAAGCCAGAGAGTTGCGATGCAATGTTCTGCTCGTTGCCAACCAGCGGCCCCATCAACAGTTTGTCGATTGCATAGTCAGTGACTGGGTAGTTCAGCCACACGTAAGCATTTCTACCAATTCGTTTGTTAATCCACTCCATGGTTTCGTGGTCAATCATTCTACATACGCTCTTGCCCGTCCACATGATGCGAATCTCGGGGTGTAGTTCACTGCCCAAAATATCTAAGTAATCGCCACTTGTCCACGCTTGGTTGTACTGCGTTGGGCACATAATCAGGGGGGTGACATCTTTTTTCTTGTCCACGAATTCTTTTTGGACGTAGTTCAGGTACTCGGCCTGTTCGGTGGGGTTTGTGCCATTGCCAGAGATGTCGTCAAAGAAGACCGCAAAGCTGCGAACTCCGAGGTCGTACACCGATTCAAACTTGCGAATTGTAGCCTCTCTATCCTCTTGTGTCCACTTTATGTCACGCCCTGGGTGGAGCGACCACACAAACTGCACTTTATTCTTTGCAGCCTCATCCACAAGCTGGCTTAGGAGTTTCGCCTCCTTTTCGGGGTAGAACTCTCTCCAGCGAGTCGAAAAACCGTGATATGGGTCGTCTTTAGGGCCATAAATATATATATTCATCTTGTTGCGGCCGTAGAATTCAAACTGACTCACACGGTCTTGAAAGCTCAGCGGATTGCCGTAATAACCCTCAATCATACCACGCTCGATGACCGAGGGGTAGTCAGTAATGGTAACGTCTGTGAGATACTCATTTTGGGCGAGCTGGAGCAGAGTTTGCGCTCCGTAGAAAGCCCCACGGCTATCATTACCCACGATAATCACCTCGCCATTTTTAACGCTCAGATAGTAACCCTCGGCTTGTGTTGGCACAAACTGCTCATAAGCGCTTGCCTCGGCATCACCACGCTGCGCAACAGTGACTTTTATTCCATCAGGCGAGATACTGAGATTCTCGCTCAATACTCTCACCGCATCGGGGTCTGCACTCTGAGCGTTGAGGATAGTGTATCCGTTCTGGTGGTTCACAGCTGTCTCGCCCCACTCTACTGCCTGTGGCGTTGGGTAGATAGCAGTTTGTTGAGCCTTGGGGCCACAATTCATCAACATGATAGTCGATAGTGCAATGAGAAAGGGTAGTTTACGAATTTTCATACTCGATTTGATTACGTGGTTATGTACATTTTTCTTTTCAGGTAAAAACAGTGTAAATGTACTCATATTTTTTCACTCCTCAAAACGCATGTAACAAAAAAAAGAGGCGAGAGATAATCCCGCCCCTTCTCATTACCGTTATATATCATCCCAGAGGTATTGGGATATTAACTACTGCTTAAACTTAAAGTCATCTCCCACTGTCCAGTCATTCTCAAAGAAGCCTACACACTCCACATCCTCCATTCCACTGCGAAGCATATCCACCGAGAAGACCATCAAATCGGGATAGCTCGTAAATCCAGTGAGGTAGTCGTTGGTGTAAGTCGCCTTGGCTCCGAGAAGCGAAGTGCCTGCAACCACACCCACAGAATAAGCGGTTGTGCCACGTCGTGGATAAACATACACTACGCCCAGATCATCACCCTCGATCACCTTCTGTCCCACAGTAACCGAACCCTTTTTCACCAACGGCGCACTCTCACTCAGCACTGCGTTCCACGCACGGTTGGTTTGGCTATTTCCGTAGATAATCACATTGCGCTCAGAGAAATCACCGCCCATGAATTCCTTATCACTGACAACATCCACCGAGCCATTGCCACGGTAGAGGAAATTTTCTGCATCGAAACGCGCTTTGTTTTTGTACCACTCATTCTCCACTTTAGTTCCAGCTGTCGAGTAGACAAAGACCACATCATTATCAAAGGCTGTTTTGAATCCACCGCCACGCTCTGGGCTTTTGTCGTTGGGGTTGATTGCCTCACACACGCTCCAAGCACCACCACTACGAACAACCGTCACATCGCCCTGCCCATCAACTCTCACGCTGCTGCCATCAAGCGACACTACCACATTACCCGAAATAGGGGTCTGCTCGAAATCAATGACCAACGCAGCCACATTATGGGTCGCCCCGACAATAGAGTCACCTCTGACCTCTAATTTCACGTTTGAGACCTCGTATGATTTTTCTTGCTGTTGGATAGTCACCCAGTAGTCTTGTGCCGAAATTGCAGGAGAAGCAGTGTAGAACTCCAGTTTTTTCACACTCTTTGCGCTTGGGATGGTGTGCCATTTGAAATAGTTGAATATCGGTGCAAAATCCACACTCTCATTGCTGTACCAGTGCGAACCGCCTGGCTCTTCGTGGTAAGCGAAATCGGGGTGGAATGTTGCAAGCTCCTCTCTCATTGCGCGAGCCTGCTCTACGGGCACTACCCTATCTGCATCGCCGTGGTGAACGAATACTCCTGATTGCAAGTAGTTGCGAGTAAGTTTGAGCGTACGACCGCCATTCGAGCCTCGCTCCACAATGTCGAACAAATCGAAGCTGCGATTGTGGGTATCTGGATTACCTCTACCCGAAGCATAGCCAGCAATATCTGCATAGCCAGCACATGGCGCAATAGCTGCGAACTTATCGGGATAGGTCGCACCCAAAATCCAAGTTCCGTGACCACCCATTGAGTGCCCCGTCAGGTAGGTCTTTTCGGGAGCGGTTTTAAATATGCGCTTAGCCTCGGCCAAGACCTCCATAGCATCTATACGACCCCACTCTTCCCAATTATAACCAAAGGGACGGCGGTTGGTTGGAGCCACAATAAATGCCCAATCCTTCTGACCATAGGCACGAGCTTGGTTGCGAGCCTCAACAGACGCACCATGCACCGAAAGCACCAACGCCTGCCCATCGCCCTTGGTCAAGGAGGGATTAACACTATAGTATTGCACCGAGCTGTCCACGCGGCTTCTAAACGTGCGTTCGTGAATTTTCATAGGGTCTGCCAATCGCAAAGAGATGGTCATAGTGTCCACTACCCTATTTGCTTTATCGAGCAGGGTTAGGTGTGCCGACAGTGCCTCTGGAGTCGTGCCGTCACTCGCAGGCAGCAAAAAAGGCAACTTACGCACACTCATATCCATCACATCCTCGGTCTTGTAGGTTGCGCTCTGCCCCGAGCTCAACTCACACTTGATAGAGAGCCCTGAGGCCTGCTTCGAGCTCGAATTAATAACACGCACCGCAGCCCATTTCTGGTCGTCCTCGCCAATTATCACATCGGCCACTGTCATATCACGTCTGGTGAACATTAGCGGTTTTTCGGGCTTAATCACCTTAGCCTCCACATATCCAAAGCGGCCTTGGGTGAAGAGAAACGAGTTTGCCCCCCTCTGCGCCACAAACGGAATTAGAGTATAGCCAAAATCATAGTGATCACCCTCGTGAGGCATTCCATTGATGATGGTGCGAGTGCCTCCCGTTGCTTGCAACAGCAACACTTCTTTCTTTGGAGCATCCCACTGGCTGTAGAGATAAGAGCGGCGAAGTTGACGGTCTTGGAATTTACCAGTTGAGTCAATCTGAATTGGTTGCCATGCAATCTTGTTGCGTGTGCGTCCATAGTTTGTAGCGCTCATATCGCCCGAATAAGGGTTTTGGAAATTATCAGTAAAAATTTCCCACGCCAAGACATCACCCATCTGAAAGAGGTAGCCGTTTTGTGTGGTATTGGGCACGAAGTAACCTTGGTTGAAATTGTGCACCACAATTCCCTCATCAACTCTTTCCACACGCTCCTTGCCGAAATATGCAACAACGTCTCCTGTGGTTGTTTTCTGTTGGGCTACGCTGGCATGAAAAGGCATTGCCGCCAGCGCTACGATAATTATTTTTTTCAACATGTTCGATTTAAGTTTTTTTTTCTGGTTTAAAATCATTTGTTCAAATAGCCAACGAAGTTAAGGAACTTTTTTGTTAATACAAAATCCCATGCTCGCCATTCAGGCTTGAGGTGAAGTTAGCCAACAAACGACTTGGAGGCTCGCAAGCAAAGAACGAAAAGAGAATCCCGCATCAAAAAAAATATCATTAAATCCTGACCTTCAGCACGTAAATCATACTGCACTTGCATTTTTTTTGTGTATTATAGAGACAAAACACTTGGTTCTAACAAAAATATATTTTATCTTTGCGTACAACTACATATAGGTGATATATACATCACATAGTTTTTTAAAGAATAAAACACTAATGTCATGGCAAGAATTACACTACTTATCTGCGCTTTACTGTATTCTCTACCCCTATACTCGCAAGAATACAGCGAACTTCAAGTTCCTAACTACACAAAAATAGTGACTAAAAACATCACTAACGAGGAGTGCAATATCTCTCATAAGAATAGTTACGAGGTATTGTTTTGGAATAACGAGAATTCATTGGTAGAGTTTTTCTACACTTCGCAAAATGAGGTTGAAGGACTCAGAATCGTAGCCAATAGCGATGGGAGCTACACTATGGAAGTAAAATCAATAGTAAACCTCCAAGAGGTAGATTCTCTGACGCAGGCACTCTATCCTCACGAGAGGCCACAAATCACTAATATGACTGTCGAAAAGCGTGCAAAAATGCTGGAAGAAAAAGAGGCCGCAAATGCTAAAAGGGAGAAATATCGACTCGACAGCTATAAAATTTCTACAAATAGCGTCGAGGTGAGTGAGGCGTTTGTGAATCAAATCGAGAAAGTTGTGATGGCAATTTTGACAGACAAGAAGTATAACCCCACACGCAACTACATCACAATGGACGGTGAGATGGCGACTTTGCACTACACCGATGGTGATGATATTGTGAGCATTATTACATTGAATCCAGAGACGCATCTCAAAGAAGTGGTGGATATTTTTGTTGAGATGTCAGCGGACGTGCGTAAGAATGATTTCGCTCCCTCTGAGCACTTTCAACTCTTTGCTTTGCATTAGACTATAGCGCACCTATTTTCACTACCCATTTTCCACTCTCATCAGAACCTTGCTGCGAGCGTGATGCCATGCTCCTTTAGCGATGCATCATCTCGCTCTAAATAACTCGACCCACCATAAAGTATTGACCAAGTCGTCTTGCAAGAACACTGCACGGCTAACGCCATCTCCATCAGCAAGATATCACAACAAAAATCTTATTCCTTCTGATTTAAATCTTTGATTTGAGCCTCATTACCATCGCATAAGCCTCCTTTTGGCGCTCGTACGGTATCTCTCCCAATTTCACAGCACTAACAATAATCTCGATAGGCATCTCTGATGCCATTGACCATATTAAAATGCATTAACTACTGGGGGGGGGCGGGGCGTGCCGCTATTCGATATGACAAGACAGAACTGAACACATTTTTTCGCGCGACATTCTCACCTATGACTCATAGCTACACTATCTGGATTTGGTAGTTGGCTGTTTTTTGAGTAACTTTATGGCGTGAAGAGGGTTCTACCGCAGAAAACATATGGGGAATAACTTCAGGCGAAAGTCCTAAACAATTAATAACCTTGGATTCAGTTGCACTTGCAGGCAGAATTCAGCATTTAAACTAATATCTAAAAAAAATGATGAAGATTTTTTTATTTATCACAACTCTACTTATTTTGGGTGGTTGTGCATCCAGCTCATCAGATAAGAGCAAAGAGGTCAAAGAAACTAAAGCACAGCTCACAGGAGCATATGGCGAGGCTGCAGAATTGTCGGTTGAAGATCGAGCGATGTTTGATAAGGCGATCAGCACCATTGATGACTACACAGATATCGAGCCACTATCGGTTTCGACACAAGTAGTCGCAGGGATGAATTACAGATTTTCTTGCACAGCAAAAGACAAGGCTGGTCAGGAGGTAAAAGGCGAGATTACTATTTTCAAGCCTCTGCCTCATACAGCAGAGGAACCGAGTGTGACAAAGGTTCAATTCTAATTTCGAGTGCTTTAGTTTTTACCCTCGGCTTTGAGTTTAAGCCACGCCTCGCCATTGATGGGGATAAAGGAATACGAGGTTTGGAAAAGCTCGTAAAGGTCGTCATACCTACCCTCTTCAAAAGCCGCCTCCATAAGTGGGCGAGCAAATTCAAGCTGAGAGTTAGGAATATACGCCAGAGTATCGGTAATGTGTGGGCAAGAGCCGTTTGGTTCACCAGTAGCAGGGTCAATTCTTGTTACCACCACAACATCGCGCGCCTCTATAAACAATGGGTTAAGCTCACCGTGGTAAATTACATTATCACCCCACATGTTGATACGCATATTCTCCGTATCTCGCTGCTCTTCGACAACGACTGCAATTACAAAGCAAAATTAAATAGATAACCTCCAATCACCGCAGTAAGGAAAATTACTACAACTATCATCGCTACGAGCTTGCGCTTGAAGATACTCGCCATCATCGTCATCTCGGGGATTGCCATTCCAGCACCACCGATAATCAAGGCGATAACAGCTCCAACGCTCATTCCCTTTCCCATCAAGGCTATGCCAATCGGGATAGCGGTCTCAGCACGAATATATAGAGGCACACCAAGGATTGCTGCCACAGGAACTGCAAGTGGATTATCCTTGCCTGCAATGCTCAAAACAAGCTCTTCGGGCATATAGCCATAAATCGCAGCACCTAAGGCAACACCAATCAGCAGGTATAACATTACAGGTTTGAGCGTGTTCCAGCCAGCCTTAACAC
>CAYJIF010000012.1:0-35797 GCA_964370175.1 uncultured Rikenellaceae bacterium
GTGACCTCTTCCTTACCAAGGAAGTGCTCTACCACTGAGCTACAACAGCATTTTTAATACTTTAACTATTCTCCTATCTCACTCCCCCCCCCTCACTTGATCGCTACTCTACTGAGCCAAGGTGCGCATCATGGCGAGCATCTCAACCACAGTTGCCGCAGCCTCATCGCCTTTGTTTCCAAAGCGCCCGCCTGCTCTGTCCAGCGCCTGCTCCATATCATCCACCGTAAGCAGTCCAAAGCCCACCGGTTTATTGTATTTCAGCTGAACGTCAATCACTCCTTGCGTTGCGCCATCGCAAACATAATCGAAATGCGGAGTACCACCCCTAACCACACAGCCCAACACCACTACTGCATCCAACTGTTCGTCAGCGTGGAACATTGCCTGAGCTCCCAACGGCAACTCAAATGCACCTGGCACCCACTTCACAACAATCTCACTACATCCCGCGTTCTGCAACGTCTCTACAGCTCCACCCAACAACGCCTCTGTAATATCTTTATTCCACATAGCAACCACCACTCCAACTCTCATACCCTTAGCCGAGCCCAAATCCTCAGACTGTGCCAGCGTTGAAAGGTTTTGATTTTCGCTTGCCATGTTTTCTTTGAAACTTTCCCTAATAAGCTACCGTAAAAGCAGTGTATTAAATTTTTTGCTTTACAAGTGTGATAAATTTATCTGCATCACGTGTTTGCATAGCACGAGGGTAGTCAGTTTTCAGCGATTCGAAAAGTTCGAGCGCTCCTTGATAGTCACCCTGAGTATATAGTGCAATAGCCGCTTTGTGCGTGTAGACTGGTGCAGTAGCATCGCCCGAAGAGGCTTTTATAGCTTGTCTGTAGTAGTCAACGCCTTTTGCATTATCGCCAAGCTCGATGTAGCAATCACCGATTAGTCCAACATTTTGTGCGTATACAACTTCGCCAGCTGCACCGCTTGCTTGCTTGTATGCCTCGAAGTAGTTGATAGCCTCTTGATACTCGCCCATTTTCATTTTACAGATTCCAGCGTAGTGGTTAGCCACGTTAGCTTCTGGCGTGCCCGAGTAGTCTGTAATGATTGCGTCGAAACCAAGCAGAACGCCGTCCACGCCTGTTAGTGCCACCGCAAAAGAGTCTCTTTCGAAAAGATCTTGAGCCTGGTACATTGCGTTTGCAGCCTCTTGGCTACGAGGCGTAGAGTAAAAATGGCCATAACCAAAGAAACCACCCACTCCAAGTGCTATGATAACAAGTGCGATAAGCAATTTCTTGCCGTTTTTCTGCAAGAAGAGTTCGGTTTTGCCGAGTGCTTCTTCAATTTGCTGTTCCGTGTCTACGTGTTCGTTCTTTGCCATTTGTTACAGTGTCTATTTATATATAGAAAGAATAGGTTACTTGATAATCTTACTCTAAAATTTTAAACTCCGCTGTGTCTTTCTAAAAAGTTTCTGTATTCTCTCTAAAACTCTCGAAAATCACTCAAAAATCCAAAATTGAGCCACAAAGGTACTTTTTTTAAATGAAATTACAAATATTTGGCCTCTTTTTTTTAACTTTGTAGCGATGTATTTAGATTTTCTTACCATTTCGGCATATAAAAATGTGGCTGAGGCAGCAATGCAGCTGAGTCCTAATTTGAACTGTTTTACGGGTCACAACGGCGCCGGCAAGACAAACATTCTTGATGCGGTACACTACCTCTCACTGACTCGTTCGGCCGTGGGCACAATCGACAGCAGGTGTGTGAATCATCAGAGTGATTTTTTCATACTCAAGGGTCGTTACTCGGTCGGGAGTGACACGAGCGAGAGCATCACGGTGAGCTACAACACCCGGGACAAGAAAAAACGCGTGATGCGTGGAGCAAAAGAGTATGAGCGCTTTAGCGAACACATTGGGCGCTTTAGAGTGGTGATGGTATCGCCCTCCGATTCGGTGCTCATCAGCGATTCTCCCGAGGGACGCAGGCGTTTTATGGACACGTTTTTCTCGCAGCTTGATGGCAATTATCTCTCCACGCTTGTGCGCTATAATGCGGCATTGGCGGGGCGGAACAGCCTGCTCAAACAGGGGTGTTATGATGCCGAATTAATGGAGGTATACACTCTTCAGCTGTGCGATTTGGCGCAGAAGATTTGCGATGCTCGGCAGCAATATGTGGCGGAACTTGGGCCACTGGTGGCTCAGTATTACGGAGTGATTTCGGGCGACAAGGAGGTGGTAGAGGTCACATACAAGTCCAAGGTACTGGGGGGCAACCTCAGGGAGTTACTGCACGAGAGTCTGCATCGCGACAGCGTGCTTGGCTACACCACAGTGGGTGTGCATCGTGACGATTTGTCGTTGACCATGAATTCGGAGTTAATACGCGCGTATGGCTCTCAGGGTCAACAGAAGTCGCTGCTTTTGTCATTAAAATTGGCCGAGGCAAAGATAATAGCTCACCACACGGGTCAGTCACCGATTCTTCTGTTGGACGACATATTCGACAAGCTGGATATTTCTCGTGTTGAGAATCTTGTGGGTCTTGTTTCGGGTGAGGATTTCGGTCAGATTTTTTTATCGGATGCGTCTAAGGTGCGCATTGCCAGCATTGTCGAGAAGTTTTCGATGGGTCACAAGATTTTCGAGGTGAACGGCGGCAATATTTCGGAGCTTTAGCGCATTTCTTCCTCACAGAGCAAATCCCAGCATAGACAGATTACCGCCACCTACCGCACAATTTCATAGGCTTAGCATACACCCTCCCGCCCCAACAACAAATAAGAACAAAACAGAAAAATAACACAACACACGCACAATGAACAACGAAATAACAAATAACAACGAAGAACAAGAACTATTCGAACACTTCGCTATCACTGCCGACAAAGGACAAGGACTGCTCAGAATAGACAAATTCCTCACCACAAGGCTCGAACACACCTCCAGAGCCCGAATACAAGCCGCAACCGACGCTGGATACGTGCTCGTGAACGGAACTCCCGTCAAATCATCGTACAAAGTCAAACCGCTCGACGACATACAAATCATGATGCCCTACGAAAAAAGGGAAATCGAAATCATACCCGAAAACATACCACTCAATATTGTCTACGAAGATAGCGACCTATTGGTGGTAAACAAGGAGGCGGGGATGGTCGTGCACCCAGGCCACGGAAACTACACGGGAACACTCGTCAATGCACTGGCACACTATCTCAAAGACGAAACACTCTTCCAAGACGGTAGCGACCTCAGAGCAGGACTCGTGCACCGAATTGATAAAAACACGTCGGGGCTGCTCGTCATTGCCAAAAACACAAAAACTCACGCTCACCTCGCGCGACAATTCTTCAACCACACCACCTCGCGAACCTACCACGCACTGGTGTGGGGCGCACCCAAAGAAGAACATGCAACTATCGAAACACTCATAGGACGCTCGGCTAAAGACAGACTCCAAATGGCAGTGCTGCCCGATGGAGACCCTATCGGCAAAGAAGCAATCACACACTACAAAGTGCTCGAACCACTCGGATACGTATCGCTGGTGGAATGTCAACTCGAAACAGGAAGAACGCACCAAATCAGAGTGCACATGAAACACCTGGGGCATCCGCTCTTCAACGACGAAAGATACGGCGGTGATAAAATCCTCAGAGGAACCACCTTTACCAAATACAAACAATTCGTGGACAACTGCTTCAAAATAATGCCACGACACGGACTACACGCCCTCTCGCTCGGATTCGACCACCCCACAACGGGCGATCGTATGGAGTTCACGAGCGCATATCCCGACGACTTTGCAAACTGTCTGGAAAAATGGAGAAACTACGGAAACTAAAACACGATAACCTTCACGCGGCCCTCTAACTGCACCTCGCCACGTCCACCTCGGACGCTGCGCGCATTGTCATAGATGGGCCGAACCACCCAATCGCCAACCGTATCGATGTAGCCAAACTTTCGCCCCTGAACAGCTACGGCATATCGCTCGCTGAAGGAGAGGGCGTAGTCGAACTGCGGGGCGATAACCATCTGTGCGCTCGAATTCACATAACCATACTTTCCGCCCACGCATATAAGCGCCAAGCCCGTGAGCTCGTCAAAATCCCACGCACGTTCGTACTGTGCCGCTACTTTCCATGCCCCCGTCTTTGACACATAGCCCCACTGCCCGTCGATGCACACCGCTGCAAGACCCATCGAAAACTCGCGAGCCTCATCAAAACGAGCCTCAACGACCATCTCGCCCGAAGCGCTCACATACCCCCACTTGCCATTCACTCGCAGCGCAGAGAGCTCCTGAGCCAAAACCCTCGATTCGTTGCTGGTAGAGGCTATAATCTCGGCAAGCTGTGGAATATGAGGGCTGGCAGAACGAACAGCGGTTATTAGACGCTCGTCCACCACCTCGCACTGCGAAATGTAGTCCAACGACACAGAACTATAGGCAATAGCCTCACTGGGAGAGAATATCAACTCCGAACTATCGGTGCAAAATCGCTCATACACTTCAATATCCTTTGCCGCCACTCGCAAGCTCAAACACAACGCCGCAATGGAATAATCATCAATATTCCTGTCGAACGGGGCGCTGGAACGCAACGGGTGTTGAAAAGACTCAGTGCCACACTCCCGCTGGCTCTCTCCCACCATGCCCGGGAGGTAAAATCCGTCATAATCGATGAGTTTCAGCTCCATATTCGGCGTCACCATTATGTTATCGGGCTTGATGTCGCCATGTGCAACAGGCTCGCCGAGCAGCCACAGTGCCAACTCCTCGAAAGCACGGCTGAGCTGCTGAAGCGTGCGTATGTCGTGAACATAGACACACTGGCGCAGCATCTCACTCAGCGTCACACCCTCGATGTACTCCATTCGCAAAGCATCGAAGAGCTGCATAGAATCACTGCCATACGGGCACACCGCAATCTCATCACTCAGATACTCCATCTTTGCCAAAAACGGAGAACTCGGCATATCGCAACATAACCTCTGGTACGCCTCTCTACGACCCCACTGATGGCGAGTAAAACATTTTAGCGAAAAGGGTTGCTCCTCGGCTAAGGAGCTCAGTGTAAAGACAACTCCGAAATTCCCGCTACTATACATCGGCTCGCCACTCTGCCCAAGCGCCATGGATAGTTGTGAGAGAGTGCGAGTATAGCACTGCTGTTCCGAGCTCAGAGCATCTACATATTGATTTATAGTTGGATATCTCACGGCCTGCTACCCCTCAAGCATATCGTTAACCACCACCGAGGCCACCGCACAACCAAAAGCTGCCGTGAGGTAGGATATAGAGCCAACGTTCGACTTCTTGTTCTGCTCATCGCACTCCACCACTGCACTACGGCGAGGTTCTTCGGCCGAAAACACAGCCTTGAAACCGCTACGCACACCAGCCTTATGAAGGCGCTTGCGGAGCATGTGCGCCAAAGGGCAGTGGTGAGTCTTGCCAATGTCCTTGACCTCAATCTGTGTGGGATCCATCTTTGCTCCAGCTCCCATTGCGCTCACCAGCGGCACTCCCCTGCGCAGTGCACCCAAGATAAGATTCACCTTGGGGCTAAGCGTGTCGATACAATCTGCAATGTAGTCATATTGTGCGCTATCGAGCAGCTCTTCGGTTGCCTCATCCTTGATGAATTGCTGGATTACTCGCAATTCGATCTCGGGATTAATATCACGTAGGCGGCGTTCAAGCACCTCGGCTTTGGGCATCCCCACTGTGGAGGTCAGAGCCACAATCTGCCTATTAATATTTGTCACACTGACGCTATCGGCATCGACAATGGTGAGGCGACCAACTCCTGCTCGAGCTATCATCTCGGCAGCCACTGCCCCTACTCCTCCCAGCCCCACAATAAGTACGTGAGACTCTTCCAATCGCTCAACGCCGCTTGTCTCCACTAATAATTCTGTACGTTCTCTCCACTCTGTGTTTTTCATGTGCGTGTGTATGTGTATATGCTATTCTCTTATAATTTTATTCTTACTTGGTGCGAAAAAAACATTGCTAAAATTTTGCTCCACCACTCTTTCCACCTCCGAGAGGTTCAACCCCCTCTGCCGAGCAAATGCCTCATAGAGTTCCTCGATTTTTGTTTGTTGATTATCATCGCTTTCGAGCAGAACCAACTCCAGAGGAATGGCCTGAGAGTGTTCTATGTTTCGGTGAGCGAGGCTAAAAAAAAGATGCTCTTGTCTCTCTAAATTTTTATCTCGCTTGTGGTAGGCGTGCAACACACGGGCATAGGGGAAGTTCTTGGTGAGCTTCAACACCTCGGCAATAGCCCTGACGCAGTGTATCACCAGTGGCTTTTGGAGCTCTCGTGCCACTTCCACGTGCACAGCAAAAACTTCTTGCTGCAATGCGAAATCCTCATACCTTTTGTCGAGCCCACACTCCCCCACTGCCACGCAATTTTGCGCCGATGCCGCCTGCAATAACTCTTGCCGCAACTCCACAAGTTCCACCCCCTCGGCATTTGCAGGATGTACTCCCACGCTATAGTACGAGTCGCGAGGCACTTCACCCCCCAACTCACAGCTCACAACTCCCACCACCCCACTTGCAGCAGGGTATGGCGTGTGAGTATGAGCATCGTAGTGTGGCATCGTGATTGTAATTATTCCAAAAAAAAATGTTACCTTTGGCTTTTTCTGCTACAAAATTATGAAAATTTTAGTTACTTTTCTACTCTTATCGCTTTTTGGGTGCAATACCGCTCCGCAAAGCACAAAAAAAATTGAAGAGACTCTTGCCCGCATCTGCCCCAGCGACAGCCTCTACGAACTGACAATTCTATTCAGCGGGGATTTCATGCAGCACACTCCCCAGATCACTGCCGCCAGAGCCGCTGGCAACGGCGAATTAGACTACACTGCCCACCTTAGCCACATAAAAGGGTTGTGGAGCAGCACACATTACTGTGTCGTAAACTTGGAGACTACTCTGAGCCGAACGCCGCCATACAGTGGCTATCCGATGTTTCGCTCGCCAGCCGAGATTGCCACAGCGCTCAAACAGAGCGGCGTGACACACCTTGCTCTGGCAAATAACCATACCATGGACAAGGGCTTACGCGGGGTTAGAAGCACTCTTGAGGTGCTCGATAGCGTGGGGGTGGAACATTTTGGAGTTGGCGAGGGGGAGAATCGCTCGCTCTGCTTTATTGAGCACGGAGATATTAAAGTGGCGATTCTAAACGCAACCTACGGAACCAACGGAATGCCCGTGCCCAGAGGAGTGGAGATTATTTCGAGCCTCGACACAACGCTGCTTGCCACCGAAATTCAACGAGCTCAAGATTCCGCCGCCACACACATCATCGCCTATGTACACTGGGGCAACGAGTACCAGACCTCACCCAATAGAGAACAAAAAAAGCTCGGACTATGGATGCGAAACAAAGGAGTTAACACCGTGATTGGTTCCCACCCCCACGTGGCGCAACCCATCGACTATGACAATAGCATTGTCTATTCGCTCGGGAACTTCGTGTCGAACCAGCGCAAAGTGAACACCGATGCCGGGTACAGCGTCCACCTCAGAATAACAGAGGGGGAAGAGCAAATAAAAATCACCCCCTTTGCCCACTACGTTGATATGTCGGGCACGAGGGCTCAGAGATACAGGGTACTGCTTGCTCGCGATAGCACAGTGGTCACAAACCTCTCGGAACGCAAAAGAATGGTAGAGGCGCTGCAACGCGTACAGAGTATCATTGACAAAGGGGTGCGATATGACTAAGCAAGAGATAGTAAGCCATCTGGAAGGTTGTAGCGATGCGGAGCTATTTGAGCGGGCGGGAATATTGCGCTCTAAGTGGGTGGGGCAACATGTTCAACTCCGAGGACTAATCGAACTCTCGAATATCTGCGCCTGCGACTGCCTATACTGTGGCATCAGGAAATCGAACAGCGCCGTGGAACGCTACAAACTCGACAAAGAGCACGTCATCGAAGCAGCTCGCTATGCCCACCAAAACGGCTGGGGAGCAGTGGTGCTGCAAAGCGGCGAGCTCCGAAGCGAGAGCTTCACAGCCTACGTCGAGGAGCTTGTCCACGGGATCAAGGAATTGAGCGCAGGGGAGCTTGTCATCACGCTTAGTTGCGGAGTACAGAGCGAAGAGACACTGAGACGCTGGCACAATGCCGGTGCCGAAAAATATCTGCTTCGCATCGAGAGCAGCAATCCCGAACTCTTCGCTAAAATTCACCCCCGCGAAATCACTTTCACTGAGAGAGAGGAGGCATTGGACACCATCAAACGAGCGGGCTATATCACTGGCAGTGGCATAATGATTGGGCTTCCACACCAAGAGGTGGAAGACATAGCCGACGACCTGCTCTGGCTCAGGAACAAGAACATAGACATGTGCGGCATGGGGCCCTATATCGAACATCCCGACACCCCACTGCACCAAACCCCAACCAGCTTCAGCAAAGAACAACGAGTACTTCTCACTCTGCGTTCGGTGGCTATTCTCCGAATTCTGATGCCTCAGATCAACATTGCCTCATCCACGGCACTTGGCACACTGGACAAGAGTGCACGGCTCAAAGCACTCAGCAGTGGGGCAAACGTACTGATGCCGTGCCTCACTCCCGAACTCGTGCGCAAGAACTACAAACTCTACGAAAACAAAGTTACCGACCTTGATTTGACTCAGCTCTAACCCACCGCTCTGTTATCGTGGCGAAACGCCACACCAAAGCCACACTACTTTTGATTGGAGGCCGCCAACATTCCGCATGCAGCAAAAATATCTTCGCCACGAGAGGCACGTGTTGTGGTCACAACGCCAGCTCGATTCAGCGCGCCGTTGAACTCCTTGATGCGCTCTGGGCTGCTGCCTCTGAGCTCTGAGTCTGGAATTTGATGGAAACGGATAAGGTTCACTCTGCACTCCCTGAAATCCCGCAATTGCGCAACAAGCTCACTGATATGGCGGTCGCTATCGTTAATCCCCTCAAAGAGAATGTACTCAAAACTCAAGCGGCGTTGGTGCGTAAAATCATAACCTCGGAGCAACTCCAACACCTCACTGAGTTTATGTTTTTGTTGTGCGGGCATCAATTCTTTGCGTTCGCTATCGAAGGGATTGTGCAGGCTTATGGCAATATTCACCTTGCTTCTCTCGATGAGTTGTTGCAGCGCAGGCATCACCCCTATGGATGAGACTGTGATGCGAGTGGGGCTCCACGCCAACCCCCACGGAGCTGTGAGAATCTCGCAACTGCGCAACACCTCTTCGAGATTATCCATCGGTTCGCCCATGCCCATATAGACGATGTTTGTGAGCTCTGTGGACTCCTCCACGCTGAGAACTTGGTTAACTATCTGAGCTGCCGTGAGGTTCTGGCGAAACCCGAGGCGAGCCGTCATGCAAAAGCGACACCCCATGCGACACCCCGCCTGCGACGAAATACACAGAGTACGCGAGCTCTGCGAGGGGATATAGACACTCTCAATTGCGTTGTTTTGCTCCGTTTCGAAGAGGTACTTCACAGTGCCGTCTGACGAGACCGCATGCTGCGAATAGGGAGTTCGCCCCACCGCATAGCTGCTACTCAGCGCCTCTATGTTTTGTTTCGAGAGGTTGCGGAAGTCCTCGAACTTTGCAGCCCTTTTCTTGTAGAGCCATTCGGCAAGCTGCGCGCCAACAAAACGGCGCATACCCAAATCCAGAGCCACCTGAGTGAGCTCCTCTAAATTTTTTCCAAGCAACATTGATTTCTCCATGATAATTAAGTTGGTGCAAATGTACGCATTTTTAATTTTTATTTATATCTTTGCATGGTAAAAACAACATTTGGCGAATTAAAAAATAACAATCTCAACGGTTATGAAAAAACAGCTCTCCATCCTCGCACTATCTGCACTAACGCTTACATGTTCATGGACAGCCTCTGGAAAAGAACCAGACTACAAACTTCAAAACAACGTCATAGAATTTGTTGACACAGGCATAGATATCGCTTTGAGCTTCCCGCAACTTGTCTTTAATGTTGAGGTGGAGAATCAAGGCTACCTTATACTTGCCAAAAACATCAACGAAGATGCGTGTAGAACCATCGCCGCATGTGCCACCAACAGCCAAGAGGGTGACGATGATGCTTTCCGCATGTCAAAACCAGAATTCATGGAAATGTACGCTCTGCAAGAAGCTCGCAAAGCTACTGCAAGCCTCCGTGAAGTAGGCGCCGAACCTGCATACGACCTCTACAGCCAATGGGAGGCCTATGCCAACGAACATATTGTCTCTGTATTTCAAAAAGTATACAAGTACAGCGGCGGAGCGCACGGTTCAACAACAGTAAGCGCTCACAACTACCTCAAAAAAACAGGCAAACGAATCTCGTTCAACAATGTGATCGAAGATAAAGACGCCTTTATGGAACTGGTCGTGAAGTACATCTGCCGCGACCATTCGCTAAAGGCCAGTGACCCAAAAACACAGACTGGACTCTTCTTCGAACTTGCCGATTTGCCATTCCCTCAAGATGTTGGAATTACTAAAAAAGGTATCGTAGCCATATACCAACAATACGAAATTGCACCTTACTCGTACGGAGTAATCGCAGTGGTAATACCATTCCGTGAGCTCAAAAATCTGCTCGACAAAGACTTCTTCAAAGTGGCGTCGGCACGTGGTGGCGCAGAGCTTTACGACAAACACCTCAATAATTAAGCCCCCCCCCTCTAACGCTCTTCTAAGCCCTCTTCCTGCTTTCGCATGAAGGGGGCTTAGCTTTTTTTTCTACGCATTAGAGATTCATTATAGAATTTTCTCGCATCGAGCACTTATTCTGCCGAGCACCGCGCGAGTACCCTCTTGCGCCACACAGTCTATAAATACTCATTCAACACACCCCACAGATGTATTGCAAGAGTAACGAGGAGAAGAAGCACAAAGAGGAAATTTCTCCACCTTACACGGAAAGATGTGGCGAAATAGGTGGTCAAAACTATCGAGAGTGGACATGCCACCAAGGGTAGCATATAGAGCGAACGCACTGGCGATGCAAATGCCACAGCAATGCTCCACAAAGCAAAGACAACAAAGTACCAATAACCCAGTGCCGAGCGTCTGCGGTAACGAGCTCGAGTTCGCATCATATTGATAACAGAGAAGACGAGCAGAAGACAAACAACCACGCCGAGTGTGACATAGAGCCACCACGGCTGTAGGGAAGTGATTTCTCGAATAGAGCCATCATTGACTGTTATTGACTGCACGAACAATTCCCACTTCTCGCTCACCTCTCCGCCAAGCACCCACAACGCAAAAAAGCATAGCCCCACGGGCAACGCCATAATCGACAAACCCACAGCCCACTCTCTGAAGCTGGGCAGGCGGAAAAATAGCAATAAAATCAACATCAAGGGCGTGAGGTATATTGCTGGGGGGTAGAAAAACACGGCAAGACCAAAAAAGAATGCCGCATGAAAAATACGCCTCACTGCCAAACGCTTCACCACAAAACTTCTAATACCTGTGAGCGATGCCGCGATGAGCGACCACGTAGAAAGCATCACGGGGAGGCTCTGGTTGTCGTTGTAAAGTATCGTGGAGAGCAGCACAAAGAGTATGCAGGGCAGGTAGGTGCGCGCCAAGTGTATACCACCTTTAATGGCGAGCCTGCTGACCAAGAGCGACACTATGAAAACCAAAACGATGTTTGCGCAACGCAATGTGACCATCGACCAATCCCCAACAATCTCCTCAATGGGATTCCACCACTCAGCCACCAACCCCTGTGAATAACCAAGAGGCTCAGCGTTCATACCCGCCACCTGTAACAACAACACGGCCAGTATGGCCGTGTATATTATCGTGGATATTAGCGGTGCTCGAGAGAGATTCATGCCTTACTATACAGCCCTTACTTTACTGTTATGAGGAAGTAATTTTTCTTGCCCTTTTGAACCAACAAGTACTTAGAGGCGATGAGTTTCGAGCTATCTACCACCGATTGAGGGTCGGCAACCTTCTCGCCACAGAGCGACAGTCCACCACCTTGAATCATTCTACGCGCCTCGCCCTTCGAGGGGAATACTTGAGTATGCTCGCTCACCAACGTGATAATGTCGCAACCCAACTGTTCGCTCGAGATTTCGAATTGTGGCACACCCTCAAAAATATCTTGGAGTGTCTGAGCATCAATAGCGCCAAGAGCCTCGGCACTCGCCCCACCAAAGAGTATTGCGCTTGCCTCAACTGCCTTTTGGTACTCCTCGCCAGAGTGAATCATAATGGTGAGCTCCTCGGCCAAGCGTTTTTGGAGCTTTCTGAGGTGTGGCTCTGCGCTATGCTCTTCGATGAGCGCCTCGATGGTAGCTTGGTCGAGGAGCGTGAAGATTTTTATGTACTTCTGAGCATCGTCATCGGAGGTCTGCAACCAGAACTGGTAGAAACGATAGGGAGAGGTGTAGTTTGGCGAGAGCCAGATGTTCCCACTCTCAGTCTTACCGAACTTAGTGCCATCCGCCTTCTTGATGAGCGGGCAAGTGAGTGCGAATGCCTCGCCACCAACCTTGCGGCGTATGAGCTCGGTACCTGTGGTGATATTACCCCACTGGTCAGAACCACCAAGTTGTAGACGACAGTTCTTCTCTTGGTAGAGGTGCAGGTAGTCAAAACCCTGGAGCAGTTGGTAGGTGAACTCCGTAAAGGACATTCCCTCACCTTGACCACTAAAACGTTTTTTTACCGAATCTTTCGACATCATATAGTTCACAGTGATGTGCTTGCCAATATCACGTGCAAAACCAAGGAAACTCTGCTCCTTCATCCAGTCGTAGTTATTGACCATTTCGGCAGAATTGGGTGCCGAGCTATCAAAATCAATCAACTTTGAGAGCTGATCTTTGATGGCCTGCTGGTTGTGTGCAAGAGCCACCTCGTCGAGCAAGTTACGCTCCTGGCTCTTACCGCTCGGGTCGCCAATCATTCCAGTAGCTCCGCCCAACAAACACAACGGTTTGTGACCACATCGCTGCAAGTGCTTGAGCAACATCACACCCACCAAGTGGCCAATGTGTAGAGAGTCTGCCGTAGGGTCTATACCCAAATAAGCCGTCGTCATCTCTTTTTCCAGTTGTTCCTTCGTCCCAGGCATAATATCCTGAATCATACCTCTCCAGGTGAGTTCTTCGATGAAATTCATATTTTTTTATTACTTTTGCTTTGTTATTATAATTCGAGTGCAAAGATAGAAAAATTATGGCAAAGTTAAAAAAGGTCTTTTACTGTTCCTCCTGTGGAGTGGAAAGTTCAAAGTGGTTTGGTCGCTGCACCTCGTGCGAGGAGTGGGGCTCGTGTGTGGAGGAAGTGGTCAGCACCTCTAAAAACAGTGTAGGATCAAGCAACCACAACAGAGGTTCTCTGGTGGCGAGTTCCGAGGTGCAATTTATCACCGAAATTGAGGGGGCGGAGGTAACGCGCATCTCCACCTCGGTGAATGAATTTGACCGAGTGCTGGGGGGAGGATTAGTGTTGGGCTCTATGGTGCTACTGGGCGGAGAACCAGGCATCGGCAAATCGACGCTTGCACTGCAAGTGGCACTACACAAACAAGATTTTTCTGTGCTTTACGTCTCGGGCGAAGAGAGTGCCGAGCAAGTAAGACTCCGAGCGCAAAGGCTCGGAATTGCCAACACTCACTGCAAGGTGCTGTGCGAAACGTGCGTGGAGGTGATCTTGGATAAGCTCCACAGCGAAAAACCAGAACTTGTGATTGTGGACTCCATCCAAACTCTGTACAGCGATACCATAGACAGCTTTGCGGGAAGTGTAACTCAGGTGCGAGAGTCGGCCGCACGACTGCTCCGCTATGCCAAAAGCAGCGGAATTCCAGTCATACTCATAGGCCACATAACCAAAGAAGGGAGCATTGCAGGGCCAAAGATTTTAGAGCATATCGTCGATGTTGTGTTTCAGTTTGAGGGCGATGGTAGCAGCGCCTATCGGCTGCTCCGCTCGATAAAAAACCGCTATGGTTCGACCTCTGAACTGGGCATCTTCGAGATGACTTCCTCGGGGCTACGCGAGGTGCCCAGCGCCAGTGAAGTATTCCTGAGCGGCCATACCGAACCCCTCAGCGGCATTGCTATGGGCATTGTGGTTGAGGGCGCACGCCCCTACATTCTCGAAGCGCAGGCACTTATCTGCCCCACCAGCTACACCGTGGCGCAACGCTCCAGCACGGGGTTCGACTACAAGCGTATGGGGATGCTCACCGCCGTGCTCGAAAAGCGTTACGGTTTCAAACTCCAAGGACGAGATATTTTTCTGAACCTCGTGGGGGGATTCCGCATTGGCGACACGGGGCTCGACTTGGCCTTCATTGCCGCTATGATTAGCTCCGCCATAGACCTGCCCATCGACTACTCCATCTGCTTTGCTGGCGAGGTGGGCCTCAGTGGCGAAGTGCGCTCCGTGGCGCGCGTTGCTGAGAGGGTAAGAGAAGCTGCACGCGCTGGTTTCGAAACCATCGTCGTCTCCCAACAAAGTCGCACCTCGCTCACCGAAATCAAAGAAGAACTGGGCAACATCAAAATAGAGTACATCACCCGCATTAGCGAACTTAAAGAGATTCTATTCTAACAGGCACTCAGCTATAAAACAACAGAGGCGGCTCGAATCACATCGAGCCGCCTCTGCGCTATTAAACATGGTAGCTACCCTACTTCTTGATGATAAACACCGCAATATTTCCACGGTGAGCTTCGTCACTCTGCACTGTGAATTTACCAGTGTATGGCGTACCCGCCTGCCACTCCTTGATGTCTACATTAACTACCACTGGGTCAGCACCAACAGCTTTGTTGATAGCCGCTTGTGCCGTCACTTCATTACGTTTGAGAATCACAACTTCTTGCGCTGTGAGGTCCACACCATCGGTAATTGGAATAAGAGCAATCTGATAGCTTCCATCGCCCGATATTCTCCCTGTGAAATCGACCGTAATTTCACTCACACCGCCTTTGTTAAAGGCTGTGTGTGGTATCATCTTCACAAATGTGCCATACTGCTTGTAAGCGCTGTAATCCTCCTGGTGATAGGTTGCCACCGAAAGGTGCGTTTTGCCAAGCGCAGCTATTGCCCTCATATCCGAGAGTTGCTCCACGACCACTGGCTCTGTATAGACTCTATCATAAGTTGTAGGAGCTTCGCCATTGGTCACATAGTGGATTTTCGCACCCTCCACAGGAGTAGAAAGCGTGATTTCATAACCTCCATCAACCTTTTTGGATGTCAACTCAGGAACAGGCAGCGCGTAAGTATAGCCCGCATAGTCCAGACGTGGGAAGTGGCTGTACATTCTCTGGTTGAAATCCTCAAAGTCACGTTGTGCCGATGGAGTCCAACCCACCTCTGAGATTGCCAACAGGCGTGGCAACATATGGTACTCAACGTATCGCTCCGAACGATTTTCATCAAGGAGTTTCAGTTCCTGTAGTATAGTTCCGTGGATAAATTGGTCGGTCCACATACCTGCCTGCACCCCCAAGACATTCTTACTGCCCTCGTACTTCGAAACATCAAAGGTGTAGCACTTCTCAACCGAAACCGCATTACTCCACATTGCAGCTTTCATATACCCTGGCAGACGATTCTCAGGCATATCAAAATATGTAAATTGAACTGGGTTAAGCACCGCTTTTTGGTTCAATGCCAGCACGTTGTCGAGTCTGTCCATACCACGCCATATCACACTCACCACCTCTTTCTCAACCTTTCCACGCTCCAGTATCTCTTCCCATCCAACTACAGTACGGCCATACTTTGCAGCAATATCAACCACAACATTTGTCAAATAGCTCTGCAATTCCGAGGCCTTGCTAAGTCCCTCTTCTTTCATCACTTTTTGGCAATGAGGACACTCTTCCCAGTAGGTATAAACCGCCTCGTCACCACCAATATGAAGATACTTTGAGGGGAAAATTTCCACAAATTCCTTGATTACATCGCTGAGAAAATCAATAGAGGTTTGTTGTCCAACACAGAGCAAATCTTTACTGATATAGTGTTGCTCGGGCATTTTCAGCTGTTCATTTCTACAACTAAGCCAAGGATAGGCAACCACCGCCGAGAGCATATGGGCAGGGAATGCAATCTCGGGGATAATCTCCACCCCGCGCAACTGGCCATAGGCCACCATTTCTTTGAGGTCTTCTTTGGTGTAGTAACCGCCACTGCGCTTCTCTCCCTCGCCATTGAATGCACCTACTTCTGTCAATCTTGGGTACTTCTCGATTTCTACTCTCCAACCCGAGTCGTCAATTAGGTGGAAGTGCAAAGCATTCATCTTATACATTGCCATCATATCTATGAAGCTCAATATAAAGTCTTTAGAGAAGAAATAGCGCCCCACATCGAACATCACACCACGCCACGCAAAGAGCGGTTCGTCTTCGATGGCTACGCCTGGCACAGTGAGCTCAAACTTCTGCAACTTATCAGACTCCACCTGCGCGGGGAGCAATTGCAACAAAGTCTGCACTCCATAGAAAGCTCCCGCTGGGGTTTGCGCTTTCACTACTACTCCACTCTTGGTGACATCGAGCGTGTAGCCCTCTTTGTTGGAAATTGCAGGATCGATGAGCAGCGAAATCGAGTTATTTGCGCTCTTCTTCGTCACCATCACTGATAGTTCCACACCTGTGGGTGCGTAGATGTACTCCTGCAGCAGCAGAGCCAAATCTTTCAACTCAGGACTGTGCACAATTTTTGTTTTGGGTGTGATATCGAAGTTCACACCACTCAGCACCTCCACCTTTCTGGGCTTCGGGATAATGTTCAATTCACTTGCTTGTAGTTGCCCAATGCTACAAAGGGCAACTAACAGTAATAAAACTTTTTTTATCATTTCTCTTTCTTATTTTCTTGGTTCTGATGGATATGGCACGTGATTTTTAGTACCCTTGTAATATGGCATTGGCGAATCCTCCGCCTTTAGTCTTTTTGTAAGATCTGCAGCCATTTTCGCTGCAATTCTATCATATTTCTTAGAGGTGCCAATCAAGTTGTTTTTCTCCCCAATGTCCTCTTTTGTATTATAGAGGAGGTTTTCGCCAGTCTCGTAGAAGTGGATGAGCTTATAATCACCCTTTCTAATAGCGCTACTTGGTGCACCGCACTCATTACCTCTTTCGCCCCAGTCGTTAGGATAGTGCCAGTAGAAGTTACGATTTTTGTTGATTTTTCTACCCTTGAGCGTTGGCACGAAGCTTACCGACTCAACATCCTGCACTGTTTCATAGTTTTTGATGCCCGCAAGCTCAATAATCGATGCATAGAAGTCCTCAACAATAATCGGAGAGTCATTCACCACTCCACCTTTGGTGTACATCGGCGCGCTAACAATCATTGGCTCGCGGATTCCGCCCTCCCAGAGCGATCCCTTACCCCCACGTAGTGGAGCATTTTTGTTAATCCCCCCCATTGTTTTTGAACGTACGCCAACAGAGTAACCGCCATTATCGCTCATAAAGATAATAATAGTATTGTCAGCCTGACCAGTCTCTTCCAGGTAGTCCATAATATCGCCTAAGCTCTTATCCATCCCCTCCACGAGTGCAGCATAGCGCGCTTCGTACTCTTCGAGTCCTTGGTCGATATACTTTTGGTAGTAACGCTCATCCTTATCAAATGGCACGTGCACTGCATAGTGTGCCAAATAGAGGAAGAATGGTTTATCTTCTTTGCTCACCTTTTCCATAAGGTTAATCGATTCGATGGTCAGCGCCTCGGTGAGGAAGGTATCAGTTCCGTGGTATTTCTCCAAGTCGGGCACTCCCCAAGGAGTACTGCCGTCAGGTTTATTACCATAATTATCCGCACCCAAAAAGCTCCCAGGGCCTCCAGCCGCATGGCCGCCTATGTTGTAGTCAAAGCCAACGTTTAGCGGGTCTTCGCCAGGAGTTCCGATTGCTCCGAAGTGAGCCTTGCCCACAAAGAGGGTTGAGTATCCATTTTGTCTGAGCACTTCTGGCAGTGGGGTACAGTGGTAAGTATTCTCAATACCAGCCACTGGGCTCAGTCCATTGAGCACATTGTCCCCAAAGTCCAAATATTTGTTATTTCCATCAGTTGCTTGGTTTTTGTGCAGAGTCCAGTTAGTAACTCCGTGGCGAGTGGGGTTCACCCCACTGAGTAGGCTCACGCGAGTGGGCGAGCTCACCGATGCAGCGTATGCCGAGGTGTATTTCACGCCTTGGGCAGCCAAGCGTTCCATGCTTGGGGTGTGGAAGGTACGGTTGAAAATTGTGGAATCCTTGTAGAAAGGAACCGAAGTATCTTGCCACCCCATATCATCCACTAAAAATAGAATGATGTTAGGTTGCTCGGTCTTCTGCTGTGCTACCGCGCTCAGCGAAAGAGCTGCCACAGATAGCGTTGATAGAGATGTTAGTCTTTTCATGATTTATATTTTGGTTTGTAAGGAACAAAACTAACAAAATTTTGCTATTTTTGCAAATGACTATGAATAAAAATCGCACACTTTCGTTTGGCGAAGGGCAGAAACTATCGATGCCTCGCTCATTCACCACACTGGTGAAACCAATCGGCAGCCTATGCAATATGCGCTGCACGTACTGCTACTATCTGGACAAGGGTTTTGAGCAGGAGGCCTCCAGCGCTCCCCGCAAGGTTATGAGCGATGAGACGTTGCGCAACTATGTGAAACAGTATATCGAAGCAAATGATGTGGACGTGGTGACTTTTTGTTGGCACGGTGGCGAGCCGCTAATGGCTGGGATTCCATTCTACGAAAAGGCGCTATACTATCAACAAAAATTTGCCAACGGCAAGCGCATCGACAACACTCTGCAAACCAACGGACTATTGGTCAATGAGCAGTGGTGCAATCTTTTTGCGCGTGGTAATTTCCTCATCGGGGTGTCGCTCGATGGACCACAGGATATTCACGACAGTTACAGGCTCGATGCTGGAGGCCGAGGCACTTTCGACAGGGTTATGAAGGCTGTCTACAACTTCCAGCGCTATGGGGTGGAGTACAACACACTGAGTGTGGTAAATTCTCTGTGCAAGGGGCGAGGTGTCGAGGTCTATAATTTTTTGAAGAGCATCGGCAGCAAATATTTACAGTTTCTACCCGCCGTGGAATTTATCTCCACCGAAGAGACATTCTCAAAGTTGGGAGGCAGAGGCAAGATACTCAGTCCCACCAACGCCAACAGCGGTGTTGTCAGCCCTTGGAGCACCACGGGCGAGGATTTCGGAAAGTTCATGTGCGATATATTCGACGAGTGGGTGAGGCGTGATGTGGGAGAATATTACGTGCAGCTCTTCGATGCTACGCTTGCCAACTGGTATGGAGTGCCTCCGGGGCTTTGTGCTCACGCTCAGAGTTGTGGTGATGGGTTGGTGGTGGAACACAATGGTGATGTATATTCGTGCGACCACTTCGTCTATCCCGAATACAAACTCGGAAACATTGCACAGGCAAACATGAGGACTATGTACACCTCTCAAAAGCAATTTGATTTCGGAGTGGCAAAGCGCACGGCACTGCCCGAGGAATGCAACAAATGCAACTACTATTTTGCTTGCACGGGCGGGTGCCCCAAACACCGATTTAGAGAAAACCCCGAACAAGCCGCCAAAAATTATCTGTGCGAGGGATATAAGGCTTTTTACGAACATGCTGACCCATACATGGAGCGTATGTGCGAGCTACTGCGCAGCGAGCAAGCACCTGCCAAAATCATGCAGGAGATGATAGTTCGCTAACATACACTCACACCCAAGGCACGAGCAACTACACTTACAACACCATTAAAATAAATCAACAAAAAAACCACAAACGACATGTACACAGCAGACAAAAATCGGTACTCAAAGATGCACTATCGCCGAGCAGCAAAATCAGGACTACAACTCCCCGCTATTTCGCTGGGACTATGGCACAACTTCACCTTCGAGAGAGGATTGCAACACAGCCGCGATATGCTCTTTGCGGCATTCGATAATGGCATCACTCATTTCGATTTGGCAAACAACTACGGCCCCCCTCCAGGCGATGCCGAAAGAGTCTTTGGAGAGATAATCACGGAAGATTTAGCGAGTTATCGTGACGAGCTCATCATATCCACAAAGGCGGGGTACCTTATGTGGGAAGGGCCTTATGGCGAGTGGGGTTCGCGCAAAAACCTCATAGCGAGCATCGACCAGTCGCTGGGCAGAATGAAGATGGACTACGTGGATATATTCTACTCCCATCGCTACGACCCCAACACCGAACTCGAAGAGACGATGGGCACTCTCGACCAGATTGTTCGTTCGGGCAAGGCGCTCTATGCTGGGTTATCTAATTATCCTGCCGAACCGCTAAGAAAAGCTGTTGAAATTTTGCACGAGCTGCGCACTCCTGTGGTTGTCCACCAAATCAAGTATTCGATGTTGGTGCGCGAGCCCGAAAAAGAGCTCTTTGCCGCGCACGACGAACTATCGCTGGGATGCGTGAGCTTCTCGCCACTGGCACAAGGGTTGCTCAGCGATAAATACTTGGGCGGCATACCCGAAAATTCGAGAGCCACGCTCGAACACTTTCTAAAAAGCGGTGACGTGGAGGCTAATATCAGCAAAATTCAAGCACTCAATACCATTGCACAAGAGCGTGGACAAAGCCTCTCGCAGATGGCAATTGCGTGGCAGTTGTGCGATGAGCGAGTGACCTCGGTACTCATTGGAGCGAGCAACCCACAACAAATCCTCGAAAACATTGGGGCACAGAACAATACTCACTTCACCTCAGAGGAGCTACAAGCCATCGACTCGATTGTGGGAGGGGACTACAAAAACTTCACCTCCTTGAAGAAATAAGAACGACTCTGAGCGGGGGGGGCAGGCTGCAAGGTCAGCTCTCCACTGCCGGGGTCAATCCCCACAATGCGAGCGCTAAAACGTTCTTGAGTGGCTACGCACTCGTAGTTGTGACACCCCTCTCGGCGATAGAGTCGCTCCATGTACTGTGCGTGCAACTCCTCGGGCGAGGTGTGCAAAAAGCGCGTAAACAAGCTCGTAAACCTCCGTAGCACCTCGGCTACGCTCACCCCCTCGACACCCTCCATGGCAAGCGAAGTTGGCGTTGGGTGCGAGTCCAATATGCCACTAAATTCACGCTGAGCAACATTCACCCCAACCCCAATTATCGAGCGGCTGACGTGTGCCCCAGTTATACTATTTTCGATGAGTATACCAGCTATTTTTCTTCCGCCCACCATCACATCGTTTGGCCACTTGAGCTCCACACCTTGCACTCCAAAGCTGTGCAGAGTCGCAGCCACTGAGAGCACCGCAATTTCGCTGAGCCTAAAGAACTGAGATACCAGCACCTCCACCCCTTCGCTCTGTGGCTCCAAGACCAACGAAAACAAAAGGTTCTCGCCACGCTCGCTCATCCAACTATTACCTCGCTGTCCGCGTCCTTGGGTCTGGAAATCTGCCACAACAACATCACCACTACTGTAGTGAGGTTTTGCCGCCTGGTCGGAGGTGGAGGGGAGAGATTCGAAATGTGAAATTCTATATTGCATAATTGTTGTTATATTTTTGGCAAAAGTATAAAAAATAAGTAACTTTGCGGCTTGAATTTTATTTTATAAATAAGAAAAAATTAACTAAATAAGCTATAACAAAATGCAACAATCTATTGAAACTTACGATTTTAAAGGCAAAAAAGCGATTATCCGCGTAGATTTCAACGTGCCACTCGATGGCTCGTTCAACGTGGCTGATGACACTCGCATCCGCGCAGCAGTACCAACAATCAAAAAAGTACTCGAAGGCGGCGGAGCGGTCATCCTAATGTCTCACCTGGGCAGACCTAAGGGAGTGACCGAAAAATTCTCGCTAAAACACATCATCTCTACGGTTGAAAAACTCGTGGGCACTGAGGTGAAATTCTGTGACGACTGCCAAAAAGCTCAGCAAGATGCCGCTGAACTGCAAATGGGCGAGGTGTTGCTACTCGAAAACCTCCGCTTCTACGCTGAGGAAGAAGGCAAACCACGTGGACTTGCCGAAGATGCAACAGCTGAAGATAAAGCTGCCGCAAAAGCAGAGCTAAAAGTTTCGCAAGCAGAGTTTGTAAAGACTCTTGCATCTTATGCAGATTGCTACATCAACGATGCGTTTGGTACGGCTCACCGTGCACACGGCTCTACTGCTCTGATTGCAGAGTATTTCTCAGAAGACAAAATGTTTGGCTACATCATGGAGAACGAGCTAAAAGCAATTGACTCGGTAATGGAAAACGCTCAGAGACCATTCACCGCTATTCTGGGTGGCTCTAAGGTGTCGACCAAAATCACCATCATCGAGAGCCTAATGGAAAAAGTTGACAACTTGGTGCTTGGCGGCGGTATGACCTACACATTCAAAGCTGCTCTTGGTGGCGAGGTTGGAGATTCTATCTGCGAAAAAGACCAGTTCGAAACAGCTCTGGCTATCCTCGACAAGGCTAAGGCAAAAGGCGTGAACATCGTACTTGCAAGCGACGCATTGTGTGGCGATAGCTTTGCTGACGATTGCAAGAAGCAGACCTGCAGCGCGGACGCTATCCCTGCTGGATGGGAAGGTATGGACATCGGGCCAGATGCTATTGAGGAGTTTGCGAAAGTTATCCAAGAGTCAAAAACTATTCTGTGGAATGGCCCTGTTGGAGTATTCGAAATGCCATCGTTTGCCAAAGGCTCGCTCGCAGTGGCAGAGGCCATTGTGGAGGCTACAAAAGAGGGCGCATACTCGCTAATCGGCGGTGGCGACTCAGTGGCTTGTATCAACCAATTCGGACTTGCCCACAAAGTTAGCTATGTGTCTACTGGTGGCGGTGCGCTTTTGGAGTACATGGAAGGCAAAGTGCTTCCAGGAGTTGCTGCTATCAAAAAGTAAGCACAATAACGACGAAGTATCAAACAACACAGTATAAAATCTCGATAAGATAAGAAAAAGAATGAGAGTAGCAATTTTTGGAGCCACAGGGCTTGTAGGGGGTGTAATGCTGAAAGTTCTGGAGGAGAGGAATTTCCCAATCACAGAACTAATCCCAATTGCTTCGCCACGCTCGGCAGGCACAACAGTAACATTCAGAGGCGAAGAGCATACGGTGGTAGTACCCGAAGAGGGGCTGAAACGCAATCCGCAAATCGCACTGTTTTCGGCTGGAGGGGGAACCTCGCAAGAGTGGGCTCCTAAGTTTGCCGAACAGAGATGCTATGTCATCGACAATAGCTCGGCATGGAGAATGGACCCTACAAAAAAGCTCATCATCCCAGAAATTAACGGAGATGATATCACCGTCGATGACTACATCATAGCAAATCCGAACTGTACCATAATCCCTATGATACTCGCACTTGCGCCACTTCACCAAGCCTACAAAATCAGACGCATCGTGGTCTCGACCTACCAGGCGGTGACAGGAACTGGCAAAAAAGCACTCGACCAACTGCTCAACGAAAAGAGCGGTAACTATGATGGCGAAATGGCTTACCCATACATCATTGAGCAAAACTGCATCCCTCAGTGTGACGATTTCACCGAAAACGGCTACACCAAAGAGGAGATGAAACAGCTCCATGAAACTCGCAAAATCCTGGGCGATCCAACTGTCGGAGTCTCGGCAACAACAGTGCGTGTGCCAGTTGTCGGAGGACATAGCGCAAGCATCAATGTGGAATTCGAACAGCCATTCACCGTGAACTCGGCACGATGGTTGATGGAACACACCCAAGGAATTGAGATTATGGACAATCCCGCCGAAAAACTCTACCCAATGCCGTGGTATATCAACGGCCGTGACGAGGTTTTTGTGGGGCGCATCAGAATCGACCTCTCCAACCCTCAAGCGCTGAACATGTGGGTTGTGAGCGACAACTTACGCAAAGGTGCAGCAACAAACACTGTGCAGATTGCAGAAAAAGTGATAGAAAAGTTTTTTTCGAACTAAACACAACAAGAGGGGCGCACCATCAAGGAGAGCCCCTCTTTTTTTATTTAACACCATGAGCAAATCAAAACTCCCCTTCAAGGTGGAGCCACGGGTAACAAAAGTTGCCTATATCATTGCACTGTTTTTGTGCCACTACCCCTTCGTTGCGCCTCCCGTAGCACTCGTGGGTGGTTTTCTGTTCACTCTGCTGCTGGGGCATCCCTTTGAGAAGTACAGCCGCTGGGCAATCAACACGCTACTGAGAGTGTCGGTTGTGGGACTTGGCTTTGGCATGAACCTCACCGTGGCGCTCAAGGCGGGTAGCGAAGGAATTTGGCTCACCATCGGCTCTATCACCATTGTGTTGGTACTGGGTTACTTGGTGGGCAAGTGGATGAAGATTCCCACGCGAATGTCATACCTAACCTCTTCTGGCACGGCTATTTGCGGCGGGAGCGCTATTGCGGCAGTATCGCCGGTGGTGAACGCCAGCGAAAAGGAGATGTCAGTAGCGCTTGGTGTTGTCTTCTTTCTGAACGCCATAGCGTTGGTGCTCTTCCCTGTGCTGGGTCACCTACTGGGTATGAGTCAGTATGACTTTGGGATGTGGAGCGCTATTGCCATCCACGACACCAGCTCGGTAGTGGGAGCGGCATCGGCTTATGGCTCCGAGGCGTTGGAGGTTGCAACTACTGTAAAGTTGGCACGCGCTCTGTGGATAATTCCGCTGAGTTTCATATCTCTGCTCTTCTTCCGCAGCAAGTCCAAGAAGGTGAAGATTCCGTGGTTCATCTTCATGTTTGTGGGGGCTATGGTATTCAATAGCTATGTGCCGCTGGAGGTGAATGGTTACATATACTCGCTGAGCAAGTCACTGCTCACCGTCACGCTCTTCCTCATTGGGTCGTCGCTTTCGGTTGGGGCTATTAAGTCTGTGGGACTGAAACCTCTCGCACTGGGTATTATCTTGTGGGTGACCATCTCGGTGCTATCACTCTTTGCAATACTATACCTATAACCCCTCCCTCCCCGACACACACTATTTTAATAACCTCACACAGCAAATGCTCTTTTTGTAAAAAAAAGAGCATTTTTGTTTGGCGTTAAAAAAAAACACTAACTTTGTAGAAATTAGCAAGTTGTCTTACACAGTTATTCCTAAACTAACCTTAAAATAACACAAAGCAATGAAAAAGATTTACTCCACACTAATTATGTTGGGCTTTATTGCTGCAACATTCGCCTCTTGCCAAAAGGAAGAACCAGTACAAGAAACAAGATCTGTGCTCGAAATATTCTTTGGACAAAGTGACATAAACGAGCCTTATGATTTTGGCATTACAGAAACCCCTGTTAGAATAAGTGCGCAGGAAGCGCCTACATTCTCATGCGACATCTCTAACAGACCCATAAGAGGCATCACCATCTATCATGCCATTGACAATGTAATTAGCGAACCTCATATTGATTTCTATGATGACATGAATATCCTTAAGGGCAGTGGTCAAAGCGACTTTCTGCGATTCAAGATTAGCGAGGATAACACAAAACTTGAGGTGACGGTTATAAGTCCCAATACCACAGGTTCAGTTAGAGATATGCGCTTCATTGTATACGGCGACCCTTCGGATAAAACTAAATTCGACTACGCTCACGCAAGTTTAAGAATTATCCAGGAGCCAGCCGCCGAGTAATTTTTTGAAATAGAATCTCTATAAGATAGAGGGGGGGGAGTTTGCATTACGGCAAACTCCCCCCCTTTTTTTTAAGAGGTACGCATCACCTCCTCGCGGAGGTGGAATATCAATTCATCGCTCGCCCTCTACTCAATCTCTACTCGTATGAGTATGGTTATTGAAAGCATTCCGAGCGCCCACTCACTGCTGGTTAATTTGTTCGAGCAGCGCTGCTGCTTCCTTGTGGCCATTATTTGCGGCTCTGGTCAACCACAACTTCGCCAGCTCCAAATCCGCACTCGGAAGAGCAAAGCCCTCGAGATAGAACTGCCCAAGCGAATATTGCGACTCAAGAAAACCTTTCGATGCAGCTCGGTTAAGAAGGGTGAATGCACGCTCAATGTCTTGTTCAACCTCAATACCAGAGAGATAGAATACAGCAAGATTTTCCTCCGCCATCGGCGAACCAACCTCTGCACCTTTAATAAAATACTCCAACGCTTTTGCAAGATCCTGCTCCACACCATGACCTCCATAATACATAACACCTATACTGCCATACGCTGCAGAACTACCAGCTTCTTCACTTTTTTTGAATAACTCCATTGCTTTGGTAAAATCTTGTTCCACACCATTCCCCATAAGATATAAATCTCCATATATCGTCATTGCCTCAGCATCGCCAGCCTCTGTCGCCCGACTGAGATACTCAACAGCTTTGGCGATATCCTTCTCCACGCCAAAACCCTGGATGTGCACAAGGGCAAGATTTCTCAGAGCTACTGGATTACCAAGTTCCGCCGCTTCATAAATGAGTGGTAGTACTTCGCTGATATCCTTGCCGCTTTCTAATGCCACTTGAGCTTTATCAATGAGCTCTTGTCCTGGCACCGAATCTTGAGCAATTGTTGTTGAATAAGTTAGTAGCGCAGCTACTATAAAAATAATCTTTTTCATCCTTTTTCTTTAATGTTATATGATAGCACGAATCATCTCAAATAAAAGCAACTTGCAGGCACACATGCCCTGTTACTATTTTGAGGGTTTACCCCAGAGCGGCTTATTTGTTCCACCTTGGCCAACGCCTTGGCTAGAACCTTGGTCTGAACCTTGGTCTGAACCTTGGTCTGAACCTTGGCCAACGCCTTGGCTAGAACCTTGGTCAGAGCCTTGGTCTGAGCCTTGGTCAGAGCCTTGGCCATTCCTTTCATTAAGCAGTCTGATTGCCTCTTCTTGGCCATTATTTGCCGCCCTTACAAGCCAAATTTCTGCCAATTCAGGATCGGGTGCAAACAAACCACGGCCTTCACTGTGGAGTTGATAAAGTGTATATTGCGATAATGGCATATTACTCATTGCAGCTTTGGTCAAAAGTCTAAATGCCTGATCCACATCCCGTTCAATACCCTTGCCATCCATGTACATAATAGCAAGATCATGCATAGCAGGAAGAACTCCAGCCTCTGCGCCCTTAGTGTAATATTCCTGCGCTTTGAGAAAATCTTGTTTTACATACTGACCCTGTTCGAACATCGAACCTAAATAGAAATACGCATTTACAGCTCCTGCCTCCATTGCCATTGTAAAGACATCAAATGCCATAGCGAGATCTTGTTCCACTCCATATCCATTGAGAATAGCCCAGCCGTAGTCTACCATAGCATCGGGCACGCCATTCTCCGCCGCCAGTCTATAACCTGTTGTAGCCAAAACCGGATCCTCTTTTATGCCATATGCTCCGGATCTATAAATCCAAGCTATATAGTATTGCGATTTGCCATGGCCAGCATTTGACATCTCCATGATCATATTCAGGCCCTTCTCTATGTCCACTTCAACGCTAGCGCCGTAGAGGTAACGAAGACCGAGATCGTAAATTGCGTCATGATTACCGAGTTCAGCAGCCTCCATAACAAGCTCCAAGACAACAGTATCATCTGCGCCACTGGCACCTGCATCAACGGCTTTTTGCATAATTTCTGCTCCAGGCTTAGAATCCTGCGCCATTACCGCAGAGTATGTTAGCAGCATTGCTACTATCAAAATTATCTTCTTCATAATATCATTATATTGATTTATAGCTATGTATATTCCATGCAAATATAGTAAAAAAAATCTATTTCAAACACAAAACAACGCTTCGTCAAAACAAAAGCAATTAATGCGCGAGGTGCGAGGGCTGCTATAAGTTGCATAATTCCGAAAAATTTTGTATGTTTACAACTCCGTACACTAACATGTCTACTAACATAAACACACAAAAGTCATGAAGAAAACACTTTTCACAATAGTCGCACTACTGTGCTTCACCGCAGCAACAGCGCAAGAATCAACAGAAAAGAGCCAGCAAATTCAAGAAATTATGGACAGAGCTGAAATTGAATTTAACAATGGAAATTATGAAGCTGCTCAAGAAATTTTGCTCGAGGCCGCGGAACTGGGTGACGTTGATGCCATATATGCAATCGCTGCGCTGCACTTAGACGGGCTTTTAGCTGAGTTAGACATAGAAAAAGCAGTGGCTACAACACAAGAACTTGCGGACGAGGGATATGCGCCAGCAGAATCTGTAGTAGGATCACTCTATGCTCAGGGAGTCTATGGCTATGAGTTGGATTACGCCAAAGCTGCTCAGTGGTATAAGAAAGCTGCCGATAGAGATGACGCTAGTGGTCAGTACGGATATGGACGATTACTATGTATTGGCATGGGCGTTGAGCAAGATTTTAACAAGGCTATGGAATACCTGCTCAAGGCTCTCGATGGCGGAGAATATCGAGCTACGGTTTTTATAGGAGCAATGTACGGCAATGGAGAAGGGGTGGAACAAGATTTCGCAAAGGCAAATGAATACCTTGAGATGGGAGTGGAGAATGGAGTACCTGATGCTATGTCGCTCTTGGGGAAACAATACCTGGTGGGGAATGGCGTAGAGACGGACTACAACAAGGCATTAGAGCTGATAAGACCAGCTGCTGAGGCTGGAAACGCGGAAGGACAATACCTTCTGGGAATGTGTTACCTAAATGGGTACGGCGTTACCCTGCCAAGCATAATGCTGGGCAAAAAATGGCTTACATCCGCTGCCGAAATGGGGCACACGGAGGCAATAGGGGTACTCGAAAGCATCAACAATCAGTAAGTTTCGCCCGCTCGGACAATTAAATTAGTCTATTTTTACTATATTTGTACTATTAATCACTCACCAACGAGTAAGAGTACAACACAACTAAGAGATGGAAAAAATAGCACTAATCACAGGGATAACAGGGCAGGACGGCTCGTTTTTGGCCGAATTTTTACTGGACAAGGGTTACGAAGTGCACGGCATCATCCGCCGCAGCTCGTCGTTCAACACCGCACGAATCGAACACCTATACCTCAACGACTGGGTGCGAGATATGAAGCAACGCCGACTCATCAACCTCCACTACGGAGATATGACCGATTCGAGCTCGCTTATTCGCATCCTGCAAGATGTTAAACCCTCCGAAATCTATAACCTCGCCGCACAATCGCACGTAAAAGTATCGTTCGATGTGCCCGAATACACTGCCGACTGCGATGCTGTGGGCACACTGCGCCTGCTGGAGGCCGTCAGGATTCTGGGCATGGAGAAGAACTGCCGCATCTACCAAGCCTCCACCTCGGAGCTCTACGGTCTGGTGCAAGAAGTGCCACAGAGCGAAACTACCCCATTCTACCCACGCTCGCCCTATGGCGTGGCAAAACAGTATGGCTTTTGGATTACGAAGAACTATCGTGAGGCCTATGGCATCTATGCTGTCAATGGCATACTCTTTAACCACGAGAGCGAACGCCGTGGCGAAACCTTCGTGACACGCAAAATCACCATTGCTGCATCTCGCATTGCCCAAGGCTTCCAGGATAAACTATACCTCGGAAACTTGGATGCTATGCGTGATTGGGGCTATGCCAAGGACTATGTAGAGTGTATGTGGCTAATGTTGCAGCACCCTACTCCCGAGGACTTTGTGATAGCCACGGGCGAGAACCACAGCGTGCGTGAATTCACCTCACTGGCATTTGCCGAGGCTGGCATCGAACTACGCTGGGAAGGCGAAGGAGTGAACGAGAAGGGAATCTGTGCTCAGACTCAAAAGGTTCTCGTGGAGGTAGACCCCAAATATTTCCGCCCCGCAGAGGTGGAACAACTCCTTGGAGACCCCACCAAAGCACGTACTCTGCTGGGGTGGAACCCGACCAAAACCTCATTCAAAGAGCTGGTGTGCATTATGATGGAGCACGATATGCGCTTTGTGAGTAAACTCCACCTAAAGTCGCAGATCCAATAATGAAGCTCGATAGTAAGATTTATGTCGCCGGGCACACTGGTTTAGTGGGCTCTGCCATTTGGAACAGCTTGTTGAACAAGGGTTATAACAACCTCTTGGGCAAGACTTTTGCGGAGCTCGACCTCTGCGACCAGAGGGCTACTCGCGAGTTTTTCGAGGCCGAAAAGCCCGAATATGTCATTCTTGCGGCTGCTCACGTGGGGGGCATTGTGGCTAATAACACATATAGGGCCGACTTCATCTTCAACAACCTCCAAATCCAGCAAAACGTCATTGGCGAGAGTTATCGAGTGGGGGTTAAGAAGCTGTTGTTTTTGGGCAGTACCTGCATCTACCCCGGCGATGCTCCACAACCAATGAGTGAGGATTGTTTGCTAAGCTCACCGCTGGAATACACCAACGAACCGTATGCCATTGCTAAGATTGCAGGGTTGAAGATGTGCGAGAGCTTTAATCTGCAATATGGCACCAATTTCATTGCCGTGATGCCCACGAACCTATATGGACCCAACGACAACTTCGACCTGGAGCGTAGCCACGTGATGCCAGCAATGATTCGCAAGATACACCTCGCCAATTCGCTTCAGAATGGCGATTGGCAAGCCGTACGCAAAGACTTAGCCGCACGCCCTGTGGAAAGCATCAACGGCGATAGCTCGGAGCAGGAAATACAAGCAATGCTGGAAAGATATGGCGTTTACGAGCACCACGTTGAGTTGTGGGGCAGTGGCACTCCCACGCGAGAGTTTCTGTGGAGCGAGGAGATGGCCGATGCCTGCGTCTTTATTATGGAGGAGGTGGACTTTGCTGAGCTCAAAGCGTACGCCATCCAGAGGGGTTGCCTCGAGAATCAACTTCGCAACTGCCACATTAATATCGGCACGGGGAGGGAGATTACCATCAGAGCACTGGCCGAGGCCATCATCGAGGTAGTTGGCTATGGAGGCGAACTAAGATTTGACAGTTCCAAGCCCGACGGCACTATGCGCAAACTCACCGACCCTTCGAAATTACACTCGCTGGGCTGGCACCACAAAATTGAGGTGGAGGAGGGAGTCCGCAGGCTCTACGAATGGTATCGCACCAATTTATAGTTCGTTGCGGCACTTAGCACACTAACAATCACATACAAACCACCATGAGAAACAGATTACTTACCATCGTACTGGCACTTATTATGTCATCAACAGCAATCAGTGTCGCACAGAACAGTTCGTTTAATTTCACCCTAAAGGGAGAGATTGAGGGGGCAACCACAAGCGACACTCTGCTCTTTACACCACTAAATACAGATAGTGTCACTGGCGACGAGCTTGCATTTAAAGTCCCCTTGCGCAGAGATGGCAAATTCAATTATGCCGGCAAAGCCGACGAGGTGCATCTATACAAAGTCACGCTACTGAGCAATCGGGAGCTACCTAAAACACAATTTTCGAGACTCTATGCTATGGTGATGATTAACCGCTCCACAATTAACATAGAGGGTCGAGTAGACCAAATGCCCTACCTGCTATTTAGTGGGGGATTCTATACCCAACCTCTGCAAGAGAGTCAGCGCATCGACAAAGAAATACGCCTGAAACAAGATGCCATCTATACCAAAATAGATGAGGCAAATCTTAGTGGAAATGACTCGTTATCGATGCACTATTCGAATGAGTACAGAAATTTCACCTCGAGCGATGCCACTACTTCAGCCATGCGCAAAGTAGATAGTCTTAAAAAGGCATATTTTAACACCCTCGACAACGACTATGTGGCACAGCAGGCCTGCGCCAAAGCATACAGCGCAACTGCCGAACAGTTATTTGAAGTGTACGAAAGGTTATCGCCGAGTGCAAAAGAGGGATACTACGGCAGGGAACTACTGCAAATCGCAACACTCATGAGAAATCTTAAAATCGGAGGCACAGCTCCCGAATTTTCGATAGTTACGCCAGGGGGAAAAAGCATTTCATTGAGCGAACTGAGGGGTAAGTACGTACTGATATACAACTACGGAATGTGCCCTGGGTCTATGTCCATAGACCCGCACGTTGCCAAATTCTACAACGAACACAAAGACAATTTGGAGGTGATAGGATATACCGAATTCCGTAAGGAGGTCGAGGCATTTGCCGCACAAATTGAAGCGGCTGGTGGCGCCACCACTGAAGTTGGTGGTGGGACTATCGACCTTGGCGTGTCTATGAAGAGTATGACCAATCATCCATGGTCGTGGGATGTGAACGCCCAAGATGGGGATAATTCAACAGTCAAGAAACTCTATCAATTCGGGGGACTACCCTACTTCATTTTCATCTCCCCCGAGGGAAAAATGCTTGCCCGTGGCTATTTCGATGCGTATGATGTGGCAAAAAAAACATTAGAACAATAAGACACAATAAAAAACAAAAAATATGATAAAAAAAATCTACCTGGCAGCACTCTGCCTATTATGCGTAACAGCGAGCGCTACTGCCCAAAACCGTAGCGAGCGACTATTTGACGAAGGGTGGCGATTCACTCGCCAAAACGACATGGCATTCGTTCAAGCAAACTACGATGACACAAAATGGCAAGAGGTTACAGTGCCGCACGACTGGGCAATATACGGCCCCTTTGACCGCAACAACGACCTGCAAGTTATGGCAATCGTGCAAGACGGACAAAACAAAGCAATGGAACACACCGGGCGTACCGGAGGACTACCCTTCGAGGGCTTTGGATGGTATCGCCTAAAGTTCGATGCTCCTGAATTCACCAAGGGTAAGAGCGCAAGTATCATCTTCGATGGTGCAATGAGCGAAGCACACGTGTGGGTTAATGGCAAAGAGGTGGGTAACTGGCCTTTTGGCTACAACTCCTTCCACTTCGACATCACCGACTACCTCGAAGTTGGCAAAACCAATACTCTGGTCGTTAGGCTCGAAAACAAGCCAAACTCGTCACGCTGGTACCCAGGTGCGGGAATCTATCGCAATGTTAGATTTATTGTCACTTCGCAAGCACACGTACCCGTGTGGGGCACACAACTCACAACCCCAGAGGTGAGCAAAGAATATGCAAAGGTTAATCTGCGAACAAAACTGGAGATGCCACAGGGTGCGAATTACAGCAACTACACGATTAAAACCGACATCACAGATCAAAACGGTGAGGTGGTGACACAAGGAGAGTCGACACTAACAAAATTCAACAAAAATTTGTTCGACCAAGACCTCTACATAGAGAACCCTAAACTATGGAGCCCAGACTCCCCTACTCTATACACCGCTAAGTCAACCATTTACGAAAACGGGAAAGCGGTAGACACCTACTCCACACGCTTTGGCGTTCGCACGCTCGAAATCGTGCCCAATGTGGGTATGTTCCTCAACGGAGAGATTATCAAATTCCAGGGGGTGTGTAACCACCACGATTTAGGGCCACTCGGCGGGGTAGCAAACATGGCGGGTATTCGCCGCCAAATCCGCATACTCAAAGAGATGGGTGCTAATGCAATCCGCACCTCACACAATATGCCCGCACCTGAGCTCATCGAAGCGTGCGACGAAATGGGTATGTTAGTCATGGCTGAAACTTTTGACGAGTGGAAAACACCTAAGTTGGAGAATGGCTACCACAGATTCTTTGATGAGTGGGCAGAGCGTGACCTGGTGAACCTTATCCACCAATTCCGCAACTCAGCAAGCGTTGTTATGTGGTGCGTGGGTAACGAAGTGCCTGACCAGTGGAGCGGCAATCAAGGCGCTAAACTCTCACGCTACTTGCAAGACATTTGCCACCGCGAAGACCCTACCCGTCTCGTCACAATGGGAATGGATGCTCCTGATGCTGTAACAACCAATAATATCGCAGCTGTGTTTGACGTTGCAGGATTCAACTATCGCCCCCACCTCTATGCGCAAAACTACGAAAGAATACCTCAGCAAATCGTACTCGGAAGCGAAACAGCATCTACTGTTAGTTCTCGTGGGGTGTACAAATTCCCTGTGGAACGTGCCTCTATGAAAAAATACTCGGATCATCAATCATCATCCTACGACGTGGAGCACTGCGCGTGGAGCAACCTGCCCGAAGATGACTTCATGTGGCACGAAGATAAACCATGGAGCATTGGCGAATTTGTGTGGACTGGGTTCGACTACATTGGCGAACCTACCCCCTACTACTCAGAATGGCCAAGCCATAGCTCGCTATTCGGTATCGTTGACCTTGCGGGGCTGCCCAAAGATCGCTACTGGCTATATCGCAGCCACTGGAATAAAGACGTGGAGACTCTGCACATCCTCCCTCACTGGAACTGGGAAGGTCGCCAAGGAGAAGTAACCCCAATCTTTGTCTACACTAACTACCCCTCGGCAGAAGTCTTCATCAATGGCAAGAGCCAAGGGCGTAGAACCAAAGATCTATCGGTGACAATTGAAAATAGCGCAGACGCAGAATCAATGAAGCAATTTAAGCGTCAGAGCCGCTATCGCCTGATGTGGATGGATACGAAGTATGAAGCTGGCGAAGTTAAGGTTGTGGCGTACAACGATAAAGGAGAGGCTGTTGCAGAAAAGGTGATGAAAACCGCGGGTAAACCATACGCTATTAAGCTCGAGGCGGATCGCAGCACCATTGATGCTGACGGTAAAGACCTATCGTTCATCACGGTGAGTGTGGTGGATAGAAATGGTAATCCATGTCCGCTTGCTGCAAACGAAATTGAATTTGAGGTGAAGGGAGAAGGCAGCTATAGAGCGGGAGCAAGTGGCGACCCCTCTTCATTGGAGCTCTTCCACCTGCCAAAAATGAAGCTATTTAGCGGAATGATGACGGCTATTGTGGAATCGACCAAAGAGGCTGGTGAAATTGTAGTTCGTGCTAAGTCTAAAGGGCTCAAGAGCGAGACTATCACTATTACTACGAAGTAGGGGTCGGCAGAGTCTAAATTAGTTGCAAATGGGTTCTCTGTGAACACTTATTGCAGAGCGAATAATAGGTGGTTGTTTGTAATGAGCGGCCACCTGTTTTTTTGCTGTGGTAGGAGCGGGGCGGGTGGCGAGTGCCTCCGCGGGGCATTTGTTTTTCTATCAGTACAACAAAACAATTCGGGGTGCCCGCAGGCACCGCCCGCGCGGCGGCGGGTGCCCCCGCAGGGCTTTTGTTTCTGTTTTTCTATCGGTGCAACAAATCAAAAGGGTCTCTGACCCCGCCCGCGCGGCGTAAGCGCGCCCTCCCCGGCGAGGGGAGCTATAGCCAGTCGCCGCAGGCGCAGTCAATATCAAAAAAACGCTCAAAACGAAATTACCCGCAGGGAATTTCGTAAATCTAAAAATCCGCCCCGCCGGCGAGGCGGATAGAGCAATCCAAATCACGTCCCTCCCCAAATAGATTAAACACGTAGTGTTTGCGGGATGCCGCCGCGCCTGAGCGGCAGAACGCTATTTCTTCGCTACGCTCATAAATTCAGCATTCTACCACCGGCGGCACCCGAAAAACGCAGAAATTACACATAGAAATTTTCAATTGTTGTATTTGTTCAACAAATTGTGCAAAGCACGCGGGATGCCGCCGCGCCAATGCGGCAGACCGCTATACGCTCGTCCCACTCGCTATATAGCATTCTCCCGCCGGCGGCATCTATGGATATCGTAAAACTTACACGTGTAAACTACGTATAATGTATAGAGCAATTTCTCTCGGGTGCCGCCGGCGGGAGAGCGCATAAGTGAGCGCCCTCATAAGGGCGTGAACATAGCGGTCTGCCGCGGGGCGCGGCGGCATCCCGCAAACACTCTCGTGTTTAATTGAGTTGTGCACTTAGGAGGGACGTTGGGTTGCTCTATCCGCCTCGCCGGCGGGGCGGGATTTTAAATTTACGAAATTC
>CAYJIF010000013.1:0-35609 GCA_964370175.1 uncultured Rikenellaceae bacterium
CCAACGTTGGTGATGCCGTATTTTGATAAATCTACAGACATTTTTTTAAGTTTTTAGTGTTTATTATTGTTTTTAATTTTTTTCAAATGCTTAGTAATTACTCATTAAGTAATGAAAATCACTGCAAAGGTACACAAAAAAAAGTTATTGTGAAAAAAATAACAGTACTTTTTTAAAAAAAAATTACATACCTTTGCACCCAAATTCTGAGCGCCCCGAGGTTTGCTTATGCAGGGGGCGAGAAAGTAGTAAAGAAGCTTAAATGGATAAACTCGAGAAGCTATACAAAGAGGTGTTGGAGGAGATAGGCGAGAACCCCAATCGCGAAGGCCTGCTGAAAACACCAAGCCGAGTAGCAAAAGCTATGCGATTCTTTGTGAGCGGATATGATGAGGATCCAATCGCGCTGCTCAATTCAGCAAAATTCAAGGAAGAGTACAAACAGATGGTAGTGGTAAAGGACATTGAGCTTTACTCACTATGCGAGCATCATCTACTGCCATTCTACGGCAAGGCTCACGTGGCGTACATTCCCAACGGACACATCACAGGGTTATCCAAGGTGGCTCGTGTGGTGGAGTGTTTTGCTCGCAGGCTTCAGGTTCAGGAGCGAATGACCGTACAAATAAGGGATTCTATTCAGGCGGCACTCTCGCCACTTGGCGTTGCCGTGGTTATCGAGGCATCGCACATGTGCATGCAGATGCGCGGGGTGCAGAAACAGAACTCCGCAACCACTACTTCGGCCTTTACCGGGCTTTTCCTCAGCGACCAAAGAACTCGCGAGGAATTCATGCAGCTAATATCCTCCAAGCTGCGATAGAGATTAGAAAAATGAGAGACGAAAGGGGAATAATGAGGCGTAGGATATTCAATAATCTAAAAAACTTAATAACACAATGAGTGGATTTTTTGGCGCGCTCTCGCGCAGACCTATCGTAGGTGACGTTTTCTATGGTACTGACTATCATTCACATTTGGGCACAAAGCGTGCTGGTATGGCTTTTTGGAACGGCGGCAAGATTGTTCGCAGCATCCACAGCCTTGAGAATGGTTATTTTAGGAATAAATTTGAGGATGACCTGCCTAAGTTTGGCGATGCAACACAGGGTATAGCTGTGATTTCGGACACGGAGAGCCAGCCAGTGACCATCACCTCGCACCTGGGCAGATACTCGGTGGTGACTGTGGCAAAGTTTGGAAATTTGGATGAGATTGTCGAAGGTATGCTAAGTTCGGGTGCTCACTTTGCGGAGCTTTCGGGTTCGGAGATTAACCCCACTGAGGTTGTGGCAATGCTTATCTCCAAGGGTAAGACTTTTGCCGAGGGGATTGACATTGCACAGAAGACCATCAAGGGTTCGTGTTCGATGTTGGTGTTGACTCAAGAGGGTATTTATGCGGGTCGTGACCGTTTTGGTCGCACACCAATTATTATTGGTAAGGATGCGGATGGGTATGTTGTGGCGAGCGAGTCTTCGAGTTTTTCGAACTTGGGCTATGACTACGTGAGGAATATTGGTGCGGGAGAGATTGTGTTGCTCAACGAAGAGGGTGTGGTGGTCAAAAAAGAGGCGGAGAAACGCAAGCAAATCTGTTCATTCTTGTGGGTTTACTACGGTTATCCATCAGCGTGGTATGAGTCGGTGAATGTAGAGGGCTCTCGTTATCGTAGCGGTGCTGCACTCGCACGCCGTGACAAAGCAGAGGGTTTGGAGTTTGATTTTGCTGGCGCTATCCCAGATTCGGGTATCGGACACGCCATAGGATACAGCAATGAGATGGGGATACCCTACAAGAGGCCGTTTGTGAAGTACACTCCGACATGGCCTCGTAGCTTTATGCCTCAGAACCAGAAGATGCGTGATTTGGTGGCAAAAATGAAACTACTCCCAAACCGCGAGTTCACAAAGGGTAGTAAGATGGTATTGCTCGATGACTCTATTGTTAGGGGTACTCAGCTCAAGGATAATGTGGTGAAGTTGCTCGAAAACGATGCAAAAGAGGTACACATGCGTATTGCCTGTCCTCCGCTTCTTTTCCCATGTAAGTTTTTGAATTTTTCGGCCTCACGTTCGGCTTTCGACCTTATTACTCTTCGTGTTGTAAGCGAGTTTGAGGGTACAAAAGACCTTACTGCGGAAATTCTTGCTCCTTATGCTGACCACAATTCGGAACACTACCAGAGGATGGTGGACGAAATTGCACGACAATTACAGCTTACCTCATTGAAATTCCAGTATCTCGATGATGTTGTTAGCTCTATTGGGCTTCCAAAAGAGGATCTATGTACGCACTGTTGGGACAACAGTTCGTATGACGAATAGTGCCTCTGAATTAGTAATGGGCTAAAACTAATAAAAAGCGGCTATTGGATTTGCTCCGATAGCCGCTTTTTGTTTGGTATATTGTCGTTTATGCTAAAATATTTCGGTGGTCATGCCATGTTATTGAAAAAAAACACCTATTTTTGCTATGTTATTTAAGCCATGAAATCGCTCCATAAGGTCATATTTCTTGCAGTTGCTGCTCTTTTGCTCATCGGGTGCAATGCCACTCGTTATGTGCCTATTGGGGAGTCGTTGCTATCCCAGAACAAAGTGGATATCAAGGAGTTGAATATCGGGGACATTGACCGCGGCGAGCTCGAAGACTATATCCAACAGCGTCCCAATCGCCGACTTTTTGGTCTTGGTATCTACCTTGCTTTTTACAATATGACGGATACTTCGAAGCACACGGGGTGGCATAAATTCTGGTCCGAGAAGGTTGGTGAGGCGCCTGTGGTGCTGGATAGTTCCGCGGTGGAGGAGAGTAAGGCTATGATGGCTATTTATCTGGAGTCTATGGGTTTTCTCAATGCCACAATCAAGGATAGTATTGAGGTTAGCGAGGATCGCAAAGCAAAGGTCACATACACTATTGATGCCAACACTCCTTTCACTATTGGTAGCATAAAGTACACTGTGAATGATGATTTCATTGCTCCGTTGATTGCCGAAGATAGTGTAAATTCGCTGCTCAAGTCTGGTGGTCGGTTCGAGCGAAAGACTCTTGAGGCGGAGCGTTTGCGCATAACCGAGATGTTACGTGATAGGGGTTTTTGGAGTTTCAATCAGAATTTTATTTCCTACCGAGCAGATTCTACTCTGGGTAATAGTACTGTGGATTTGGAGTTAATTCTCTCACAGGCAACAGTTGGTCAGGATGAGAGTGGTCGCCCAATATTGGCAAACCACCCCATCTATCGTATCAAAGAGATTACGATGAATTCGAATTACGACCCCACTATTACAAACCCTACGTATGATTCTGTGAGCTATCGTGGTATTAATATTCTGTATCGGGACAAGGTATTGATTTTGGAGCGTTTTTTGGTCGAGCAGTTGGGTATGTCTCCTGGCGAGGTGTACGATCACATGAGTATTGAGCAGACCTACGATAACGTTCGTTCGTTGGGTTTCACGCCTCAGATAATTTTCTCACCACAGCCAGTGGATTCCTCTGATATTGTTCATGTTACATCATTATATTCGGATGCCTCTACCACTCAGCGGGAGTTGAATTGTTTGGTTCAGTGCACTCCGATTGTGCGTCAGAACTTCCACGTAGATTTTGAGGCAACCACGACGAGCACTTTTTTTTCGTTGGGTTTGGGTTTGGGTTATCAGAATCACAATTTATTTAAAGGTGCTGAGGATTTTATAATTTCTGCTCGTGGGGCTTATGAGTTTTTGTGGTCCAGAGATTCTCGCAATTCGTTTGAGTTTGGGATGTCTGCCTCGCTATCTGTTCCGAGGTTTTGGTTGCCGATTTCCACAGATGCTGTTCGCGATTTCAGTTACACTGCCACCAAAATGTCGTTATCATTCAACACACAGCGTCGTCCCGATTATGATCGAACGATTTATTCGGCGGTGTATGGTTATGGTTGGACGTTGAAGAATGGGGCTCGTTTCACGGTGAATCCAGCAGATATTAACATTGTGAATGTGCCTTGGGTGGATACTACATTTTTGTCAGAGATTGTCAACCCTTATTTGCGCAACAGTTATGAGTCTCAGCTCATTGCAGGTTTGTCAGCATCATACTACTACACCACCAACAGTGACACAAAGATGGATGGTAACACATTGAGGGTGTCTGGGGATATAAACGGTAATTTATTTTATGGGTTGAGCAGTTTGTTTGGTTCACCTCGTCACACCAGTAGTGCTGGGGATAGTTACTACAATGTTTTTGGTTTGCGTTATGCACAGTATGCGCGGTTAATGGCGGAGTATAGTAGCAGGGTAAATTTTGGTCAGCGTTCTCAGTTTGCATGGCGAGTGTTGATGGGTGCGGGTTATGCTTATGGTAATTCTCGTGTGATTCCGTTCGAGCGTCAGTATTTTGCGGGTGGAAGCAACTCGATGCGTGGCTGGCAGGTGCGTTCTTTGGGTCCTGGGAGCGTTTTGTATGATGGAGGGGACTCATTCCCTAACCAGCTTGGAGATTTTCGAATAGAGGCTAATTTTGAGTATCGTGTGAACGTGACTGGGGGGTTCAATCTTGGTTTTTTTGTAGATTGCGGTAATATATGGATGAATGGTGATGGTGAGGATAGGGAGGATGCGAGGTTTGAGTTCAATGATTTCTACAAGGAGTTGGCATTGAACACGGGTATGGGTATACGCTATGATGTTGGTTTTTTCTTATTGCGATTGGATTGGGGTGTGAAGCTTTACAATCCTAATTTGGTTCAGAGTCAACGTTGGTTCTCACAGCTCAAGCTCGACCAAACTGCACTTCACTTCGCTATTGGCATGCCGTTTTAGTGCGATTTTTTCTTTTTTATTGATTTTATTGATTTTATTGATTTTATTGATTTTATTGATTTTATTGATTTTATTGACACCTCTTTTTCTTATAATTTAATAAATATATATATTAAATATAAATAATAATACCTGTTAGTTGTGTTGATAACCCTTGTGGGAGTGGAGTAAGTGTTTGATAGCAAGAGCAATATGTGGGGTGAAATTATTAACAATTAGTGCACAAAAATTGTTCAATGCGCTTTGTGTATTGTAAGTAACTTTTCTTTTTCTTACTTTTGTACATATACTTAACATAGTTTTAACAGGTTTTAAACAAGTTATTAACAAAGATGATATACTTCGCCTCAGACGTACACCTCGGGCTAAACTTCGGTGATAAAACCCCAAAAGAACGAGAAAAAATATTTGTATCATTCCTGCTCTCAATAGAGAGCGATTGCCAAGAACTATTCCTGGTGGGAGATATCTTTGACTTCTGGTTCGAATGGAACCGTACCGTGCCCAAAGGATACGTGCGCACTCTGGCTCAACTCCAAAAAATGTGCGAAAATGGTACTACCATACACTTCATGCCCGGAAACCACGACCTGTGGATAAAATCATACCTCCAAGACGAAATAGGACTCACCATCCACCACCACGAACTAATCACCCAAAGACAAGGAAAAACACTCTACATCGAACACGGAGATAAACTCTATAAACACAAAGGAATCAGCAGAGCACTCGAACTCATCTTCCGCAGCAAAACCGCCAGATACATCGGCCAGAGAATAATCCACCCCGATACACTCACCCGATTTGGTATGAACTGGAGCGCCTCGAATAGAAAAAAAAGAGGAGATATAACTCACCAATTCAAAGGAGAAAACGACTACTGGGTGAAAGCCTCAAAACAAATCCTCGACAAGCAAAACAACATAGACTACTTTGTCTTCGGACACCTGCACTACCCTATCATCTATGACCTCAACGAAACTGCAAAAATGGTGGTGCTCGGAGAATGGGTGCAAAACCCCACCTATGCAGTGATGAGAGATGGAGTGATAACCCTAAAACAACTATGAATATAAAACCTGCTTTTTATAGTAGTATAGTATAGTAAAATTCAGAAAAAATTGTACCTTTGCCCAAAGCTTAATTTTAAACACAAAGATAGACACTTCCGAAATATGAAAACTCGTTTCTTATCACTATTTTTTAGCACACTTCTAATGCTCTGTGGCGCAAACTCACTAATGGCGCAAGACCCCTCACAAATGCAAATGATAGAGGGAATGAGTGCAACCGAAATTGCAGAACTTCAGAAAATGCAAATGCAGGACAATACTGCATCGAGCAGCGAAGGGATTATCGATGATAAAAATGACCGCCTGCGCCAGTATGACTCAACACTCACCACATCTGGACAAATCTCAACCGATACACCACCAAGCACCGTGTTTGGTAACGAAATGTTCTCGGTAGAGAACCTAACCTTCGCCCCATCGCTGAGTATCCCAACTCCTCGAAATTATATTATATCTACGGGCGATGAACTCATAATTGTTTTGTGGGGTGTGACCGAAGCCGAGTATCAACTCACAGTAACGGCTGAAGGAGATGTTATTATCCCGAGCATTGGTGTGATTCACGTGGCGGGGCTCACTATCGAAGCTGCCGAGAAACGCCTCAGACAAAAATTTATGAGCGCAGTTGAAGGACTTGCACAGGGTACAGTACAGATTAAAATTACGCTCGGTGACATCCGCTCAATCACTGTGAACATTGTGGGAGAGGCCAGAGTACCAGGAACCTACACCTTACCTTCGCTCGCCTCTGTCTTTAATGCCCTTTATGTTGCAGGGGGTGTGAATAGCATCGGTAGCCTAAGGGATATAAAGCTTTACCGCGCTGGTAAGCTCGTGAGCACTCTTGATGTCTACGATTATCTACTCAATGGTGCCAGCGAAGTGGATCAACGACTCGAAGACAATGACCTTATTGTTATATCGCCATATAGCGATATTGTGGAAATTACAGGAAATGTACGTCGCCCAAAAACATATGAGCTGAAACGTGATGAGCGACTCACAGACCTCATTGAATTGGCAGGTGGCTTTGCTGGAGATGCCTACCAAAAATATATCAACATTACTCGAAAAGGAGGCGGAAAACAACTTACCATGCATACTGTTGCTCAAGAGGACTTTGAAACCTTTGCACTAATGGATAAAGACGTTGTAACAGTGGGTGAAGTAGTTGACAAATTTAGCAATAGAGCCACCATAGAAGGTGCTGTGTGGAGACCAGGAAACTACGAAATTTCGGATAAAATGGCGACAGTAGGAGACCTTGTCAATGTTGCAGAAGGACTCAGCGAAGACGCTTTTGGAGGCAGAGCAATGCTGCTAAGAAGAAGAGCTGATATGAGCCTCGAAACAATCCCTGTGAATATCGCAAAAATCCTCATGGGAACAGCTCCAGATGTCCCACTACAAAAAGAAGACGTGCTGACTGTTACTTCCTATGACGATATGCGCGAAGGGCAAACAATCTCAGTGCGTGGTGAGGTGAACGACCCACACATCATACCCTATAGCGATGGAGTGACCCTCGAAGATGTAATAGTTATGGCAAAGGGACTAAAGAACTCAGCGTCGATGGCTCGCATCGAGGTTGCTCGAGTGTACTCAAACGCAAAGGATACAATTGCGCCTGAGAGAAGAGCAGAAGTGTTCTCATTCCCAGTGCCTGAAGATCTCACTCTTGAGGGAAAAGCTGCAGACTTCACTCTCGCTCCTTACGATATCGTCTTTGTGCGTAGAACGCCAGGTTACACAAGACCACGAATAGTGACTGTGACTGGTGAGGTGAACTTCTCGGGAGAGTATGCAATGGAAACCACTATTGATAAACTCAGCGACCTTATTACAGCAGCTGGAGGGCTTACCGCACAGGCTTATGCAAAAGGAGCCAGCCTCCAGAGAAAGTTCACAGCCGAGGATAGTGTGAAAAATAGCGCGCTAATGTCATTGGAGATTGCAGAGAATGTTGCGGCATCTCGCGCAGTGGAAGATGAAACGATTGAAGTTTATGAGAAGCAACTTGAGTTGGAAGGTGGTAGAAAGCTAAAAGTTGGTGACTTGTATATGGTGGGTATCGACCTTGTTGCAGCAATGAATGATCCAAATGGCGTTGCGAACTTAACGCTCAAAGAAGGTGATATGCTGCTTATTCCTACCTACACAAACACTATTACAATTTCGGGTGCTGTTTACTATCCAACTACGCTGACCTACGATCCCAAATTAACTGTTAGGGAGTACATCGAGCGTGCTGGTGGTTACTCCGAGGATGCTCGTCGTAAGCCATTCATAGTGGAGATGAACGGTACAGTATTGTCGGTTCGCCCAGGGCAGAAAGTGCCTCCAGGGAGCCAGATAGTAATACCAAGTAAGCCTTACACCAAGCCGATCGATGCTCAGGGATGGGTAGGTATTTCGGCGTCATTGGTATCAATGGCGGCAATGGTAGTGTCACTCCTACTTTAGTGGGGTGTAGTCTCCCAGGGAAGCTCAACTCATTTTCTTAGATTCGTGATCAATGAGAATACTCTATAACTTTGCTATACATATTTTTGTGGCTCTTATGTGGTTGCTGCAATTTTTCAATGGCAAGGTGCGTGCGATGGTTAGAGGGCGGCAGCAGCAACGAGCACAACTTACCGCCTGGCACAAAGAGCATGTTGAGGGGGATAGTGAGGTGATTATGATTCACTGCTCATCGTTGGGTGAGTTTGAGCAGGGTCGTGTTCTAATCAGTGCTCTGCGCGAGAAATATCCTACGGCGCAGTTGGTGCTGACATTTTTTTCTCCATCGGGCTATAACGCTTGCAAGAGTTTCGAGGGTGTGGACGCTGTCTTTTACCTTCCTTTCGATACTCGCCGAGCGGTGCGCACTTTTCTCAGGGCTGTATCTCCGTCCAAGGTATTTATCATCAAGTATGAGTATTGGTATAATTTGCTGCGCGAGCTTAAGTCATCGGGTAGCGAGCTATATTTAGTTTCGGCAATTTTCCGTTCTCGCTCGGCGTTTTTCAGTTCTTATGCTCCTGTGCGAAACTTTTACCGTTCGATGCTGTCGTTTTTCACGACACTTTTTGTTCAGGATTCGGCCTCAGCAGAGTTGCTCTCTCAGATGGGTTATACCCATAACGTGATGGTGGCAGGCGATACTCGTTTCGATAGGGTCTATGAGCTCTCTTCTCAGGCAAAGGCCAACGCATTTGTCGAGCAGTTTGTTTCAGAAACTTCTTCCCCTGTGGTAGTGTGTGGTAGTACTTGGGCGGCAGATGAGGAGTTGTTGTTGCGTGTTATGCATCTTCGTCCACAGTGGCGTTTTGTGGTTGCACCGCACGAGATTCATGAGGCGCAGATCAAGAGGTTTATCGAGCAGTCGGGGCGTAGTTCGGCTCGTTATAGCAGTTCTGTGGTCTCTTCACACGACACTCTTTTGGTAGTAGATACTATTGGAGTTTTGCGTTCTTTGTATCGCTATGCTACAGTGTGTTATATTGGAGGAGGCTTTGGTTCGGGCATACACAACACTCTTGAGGCGGCTGTGTGGGGCAAGCCTGTGGTTTTTGGGCCACGTTACGAGAAGTTCCGCGAGGCGCATCAGTTGATATCCTGCGGTGGTGGCTTTTCGGTTTCAGATTTCGAGGGATTATTGTCAGTGTTGGATGCGATGGTGGAGGATGGTTCAGTGGCTTCTCAGTGTTCGAAGTTGTATGTAGAGACTGAGGTTGGGGCTACTGCTCGAATTATTTCTGCTCTTTAGCGCACTTGCAAGTATTGGTAAGCGTCTTTGGCGGCTTTTTGTTCTGCTGATTTTTTCGAGCGCGAGGCACCATACCCCACTCTTGCTCCGTCGACTGTGATTATACATTCAAACAGTGGGTTTCGAGCGGTGTAGTTTGCGGCTCGTTCGCACCAGAATTCAATTTTTTTATGTTGTTGTTGTGCCCATTCCAGCATTCTGCTTTTGTGGTCATTTTCGCTATTGAGGACTTCTTCAATGTTCATGAATTTGGCGAAGAGGTGAAGTATAGCTTTGCTTGCTCCGTCGAAGCCTTTATCGAGGTACAGGGCGCCGCAAAGCGCCTCGAAGGCATCTCCGTGTATATCGGCTCTTGAGCCTTGCCTCGATGAGTTTTCGTTGCTCACTATCTCTTTGTCGAGCCCTACTTTGCGAGCCAGCGAGTTGAGAGTGGCACGGCAAACTATTTTGCTTCTCATTTTGGTCAGCTCACCCTCGTCTACTTCGGGGTATTCTATAAAGAGCATTTCGGAGACTAGTAGTTGTAGCACTGCGTCGCCAAGGAATTCGAGTCTTTCGTTGTTAATCGTGCTGCCGTCTTCCAGCGTGATAGATGCCGAGCGGTGTATTAGCGCGAGTTTATAGAGTTCGATGTTACCTCCCCAGACACCAAAGACTCCTTTGACCAGTTTTTGGTAGTGTCCATTTTTGCCATATTTTTTTCTAAAGTTCAGCATTTTATAGAGGTGAGTTTAGTGGCGACATAACCAGGGGGAGTGCGGTGTGTGCGTGGGTAAAATGTGTGTGTGAGGGTCTGTTTTTTACAACAGGTGCTCACCTCTTTATTTAGTTAGGGGTGAGCACCATGGTGTTTTGTTATTGTGGCGGCTGGGGGGAGGGCCTGTTATTCTTCGTATTTTTTGAAGATAACGCTGGAGTTGTGTCCACCAAATCCAAACGTATTGCTCAGAGCATATTTGATTTCTCTTTTTTGCGCTTTGTTGAGCGTAAGGTTGAGTTTATGGTCGATGGATTTATCCAGATCAAAGTTATTGATTGTAGGTGGTATTACTCCTTCGTTGAGGGCCATAATTGCGGCGAGTGCTTCGATAGCAGCAGCAGCGCCAAGCAGGTGACCTGTCATGGATTTAGTTGCCGAGATGTTGAGTTTGTAGCAGTGTTTGCCAAAGCATGTCATAATGCCAGTGATTTCAGGCACGTCGCCAGCAGGTGTAGATGTACCGTGTGTATTTACGTACTCAATGTCCGAGGGGTTAAGTCTCGCGTCAGTGATAGCATTTTGCATAGATTTGCAAGCACCCATTCCGTTAGGGTGAGGGCTTGTCAGGTGGTAAGCATCAGCGCTCATTCCACCTCCCACAACTTCGGCATAGATTTTAGCACCACGAGCCTTAGCGTGTTCGAATTCTTCGAGGATTAGCGCACCAGCACCTTCGCCCATAACGAATCCGTCGCGTCCTGTGTCGAAAGGTCTTGAGGCTGTTTGAGGGTCATCGTTTCTGGTTGAGAGCGCTTGCATGGCGTTGAATCCGCCGATACCAGCAGGAGAGATTGCTGCTTCCGAGCCACCCGTAATAATGATGTTAGCTTTTCCCCAGCGAATGAGGTTGAGCGAGTCGATGATTGCGTGGTTGGCGCTTGCGCAGGCCGAAACCGTACCGTAGTTAGGTCCACGGAATCCATACTTCATGGAGATGTGTCCTGCAGCGATATCAATAATCATTTTGGGGATGAAGAATGGGTTGAAACGTGGAGTTCCGTCGCCTTTTGCATAGTCTGAGATAGCCTCCGAGATAGAGTCGAGCCCACCGATACCCGAAGCCCAGATCACGCCAGATTTGTCCAAATCAATAGCTTCGAGGTCGAGCCCCGAGTCTACGATAGCTTGTTCTGCGGTGATAAGAGCAAATTGCGCGAATCTGTCGAGTTTGCGCACTTCTTTTCTGTCGAAGAAGTCGGTTGGGTTATAGTCTTTGACTTCGCAAGCAAATTGCGTTTTGAATTTTGCTGCGTCGAACAGTGTGATAGGTCCGGCACCGCTTTTGCCTTGTTTTAGTGCGCTGAAGAACGCCTCGACATTATTGCCCAGCGGATTGATAGTTCCCAATCCAGTTACTACAACTCTTCTCATACTCTGCTGTTTTCTTTAGTTATGTGGTGTATATGAAAAAAAAAATTTGTCTTTGAAAAAAATGTTTCAATATTAGAAACAAGGGGAGCCAAAGCCACATTGAGCTCTCCTCCCCTCCATTTGTTCGTTTTATGTCTGCTCAGCTTGTGTGCCAAGTAGTATTCTAAAGCGATTTTTTCAGTTTACTTAGCTAAGTTTAGCTTCGATGTATGAGATAGCGTCACCTACAGTTCCGATTTTCTCAGCATCTTCGTCTGGAATAGTGATTTCGAATTCTTTTTCGAATTCCATGATAAGTTCAACTGTGTCGAGTGAGTCAGCACCAAGGTCAGCGGTGAAGCTTTTTTCTGGCGCAGCTTCTGCAGCTTCTACACCAAGTTTCTCAACGATAATTTCTACTACTTTTTTTGAAACGTTTGACATTGTTATAAGTTTTAAGTTTATTTGGTTTCGTGAGAGCAAAAGTAGTAATTTTTTTGCAAATACCTACAATTTTCTTTATTTTTTTTGTACTTTTATCCTCAGAAGTTTATTTAAATTCTTGAAAATGACCAAATTAGCTATATTTGCCTCTGGAAGTGGCACAAATGCGCAGGCAATAATGGAGTATTTCGGCGGTGAGGGCTCGCAAATCAGCGTGGTTTCGGTGTTGAGCAACAAGGCCGATGCCTATGTTTTGCAACGGGCCGAGAGCTTCGGCGTAGAGACTCTGGTGTTCAGTGCCAAGGAGCTCCGCGAAGAACCCAGCAAAATATTACAGTACCTCCGCTCCAAAGGCGTGAATATGATTGTATTGGCTGGTTTTTTGCTGCTCATCCCCAGCGAGATTGTGGATGCCTATCCCAATCGAATTGTGAATATTCACCCTGCATTGTTGCCTGATTTTGGTGGCAAGGGGATGTATGGTGCTCGCGTTCACGAGGCGGTTGTGGCAGAGGCTCGCGCTGAGTCGGGCATCACAATACATTTCGTCAACGAGCGTTATGATCAAGGAGATATTATTCTCCAAGCACGTGTTGCCCTGCAAGAGGGAGAAACTCCCGACTCACTGGCACAGAAGATTCACGCCCTGGAGTACGAGCACTTTGCTCCGACCATTGAGCGAGTAATAGCCGAACTGCCAGCAGAATAACCCGCACCCCCGACTGTTTGTCATTCGGCTTTCACTTTAGAGGCAGTTTCGTGCTGCCACCAGCAAACAGAGGAGGTGTAAGAAAAAAATTACGACTTGAGTTATGAAAAAAAACCTTATAGTATTGTTGGCATTCGCTGTCTTAGGGATTCTATTTCCCCAGGCGGTGAGTCACCGAGCCGAGGCTCAGGTGCGCCAGAGCGCTACGTTTCTCAGCGCAATCGACCACTTTGTCATGGGTCGCACAGATATGGCGAAAAAAGGTCTGCGAGATCTCGTCAGGCTCAATCCTACTCACGCTCCATCCTATTTTTATTTGAGCAAAATTGCTTACAGCGAGCGTGATATTGAGAGCTCTGCTGCCCTGGCCAAGCGTGCACTGGAGATTGACCCCGGTAATGCCGATTATTTGGAGTTGTACTTTTACGTATTGTTGGAAGTGGCTCCGAGCGAGGAGCTCTTGGATGTGCTCACTCAGCTCGCCGAACTACGCCCCAAGCGCGAGGATTACCGCCTCTACTCTGCCTCGGTCTTAGCTCAGATGGGTCGTTTCGAAGATGCCATCAGGGTGTGTGATAAGTTTTTGGTGGATTTTGGCACCTCGCCACAGGTGGTGGATTTAATGCGCAACATCAACCTCACAGCTCAGAACTATGCTGGTGCTCTCTCAGTGATGCAGCGCGCTGTGAGTGCTGACCCCGACAACATACAGTATCGCATGGATTATGGCGAGCTTGCACACGGTTTGGGTGAGAATGCAACGGCAGAGATTCAGTTTTTCGAGGCATTGCGCATCGACCCCAACTTCCAGCAAGCGCAACTTGCATTACTTGAGCTCTACGAGGCTGTGGGCGATATTACGGCATATATACGCGCTCTTGAGCCCTACTACCACAACCCTGAGGTCCCAGCGGCACAGAAGGTGGAGAGTTTTGAGAACTACTTTTTCACCCCTGCGCCCTATCGCAACAATTACAATGAGATACGCGCACTAATGACGACCCTGGTGTTGACACACCCGCGTGATATTCAGGTGCGCTTGCTTTACGGTCGTTTTCTGACCTATACAGGTGCAATTGACGAGGCTGAGGAGCACTACAAAACCCTTGTGGGGGAGACCTCGCCGCCTGATAGCATCGCTCTGACACGCCTCTCGGAGCTATATTCCTACAAGGAGGACTTCTCTCAGGCCATTCATTTTGCGGCACTGGGTAGCCAGATATACGGAGGTTTTGCTTTCCGTGCAGCGGAGATTTTCGCGCTGTGGAACAGTGATGATAAGGCTGGTGCGTACCGACTCGCAGACAAATCTCTCAGAGAATTCAAAAGCGATTCTCTGCGTTCTGAGCTGATGGGATTCAAGGGCGATTTGTACCACCAAGACGGAAAAATTTCGCAATCTTACAGCGCCTATCGCAAGGCTCTGCGCTATAACCCCGACAATGCTCTGGTGCTCAATAACTATGCTTACTTCCTCTCAGAGGAGGGCAAGAATCTCAAAGAGGCGCTCAAGATGTCTGTCCGTGCCAACGAGCTCGTGCCTCAAAACGATACTTACTTGGATACTCAGGCATGGGTGCTCTATAAACTCGGACGGTATGCAGAGGCGAAGGTGTTGATGGAGCAGGTTATGGAGATAAATCCAGAGCAGAGTCCAGAGGTGCTCATGCACTTTGGCGATATACTATATGCTTTGGGCGAGGATGCACCAGCTCGTGGCTACTGGCAGAACGCAAAGAGTAGCTATGTTGAGGCTGAGGATGGTATGCTCGAGGAAATTGAACAGAGGCTCGCTCTGCCACAAGCTACTCCGCCCTCTACTGACAATTAACCTAACCCACAAACACTCTACACTATATATATACACACACACGAGCAATGAGAGCATTACCAACATCGCCATATAGAAAGTTCGTAGTACTTGCAGCCCTCATGCTGTGTATGTGTGGTGTAGCCATGGGGCAGGGTGCGACTTCTTTGGAGGCGTTGCGCAAGCAGCGTGAGGCGGCTCAAGCCGAAATCGAGCGACTCGACCGCGAGCTCGACAAGCTCGAGGCAACGGGCAAAGACCTTAACGAGCAACTTCGCCTTACTCAGCGTCGCCAGGCACAGCGCCAGGAGGTGCTCAGCTCCATCGAAAAACAGATACGCGTGCTCGATAATAGAGCCAATACTCAGAGCCGCGAGGCAACCCTCCACACCGAACAGCTTTCGGCAATGCGCACGCTTTTTATTGCTAATCTCCGTGCCCTCTATGTACTCCACCTGAGCACTTCGCCTAAGAGCGGGTTGCTGCTGAGCAGCGAGGTGCGAAAGAAGAACGTTAGAAAGGAACATACAACCAAAATCGTGCTCGCTGACCTACGCACACAGAGCCTCCAGATTGATTCTCTAAAGGGGCAAATAGGCATTGAAATCAAGGAGATTGAGCAGCGAAAAAGCGAACTTGTGGTCTTGCGCCGTGACGAGGCGAACCAGATTGAGGAGATAGCTCAGGAGCGCAAAAAGATTGAGGCTCTCCAGCGTTCGCTTGGCGTTGAGAGCAAGGAGCTCCTCGCCCAGCAGAACAAACAGCGCGAGGGGTTGGAGGAGCTACAGCGTCAGATTCAGGCTATAATTGAGGCTGAGATGAAACAACAGAGTGGCGTGAGTGAGGAAGTTCTTCAGGTCAGTTCTCAGAATTTTGCTGCACAGCGTGGCAAGCTCCCCTCGCCGATGGCTGGCGCAACGGTTGTGGACAGTTACGGTGTGCACGCCCATCCTACTCAAAAGGGTATAAAGGTCGATAACAAGGGGGTTAATTTGAAATCGGTACCGGGCGCAACGGTGCGTGTGATTGCAGGTGGCGAGGTGCGCAAGATTTTCACTGTGGGTGGCATGGGCACCTCTATTTTGGTTCGCCATGGCGAGTACCTTACTGTTTACTCTTCGCTTGAGAGCGTGAGTGTGAAGGCTGGCGATGTGCTATATGGCGGTCAGATAATCGGAAGGGTTGGAGTCGATGGACTCCTCCACTTCGAGGTTTGGAAGGAGACTTCTACACAGAATCCTGCCCACTGGGTAAAATTTTAGTACGAGGGTGCACAAAGAGTGCGTTGGTGACTATGGAGGAGGGGCGAGGTGCGTGAATGAGGAGGAGGGGGAGAGGTGTGTGAAGGAGGAGGAGGGGGAGAGGTGCGTGAATGAGGATGAGGGGGAGAGGGAGTTCGAGTGAGTGAGGGAGTGTGTGAGAATGGGTACAACTGTGCTGACATCAGACCCCCATGGAAATATTGCGGGACAAGTAGACGAATTACGTAAATTACTCTCTCGCGCAAGAAGAAAGAGAAGAAAATTTCTATTTAACATAATAAAACGCAAAATATGGCGATATTTTTTACACGCATTGACGTCCCTACACTCCTCAGGGGCTCACGAGTGCTCAAAGAGTGGCTTGAGGGCGTAATTTTGGCTGAGGGAGGCGAGCTCGGAGAGATTACAATCGCCTTGTGTTCAGATAGTTACATAACAGATGTGAACGTCCAGTTCCTCGCCCACGACTATGCCACAGATATTATCACTTTTCCCTACAACGAGGGCAAAAAAGTGAGCGGAGACCTCCTTATCTCCACCGAGACGGTGAAAAGTAATGCGGTGGCATACGGAGCGAGTTTTTCCAGGGAACTACACAGAGTGATGGTTCATGGGGTGCTCCACCTGCTTGGCTACGACGATGCAACCGACCAAGAGAAGGGCGTGATGAGAGCAAAAGAGGATGAATACTTAGAAGTCTTAGCGAGTAAGCAAAAGTAAAAATGATTGAGAATTATGATATAATTGTTGTTGGCGCAGGCCACGCAGGGTGCGAAGCGGCAGTCGCTGCTGCTCGTCTTGGCTCGCGTACACTGCTCATAACAATGGATATGGAGAAGATTGCGGCAATGTCCTGCAACCCCGCCGTGGGTGGCGTTGCTAAGGGGCAGATTGTCCGCGAAATTGATGCTTTGGGAGGGATGATGGGCGTGGTGACGGATCGTAGCACACTGCAATTCAGAATGCTCGGCCGCTCCAAAGGCCCAGCAATGTGGAGCCCTCGTGCTCAGTGTGATAGGTATGAGTATAGCCGTCACTGGAGGCATATTGTGGAGAATACCGAGGGGCTTTATGTATGGCAGGATTCCGTAGATAAAATTCTATGCGAAGATGGTGTGGTTACTGGGGTTACAACCCTTCTGGGGGTGAGTTTTGGCGCGCGTGCTGTGATACTCACCACGGGCACTTTTCTGAGCGGAATGATGCACGTGGGCGAGCATAGCACGCCTGGTGGCAGAGCAGGCGATAGCGCCTCATACGGCGTTACAAAGTGCTTGGTGGATATGGGCTTTGAGAGCCAGCGGATGAAGACTGGCACGCCAGTGCGCATTGACGCCCGCACTATTGATTTCACGGTAATGGAGCCTCAATATGGGGACGAAGATGCACAGAAATTTTCATTCTCTAACACTACTACTCCAGTCTCAGAACAACTTCCATGCTATTTGGTCTATACCTCCGAGGAGGTGCACGACACTTTGCGCACGGGTTTTTCGCGATCTCCGCTGCTCAGTGGCGTGATTAAGGGTATTGGTCCTCGTTATTGCCCCTCGATTGAGGATAAGTTGCGAACGTTTGCGGATAAATCCTCTCACCAGCTCTTTTTGGAGCCAGAGAGCGCATCGACAAATGAGTACTATTTGAATGGGTTTTCATCATCTCTGCCCCTTGAGGTTCAACTCAGTGCGTTGCGTAAGATTCGAGGGCTTGAGAATGCTCACATTTTCAGGGCGGGTTATGCCATAGAGTATGATTTTTTCCCTCCTACGCAGCTCTACCATACTCTGGAGACAAAGCTCCTCTCAGGCCTTTATTTCGCTGGCCAAATCAACGGAACTACGGGTTATGAGGAGGCTGCAGCTCAGGGTTTGATGGCGGCTCTAAATGCAGCGAGTAAGTTGCGTGGAGGTGAACCCGTGGTTTTGGGTCGTGATGAGGCTTATATCGGGGTTCTTATCGACGATTTAGTGACCAAGGGTGTTGATGAGCCCTATCGGATGTTTACTTCTCGTGCAGAATATCGCATTTTGTTGCGTCAGGATAATGCCGAGGAGCGTTTAACTCCTCGTGGTCGTGCGGTGGGTTTGGTGGATGATGAGCGTTGGGCGCAGTATGAGCATCGCCTTGGGTTAAGAGCCGCTTTGCGTCAGATTTTAAAGAATTATAGTGCAGCTCCAGAGGAGTTGGCTGAGTATTTCGACTCTATAGGCCAGCCTCACACCACTCAGCGTCGCCCCCTTATTGAGCTTTTGGCTCGCAATAATGTGACGATTTCGGGCTTTTGCGACTCTTTGCCACTTCTCAGGGAGCAAATTTCGTCAGCTGGAATGACTCCTGATGTCATTGCTTCGATAGAGATTGAACAGAAATATGGTGGATATATTGAGCGCGAGCGTCTTTCGGCCGATAAATTGAAGCGTTTGGAGGGGTTGAAGATTCCTGTGGGCTTTGATTTCGAGGCGCTCTCCTCCCTTTCCATTGAGTCTCGCCAGAAGCTAACGGCAACACGCCCGTTGACCATTGGTCAGGCATCACGAATTCCTGGTGTTTCGCCGGCGGATGTTAGCGTACTTTTGATATATTTTGGTCGATGATGGTTCCACGTGGAACCATAACACTTATACATAGCCTCAATCCCTTTTAAAATAAGGGGTTGTAGGTGTGAAAATAAATAACTAATTTTGCATATAGATGCCTCTTTGATGGCAGGTGTTTGAATCAAATGAGTGACTTGATAAAAAATAGCGACTTGGGGTTGAGTCAGGAAAATCGACTTAACCGCCGCGTCATACGCGCGCTTAAACGCTTGGCGGGGGTGAATGCCGTCAACGAGCTCTATGAAAAGAGCGTGCGAGGCAAAGGTGCGTTGGCATTTGTGCAAAGCGTGCTTGGAGAGCTCGGTATTGAGCTCAGCGCAAGGATGGACACAGCTCCAGCCCCTGTGCCTGCTGAGGGTGCGGTCGTTGTGGTGTGTAATTTGAGTAGTGGAATTTTGGACGGACTCTTGGCTCTGAAAAGTGTTTTGGAGGTAAGAGATGATGTGAAAATCATCGCTCCAGAGATTGTAAAAACAGTGCCAGAGCTCAGCGATGTTGTCATTGCTGGCCAAAATGAGGGCGTAGTTTGCGCTAAGAAAATTGCCATAGTGCGCGAAATCTTTGCACATGTTCAAAGCGGCGGAGCTCTTATTCTCTTTGCTGCTCAAGGAGTTAGAAATCCTCGTGCAGAGTTTCAGCATAAGGGCGAGCCGACGTGGAGTCTTCAGCGCCTCAAGTTGCTCAGGAGGCTTGGTGCGCCTCTAATGCCAATGGTCGTGATGAGCCAAGCTACCAGTCGTTATCGTTACCTTGCGCGCTTCAACAAGCAGATGGCGTTGACTCGTACGCTGCTCGAACTTTTGGCTAAGAAGGACAGCACGCAGAGAGTGGTTTACGGTAAGGTTATCAGCCCAGCGTTTCTCAAATCAATAAAAAGTGAGGAGAATCTGCAGTTGCTCCTCAAAGCAAATATGAGGCTGCTCAGCCTTGTGGCTTATGAGGATGAGGCGGAGCAGAGGGGCATAGAATATGTGCTTTCGCTTAAAAAACCTGTGACAAAATATTCGCCCGTGGTTCCATCTCGTCAGGGGTATAGCATCTATTGCCTTTCGGCTGCTGATGTGCAGATTCAAAGGAAAATCTATCCTGAGGATTCGGAGCCAGTCATTGAGACCTATGATTCTCATGGCGAGGTATTGCTGTGTTGGGATGATAAGCGCGCCACGCCAGTGGCCTTTACGACCATCGCTCAAGGTTCGCAAATCATTGAGCAGTATGGCTTTGAGGGGTTGGAGTTGTATCGTAATTTTGAGATTTCGAGTCGTTCGTTGTCGTTTATTCAGGGTGTTTTTGAGGTTGGCGAGTTGATTCCGCTCTCTGTGCGCGCCTCGGCTCTCGTGCCGCAGCGATTGTTGTGGGAGGAGGTTTTGAGGCGCTTTGAGGGGGCTCAGAGTTGCACTCACATGCTCTCCACGGTGCATATCAGTGATTCTTCGAGTGAGGCGACTCGCCAGTTGATAATTGATATGGTGCTTGGTAATTTTTACGACTCGCAGTATTCGAATTTTGTGACTCCTCGCCGTGCAGTAGGCAAGCGCAGGCTCGAAATTTTTGCGCCACGTGCACTTGAGGCAGTTGGCGGCAGGGAGTTTTTGTCCTTGATGGTGCGCAATGCTGACAACAGCAAGAGTCCGCTTTCGGAAGGTTTGAAGCGTTTTGTGCGCCATCAGGGGAAGATTATTAACATGGGTCTCGACCGTTCGGCAGCAGGAGGTAATATGCTTGTGGGTGTTGGATTGCTTGCCAAGTCGGAGCTCAAAAAAGCTGATAGTAAGCAGGTTAAATAGCAGTGTTCCACGTGGAACGCTTTAATTATAGTCAATCATATATACGAGAGATAAGAAAGATGAGTAAAATTGTTCTAATAGATACTTCGCAGAGCGAGAATCAAGTGGCGTACAGCCACGAGGGTGTGGTGGTGGAATTTGTGCAAACGCTTGGAAATGAGGATGTTTCGCTGGCTTTAGATGCCCTGATAAAAAAGCACGGCACGCCAAATTGCATCGCTGTAAATTATGGGCCTGGCTCATACACGGGGCTGCGTATCGGAGTGTCGCTGGGTAAGGGTCTCAGCTACGGACTTGGGGTGCCGATGGTTTGTGTCAATTCGCTCGAAATTCTATGTCGAGGAGCAATGAAAAACCTTCCATCTCCAGCCGCACAGAACGCAGAGATTTGGGCAATGGTCGATGCTCGAAGAATGGAGGTGTGGGGCTGTGGTTATGACGTGTGTGGGTCGCAACTCTCTGATATAAAGGCTTTTGTGGTTGACGAGCGGAGCTTTGCTAACTACCCCAAGGTGCTTTACCTCTGCGGTTCGGGAGCACAGAAATGTGTCGAGCAACTCACTCAAAATGGAGCGCAAGTAAGTGTGGTTGATAGTGGTGATGGGCTTGCTTCTCTTGCCGAGATTGCCTACGAAAGATATTGCACGGGTGCATTTGCTGACACCGCCTACCTCGAGCCACTCTACGCCAAGGAATGGCAAACGGCGGCAGTGCCAAAAAAAGCGTAATTATAGCGCTTTGAGGTGCATTTGGCAGCGAGCACAATCGAATTCGAGCGCAATTTTGCGCCCATTATTGTGCAGATAGAATGGCGGGCGGTAGTCCCTCTGTTCTTGCAGACATAGCCCGCTCTCTCGGAGTATGCAATATGGAGTGCTCATTAGCGTTGAGCGGCTCAGCGGGCTCACTCCCGCCGAGGAGGCTTTGTGTAGCAGACCCTTAGCATCTCTATTTTTCTTGCCACTACCCCACTTCCTTTGGTATTGTGTTTCGAGCTCTTCGAGCAGCGCTCGCCTCAGCGCATTTATCTGAGCGGAACTCAAGAATGGCACCGCATCTGCGCACTCAATCCTCACGCTTTGCACTCTGAAAATCGTACCTCCGCTCTTGCCGAGTCCTTCGCTGAGCATGGCTCGTGCACGCTCCAGATTTTTTGCTGTGGGTGTGTCGGAGTCAATGGTTATGCGGGTTTTGCAGCCTTCGGGTGTAGATGCGCTGAGGTAGCAGTTCTGCCCATCGTGCCACATGGAAATGGTCGCTTCGAGGTGGCGCGCGGCTTTAGGTGAGAATTTTTCGCAGTGATTTCTATACAATTTAGCCCCCACGCTCAGTCCGCCATCGCCTCTGAGGTGTAGTCTGCTTCCCTCGACCCGATTGAGTCTAATGCCCTTAGTCTCGCCACTGGGGAGTGTATAGCACAGCCCATCGCCGTTGTGTAGCTCCACCCCACTGCTGCGTATCTCCACGAAGCTCTGCCCCACTCTGCTCACTTCGCCCACCAGCTCTTCGGCCGCGGCAGCTCGTTGCGATTTGTTGGGTGTGCCGCCCAAGAACCACTGCGTAAAACCACGATTGAAGGTGCGGTTGGGGTTTGGTGTAAAGCCAATGGGTTCGCTCACCCCCCACGAGCTCCTTTTCACACCCATCTCCCTGAGTTTGGAGTTATAGTAGCTCACCACGTTCGTGATGTAGTTTTCGTCTTTGAGTCTTCCTTCGATTTTTAGCGAGTGAACGCCCGCATCGATGAGCTCTGTGAGTTGTTCTGCGAGCGATAGGTCTTTGACTCCCAGCAGTGTTTGGTCGCTCAGGATTACCTCGCCATCAGCCCCCAGCAAGTCGTAGCGATTGCGGCACGATTGGGCACACTCACCACGGTTGCCACTGCGTCCGCATAGGTGCTCGCTCAGGTAGCACTCGCCGCTGTTGCCCACGCAAATAGCTCCGTGCACAAAGACCTCTACCTCCACCTCCACTGCCTCGCAAATCTCTCGGATTTGTTCCAGCGTGAGCCCCCTCTCCAGCACAATGCGAGTGGCTCCTGCGCGTTGCAATTCGAGCGCTCGCTCCACGCTACGAATAGCAGTTTGGGTGCTTGCGTGCAGCTCCACGGGGAGTTCCATATCGAGCACTGCTGGGTCTTGAAAAATAATAGCATCGACCCCGGCAGCAATAGCCCCCAGAGCAAGTTCTTTGGCGGCGGCAATTTCGTCGGCGTGCAGCAACGTGTTGAGCGCCAAAAAGACCCTCACGCCATAGAGGTGGGCATAGGTGCAGAGTTTTTCGATTTCGGCGAGCGAATTTGCTGCCGAGCCTCGTGCCGAAAAGCGCTCAGCGCCAATGTACACAGCATCCGCACCGGCATCAATGGCGGCACGGCCAACTCCGTAATCACGGGCAGGAGCCAACAGTTCTACTATGGGCAAGCTTTGGTTCATGGCGCAAAGATAGTGCTTTTTCTTGGGTTTTCGTGCAATTGGGCTGCCTTGTGCCTCCCCCCGCCCTGCCTCGAACTCTTCATATTCCTGCTTGGTAATGAAAAAAACGTTATCTTTGCATTTTACTTTTGCGAAATAGAAACATTAGCCATGTGGCTTCACTCTCAACATAGAATGAAAAAATTATTTACCCTACTCCTCTTTGTCACGTTCTCGGGCGTGTCGCACTCACAGACCTACATCAAGACCAATGCTCTGTACTGGGCGGCTCTGATGCCGAACCTCCAGGTGGAGACTTCTTTGGGCGGTAATTTCACTTTTCAGGGCGAGGTGAATGCTTCGCTGTGGGAGGGCGTGACCGATAAGAATGTGCCTTTGATGGGCGTGCAGTTCATTGCGGGTTCGAGATACTATTTCGAGGAGAAGTTCACTGGTTTTTACGTGGGTGGCGACGTGGGTTTCGACATCTACAACATGAGCCGCCCCGACTATTGGGGCGAGACCGCCATAGGCATCCAGCACGGCATAGGCTATTACCTTGGCGTAACGGCTGGCTACCAGTTGGCAATCGGGGAGAGGTGGAATATTGATTTTTTTGTAGGTGGCGGCTGGCATTTGGGTTTGTACTGGGGCGAGAGGCGCTACAACGACGGCTCCACAGAGGTGTACACCCCCTGGAACAGGAGCGGGGAGTGGATTCCCTACAAGGTGGGTGTGACTTTTGCCTTTAGGCTGTAAAGTTTCTGCACTATTGGTGTGGGAATGCTCGGCAAAAAAGCGTATCTTTGTGCTTTAGACGTTAAATTCACTCTTTTTATTAACACATGAAAGGAATAGTACTGGCAGGGGGGAGCGGCACTCGCCTCTACCCCATAACAAAGGGGCTGAGCAAGCAGCTACTGCCCATCTACGACAAGCCGATGGTGTATTACCCCATTTCGGTGTTGATGTTGGCGCACATTCGCGAGATTTTGATAATATCGACCCCCGAGGACTTGCCTATGTTTAGGCGGTTGTTGGGCGATGGTTCGAGCTATGGGGTGCGTTTTGAGTATGCCGAGCAGCCCTCGCCCGATGGTTTGGCTCAGGCATTTACCATAGGCAAGGATTTCATAGGCGATGATAGTGTTTGTTTGGTATTGGGTGATAATATTTTCTATGGTCACGGTTTTCCCACGATGTTGCGCGAGGCGGTTTCGAGTGCGCAGGAGGGCTATGCGACACTGTTTGGTTACCACGTCAGCGACCCCGAGCGCTATGGTGTGGTGGAGTTTGACGCAGAGGGCAGGGCTGTATCAATCGAGGAGAAGCCTCAAACGCCAAAGAGTAATTATGCCGTGGTGGGGCTCTATTTCTACCCCAACAAGGTGGTCAGCATTGCTCAGAGTATTGAGCCGTCGGCTCGTGGCGAGTATGAGATTACTACGGTCAATGGTGTCTTTTTGGATGCCGAGGAGCTAAAAGTTCAGAACTTGGGCAGGGGTTTTGCGTGGTTGGACACGGGGACTCACGATTCGCTCTCGGAGGCATCAACTTTCATTGAGGTTATCGAGAAGCGTCAGGGCTTGAAGGTGGCATGTCTGGAGGCAATAGCCTATGAGTATGGTTGGATTTCCGAGCAGCAGCTCCGAGCACTTGCCGAGCCAATGGCCAAGAATCAGTATGGTCAGTATTTGCTGAGCCGCATAAAAGCGAAGTAAACTTTGTGGAGTATTTAATAAACAAAAGGATATAGAACGGGCGATGAATATTGTAGTTGTAGGTACGGGTTACGTTGGTTTGGTATCGGGGACGTGTTTCGCCGAGATGGGAGCCACGGTGACTTGTGTGGACATTGACGCACAGAAGATTGAGAAGCTGAATCAGGGGATTATCCCCATCTACGAGCCGAGTTTGGAGAAGATGGTTCGCCATAATGCGCAGGCGGGACGTTTACGTTTTTGCACCTCATTGAGCGAGGTGTTGGGCGATGCTGAGTTGCTATTTTGTGCTGTTGGTACTCCCTCTGCTGAGGATGGTTCGGCGGATTTGCGCTACGTCATGGATGTAGCTCGCACCTTTGGGCAGCATATCCAGAAGTACACGGTTTTCATCACCAAGAGCACGGTGCCAGTGGGCACTGCACGCAAAGTGAAAGAGGTGATACAGAGCGAGTTAGACGCTCGTGGGGTTGCCATTGATTTCGATGTTGCCTCCAACCCCGAGTTTCTCAAAGAGGGGGCGGCTATCAAAGATTTCATGAGTCCCGACCGAGTTGTAGTGGGGGTTGAGAGCCAGCGAGCCAGGGATTTGATGACTAAGCTCTATCGCCCGTTTTTGCTCAATAATTTCAGGGTGCTTTTCACTGATATTGCCTCTGCCGAGATGATAAAATACGCCTCCAATGCGATGCTTGCCACTCGCATCTCGTTTATGAACGACGTTGCGAATTTGTGTGAGCTGGTGGGTGCGGACATCAATGCAGTGCGTTCGGGCATAGGCTCTGATACACGAATCGGCTCAAAATTTCTTTATGCCGGGTGTGGTTATGGGGGTAGTTGTTTTCCCAAGGATATACGAGCACTAATACACACGGGCAAGCAAAATGGCTATGAATTGCGTGTGTTGCAAGCAGTCGAGCAGGTCAATAATGACCAAAAAGAGCGTCTTTTCCATAAGCTCAGCGCCCATTTTTCGGGCGGGTTGGAGGGCAAGACCATCGCTATTTGGGGGCTTTCCTTTAAGCCCGAGACTGATGATATGCGCGAGTCGCCAGCCCTGGCAATCATCACAAAATTGCTGGATGCAGGTGCTGAGGTGAGGGTCTATGACCCAGTGGCTATGGATGAGTGTCGTGCTCATTTGGGACAGAGTGTTTACTATGCCACGGACATGTACGATGCTGCCAGTGGCTCCGATGCGCTGATGGTTGTAACCGAATGGCGAGAGTTTAGGATGCCCTCGTGGGGAGTGTTGCGCAAGATAGTCAAGAGTCCTGTGCTCTTTGACGGGCGCAATATATACAACCAAGAAGAGATTAGGGATTTTGCGTATTACCGAATAGGGTAGCTCGCAAATCAGAGTGCGTGGTGACGGGTTTTTGCCTATCGCCCCCACCCTACCCCACCCTACCCTCTTTTGTCCTCTGGTAGAGAGAGAGAGGGGGTAGCGAGAAAGTGAGAAAAAAAATAAACGAAAACATAAGATAATCTAATAGACAGTAAGAGAAGAAAAGGATGGGAAAATTTAAAGTGATTGAGACCCCGATAAAGGGGCTGCTTGTCCTCGAACCAACGGTGAATAGCGATAAGCGAGGATTTTTCATGGAGTGCTACTCCAAGCGTGATTTCGAAGAGATAGGCATAGACGCAGAGTTTGTGCAGGATAACCACTCGAAGTCCTCGCGCGGGGTGCTGCGTGGACTGCATTTTCAGCGAGAGAACTCCCAGGGGAAACTCGTCAGAGTTGTTGCGGGGTCGGTGTTGGACGTTGCCGTAGACCTCCGCCCGGGGAGCTACACCTATGGAGCGAGCCACGCTGTGGAACTATCGGCCCAGAATAAGCGCATGATGTGGATTCCCGAGCAGTTTGCTCACGGTTTCCTCACGCTGGAGAACAACACCGAATTGCTCTACAAGTGTACAAATTACTATGACGCTCAGAGCGATAGCGGCATGATGTGGAACGATCAGGTTTTGGGTATCGACTGGCAGTTTGAGAGGTATGGCATCGACCAGAAGTACTTGCTCATCTCGGACAAAGACAAAAAACAGCCTGGTTTCCACCAGGTAGACCCTAAAACCCTTTGGAAATAGCATGGCGACACAAAAACTCAAGATAGTTGTAACGGGTGCCAATGGACAATTGGGACAGTGCTTAAGGGAGCTTGCCCCCACAGTGCCTCACACCTTTATTTTCACGGATATTGGGGAGTTGGACATCACCTCCCGAGCGGCAGTTGCGGCATTTCTCAAGGAGCATAGGCCCGAATGGGTGGTGAATTGCGCTGCCTACACGGCCGTGGACAAGGCCGAGAGCGAGGAGTCGTTGGCGCGAGTGCTCAACGTAGATGCTGTGGGCATTCTGGCTGAGGAGACACGCAAGGCAGGTGCGGGGTTACTGCATATCTCCACGGACTACGTCTACGGAGGCGACAACCCTACCCCACGCCAAGAGGACGACCCTACAGCGCCTTTGTCGGTCTACGGCAGGACGAAGTTGGAGGGTGAGAAAATGGCGGCAAAGAACCCCGAATATATGATTATCCGCACAAGCTGGCTTTATTCGATTTATGGTAGTAATTTTGTGAAGACGATGCGTAATTTGGGGTCACAGCAGTCGGAGATTGGCGTTGTTGCTGACCAGTGGGGTTCGCCCACTTCGGCTCACGACCTCGCAAAAGCAATAGTGGTGGCGTTGGAAAAGCCAAAACGTGGGATATACAACTTCTCTAACGAGGGTGCGACTTCGTGGGCGCTCTTTGCCGAGGAGATTTTCACACTCAGCGGCATCGACTGCACGGTCAATCACATTACCACCGAGCAGTACCCTACCCCAGCCCAACGGCCTGAGTATTCGCTCATGGATAAGGGTAAATTTAGCAGAACTTTCGGCGTGATCGTCCCTGAGTGGGAACATTCGCTCGAGGAGGTGGTGAGCAGGCTGTAGCCCCCCGCCCTCCCCCCTGTACGATAAAAAAGAGAGAGATATACATAGATGAAAAACATTCTTATAACAGGAGGTGCTGGTTTTATTGGCAGCCACGTGGTGCGACTTTTTTGCACCAAGTACCCCCACTACAACATTGTAAACCTCGATTTGCTTAGTTATGCAGGCAATCTGGAGAACCTCCAAGATGTTGAGGCGTTGCCCAACTATACGTTTGTTCGCGGGGATATATGCGATGTGGAGTTGGTGCGCAAGATTTTCGTTCAGTACGATATTGACGGGGTTGTCCACCTCGCGGCCGAGAGCCACGTCGACCGCTCCATTAAAGACCCCTTTGCCTTTGCGCAGACTAACATTATGGGGACACTCAGCCTTTTGCAAGCGGCCAAGGAGCATTGGCAGGGAGATATGACAGGGAAGCGTTTTCACCACGTCTCCACAGACGAGGTCTATGGCTCACTGCATGACGAGGCGGAGTTCTTTTTGGAGACAACGAGTTATGACCCTCAGTCGCCCTATTCGGCATCGAAGGCGAGCTCCGACCACTTTGTCAGGGCATTTGGCAATACTTATGAGCTGCCCTACGTGGTGACCAATTGTTCGAACAACTACGGCCCCAACCAATTCCCCGAAAAGCTCATCCCGCTCTTCATCAACAATATCCGCCAAGGCAAGCCTCTGCCCGTTTATGGCAAGGGCGAGAATGTGCGTGATTGGCTCTATGTGGTAGACCACGCGCGGGCAATAGACGTGGTTTTTCACAACTCTGCAAACGCTCAGACCTACAATATTGGCGGTTTCAATGAGTGGCGCAATATCGACCTCATACGCGTGATGATAAAGACTGCGGACAGGCTGCTGGGCAATGCTGAGGGGCATTCCGAGCACTTGATTACTTATGTTCAGGACAGGGCAGGCCACGATTTGCGTTATGCCATCGATTCCACTCGCCTCAAGGAGGAGTTGGGTTGGGAGCCCTCGCTGCAATTCGAGGAGGGTATTGAGCTCACCATCAAGTGGTATTTGGACAATGAGGAGTGGTTGGAGAATATTCTCAGCGGCGATTATCAGGACTATTACACTCAGACCTACGGCAATAGTTAATCCCCGCCCTACTCTACCCTCTTTCCACCTAACTTTTGTCCTTTTGTGGGCACAGCAATCATGACAGCACAATACACCCAGAAGCGAAGCACGTATGAGGATGAAGGCGTGGTGCTCAGAGTGACAAAATACTCGGAGCGCAAGCTCATTGTGGATATGCTCACTCATTCTCACGGCCGCACGACCTATATTGCCACAATCGGGCGCAATACTCCCAGAACAATTTTTCAGCCGCTAAATTTGCTGAGTTTTAGTGCGGTGCCGTCGGCCAGCGAGGGCGGGTTGCACGCCCTTAGAGAGGCGGTGCTCAATTCGGTTCAGTGCGTGGCAGTGTCGTCTCCCGCCAGGGCGGCCATAGCGATGATGCTCAGCGAGTTGCTCTATCGTGTTGTGCACGATAGCGATAGCGCCATATTCGATTTCGTGCGCCACGGCATTCTGGTTTTGTGCACCACGAGCGACCCTACTCGAGTTGCAAATTTTCACCTCCATTTTTTGGTAAAGCTCGCCGCTCTATTGGGCTATGCTCCGGCACAGAGCTACACTTCGGGCGATTACTTCGACATCCCCTTGGGCGAGTTCACCTCCACTCCTCCGACCCACCCTCTGTGCCTTAATCCTCTGTGTTCTGCGGTTCTATATGCGTGCGCCACTACGGAGTTGGGCGAGGAGCTTGGGATTGCCCTAAATGGCGAGGTGCGCAGTGCTTTTTTGGAGAGCCTTGTGGCGTACTACGGCTACCACACAGATGCAATATATGAGGTGCGTTCGATAGAAATTTTTTCGCAAATTTTTTAAGTAGCACAGAAAAACGTATCTTTGTGGGGAATTTCATAAAAGATAGATAATCAATGAACAAAGATATTAACATTTCCAGGGGTTGCAGCTTCACTCGCAATGAGGGTGAGGAGCTACGTGCGCAGAGCGTTCCTGGTGGTTTCAAGATGCAGGTCTATGACTGGGTGGATGCAATGCCAAAAGCTGTGCCCTCCATCCCCAAACTCATAGAGGTTCGCTTCAAGAACACCCGTAAGGCTTACTTCGAGAACCCAGAGCAGGTGGAGCTAAAAATCGGCGATATTATTGCCGTTGAGGGCAATCCTGGGGTGGACGTTGGCATAGTAAGCATCGTTAGTCCGGTGCTTGTGGAGCGTCAGATTCGCAGGGTGAACAGCCGCGTGGACAAAGAGCCACCAAAGAAAGTTTTACGCCAAGCAACCTCCGCAGATATTGCGAAATGGGAGGCTGCAATTGCTCGCGAACACACCACAATGATTACCTCGAGGCGCATTAGTGCGGAGATGGGGCTCGATATGAAAATCGGCGATGTGGAATTCCAGGGCGATGGCCTCAAGGCGATATTCTACTACATTGCCGATGGCAGGGTTGATTTTAGGGAGCTGATTAAGGTTTTCTACGAGCGATTCCGTGTGCGCATCGAGATGAAACAGATTGGTGCTCGCCAAGAGGCGGGGCGTATTGGAGGAATCGGGGCTTGTGGCAGAGAGCTGTGCTGTTCGGGGTGGCTGAACCACTTTTCGACCATCGGCATCGGAGCGGCAAAGACCCAAGACCTTTCGTTCAATCCCCAGAAGTTGGCGGGGCAGTGCAGCAAGCTCAAGTGTTGCTTGAACTACGAGCTGGACACCTACATCGACGCTAAGAAAAAGATGCCGTATGTGAAAGCTCCTCTGGAGGCTATGGATGGCAATTATTATCTTTGTGGCAACGACCCGCTCACGGGCAAGATGTTCTTTTCGCCCTCGCCCACGAGCAACTCTGTGCAGATTGAGTTGAGCGTGAAACGTGTGAAGGAGATTATGGCACTTAATGCCAAGGGCGAGAAGGTGAGTGATATAAGAGACAGTTCGATGTTGGCGGCCGCCGCAGTGAAACTCCGCGAGCCTGAGCTGCAGAATGAGCTGGAGGATAGCTTAACACGTTTTGACAGCGGCAAGAAGCGTGGCCAGGGAAATAGAGGAGGAGGAGGCAACAGGTCGGGACGAGATAGAAATCGTGACCGATCACGTGGTTCTGGTGGTGGTGGCGCAGGCAGATCTGGCGCTAAGAATGCAAGCGAAGGTGGTAACGCCCCAAGAGCTGGCCGTAATGCTCAAAAAGCAGAGGGTAATGCTCCAAAAGGCGGCGCGGAAAAAAGTGCTTCTAAGAGTGCCAATGTGGGTGCTGCTAATGGCCAAGGCGCAAATGCCGCTCAGAGAGAAGGGGGCAGAAGGCCTCAGCGCAATAACAACAACAGAGGTGGCAGAGGCACAAATAACAAAAAAAACAAGGAAACTCAACAGCAATAGCGGTGCTCCACGTCCTCTCGTCCTTCCCTTCTTCCAGAGAGAAGAAGAGTGAGAGAGAGAGAATAGTGTGCAACGGTTTGAAACAGTGGGATGAAAGAGGTTTATAGAAGAGTATTTTTGATGTCGATATTGCTCCTCACCGTGTGGGGTTGCGATAGCCTCACGACCTATACCGATGTGCACGATTTTGCGAGCGGGGAGTGGAAGAAAGCGGAGCGGGTGAGGTTTGATTTTACGCCAACCTCATCGTTGGAGCCAAGCCACATAATTCTCTCTGTTCGCTATGCTCCGGAGCTTGTGGGCAGTCGCTTTGTGATGAGCACGGCGCTCAGCAGCGCGGGGATGACCCACCGAGATTCTGTGTTGGTGACCTTGCCTCGTGGCTCAGGAGCTCAAGTGCGGACGTTGGAGTTGTTGTGGCGTGATGGCATTGAGTGGGCGGGCATGCAGCCTTACTCGATGGAGGTGCACACTTCGAAGGATATGGAGGGAGTGTTGGGGTTGAGTGTTGAGATTTTAGGCGCAGTGGGGCACGAGCCCTCTGCCGCAGAATAAGATAAAGAGAATTAAGTAGAGTAATGGGAAAAGATAAGTTACGTCGATTTGCGCAGAATCTAACATTTAGGTGTATGGTTCAGCCCGATTTCGACGAGATATTCAAGCGTGACTATCGGCTCAAGGGTCGCTGGGCGAGTGATTTTTTTGGCAATGATGCTCCCGTGGTATTGGAGCTTGGTTGTGGGGCAGGGGAGTACACCGTGGAGTTGGCTCGCCAGAACCCCCACAAGAACTTCATAGGCATTGACATCAAGGGTGCCAGAATGTGGCGTGGGGCAAAGACCGCCACTGATGAGGGTTTGACGAATGTGGCATTTTTGCGTACTCGCATTGAGTTTATCAACTCATTTTTCGCAGAGTCGGAGGTGAGCGAGATTTGGTTGACCTTCTCCGACCCTCGACTAAAGGGACATCAGAGTCATAAGAGGCTCACGTCGCCCCGTTTTTTGGAGCGTTACGCTCAGTTTCTCGCCCCCGAGGGCGTGATACACCTCAAGACCGACAGCGCGCATTTGCACCACTACACTCGCTTTGTGGTCGAGGAGAATGGCCTGAGGGTGTTGGAGTGCAATGAAGATATTTATGACGGAGGTGATGTAGCCGCCGAGCTGCTCACCATTCAGACCGCCTACGAGAGGCGATTTGTTGCCGAGGGTTTGCCCATCACCTATTTAGCCTTTAGTCTTGGTGGTGAGCGAGAGTTCAGCGTTGGGGAGTTTTGGGGCGATAGGGAGTCTGGTAATTTGGATGAGCGCAGAGTGCGCAAATCCATTGTGGAGATTGATTCTCATTCGGGTTTTTGTTTTGGGGTGGTGCGTGCGATAAACGCAGCTGAGGAGTTCCTGCAGAGCCACGCTCAGGGCTATTGCCTCGGGGAGATTGTGCATAACAAGCAGGAAAGCAGTCGTTTGGAGCAGCAGGGCTTGCGCATTATTACGCACAGTGATATGGAGGCGCTCAGTGCTGGAGAGACGGTGGTGGTGCGAGCTCACGGCGAGCCTCCCACGACTTTTGCTCAGGCTCAGAGTTGCGGACTCAACATAGTTGATGCAACTTGCCCCGTGGTCGCTTCGCTTCAGAAAAAGGTGAAGCGCGCATGGGACGAAATGCAACGTGTGGGTGGTCAGGTGATAATTCTGGGCAAAAAAGGCCATAGCGAGGTGGTGGGATTGACGGGTCAGGTTGAGGGCGAGATTATAGTGATTGAGAGTGCAGAGGATTTGGCGGCGGTGGATTTGAGTTTGCCAACGGTGATGTTGTCGCAGACGACCCAGAGCCCCGAACTTTTCGAGGAGGTTAAGTCACGTTTTCAGGCGGAGTCTAAGGTTTCGCCCGAGCAGTTGTATATTTTCAACACGATATGCCGCCACGTTGCGAGCCGCAACCCTTCGTTGCGAAACTTCGCCAGCAGGTTCGAGGTGGTGATATTTGTGAGCGGTCGTCATAGCTCTAATGGCAATGTGCTCTTTGAAGTGGCTCGTGAGGCAAACCCGCGCACTTACTTCATAGAGAATGCTCAGGAGCTCCAGCCCGAGTGGTTGCAGGGGGTTCGCACGGTTGGTATTAGCGGTGCTACTTCGACCCCGAGGTGGTTGATGGAGGAGGTTTGCGAGGCGGTCAGAGAGGTGTTGGGAGCAAAAAAACAAAGCGAATAGCACACACACACACAACAGAGCGCGAGAGTAGCACAGGCATAGAACAGTTTTAAAAAGAACAAGGAGAATAAAAAAAGAGTGAGTTTTAAGATTTTACATACGGCAAGCGGCACGCAAGCCCGAGCAGGTGAGCTGACCACAGCTCACGGAGTTATTCCCACGCCAATATTTATGCCAGTGGGAACGCTTGGCAGCGTCAAGGGGATTTTCCACAAGGATCTCAAAGAGGATGTTGATGCGAAGATTATTCTGGGCAACACCTATCACCTCTATTTGCGTCCGGGGCTGGATGTGTTGGAGAAAGCAGGCGGGTTACACGGCTTCTCGTCGTGGGATAGACCTCTGTTGACCGATAGCGGTGGGTTTCAGGTCTTTTCGCTCGCAGGCATACGCAAGATTAAGGAGGAGGGCGTTCGTTTTTCGTCTCATATAGACGGTTCGAAGCACCTCTTCACTGCCGAGAATGTTATTGATACCCAGCGTATTATCGGAGGAGACATAATCATGGCATTTGATGAGTGTCCGCCAAGCACCGTGTCCAAGGATTATGCCCAACGCTCGTTGCACATGACTCTGAGGTGGTTGGAGCGTTGTTGGCGCCAATTCGACCTCACGACCTGCCCCTATGGCTACGAGCAGAAACTCTTCCCCATAGTTCAGGGGACGGTTCACCGTGATTTGCGGGCGGAGGCTTGCCACGGTGTGATGGAGTATGATGCGGCGGGTTATGCTATTGGCGGCTTGTCGGTTGGCGAGCCAGCTGAGGTGATGTACGAGATGACCGAGGTGTGCACGGCGATACTACCCGAACAAAAACCACGTTATTTGATGGGAGTAGGCACGCCGGTGAACCTTCTGGAGTCGATAGATAGGGGTATAGATATGTTTGACTGCGTGATGCCCACGCGCAATGGCCGCAATGGCATGATATTCACGAGCGAGGGCATTATCAATATTCGTAATGCGAAGTGGGCAGAGGATTTTTCGCCACTCGACCCCGCGGGCACTTCGTTTGTGGATAGCACCTACACGAAGGCTTATGTGCGCCACCTGACCGTGGCGGGCGAGATGCTTGCCGCTGAGATATGTTCGCTGCATAACCTTAGTTTTTACTTGTGGTTGGTGGGCGAGGCTCGTAACCATATAGCGCAGGGCGACTTCAAGGCGTGGAAGGAGATGATGGTGGAGAAGTTGGCTCGCAGACTCTAAAGCACACACGCACCCCCCCAGAAATTTAGCACTTACAAATACACATAAAAAAAGCACAACAAACAGCAGAGGTGAATATATTTAGCAAAATATGGAAGTACATCCGTCCAGGGATTCTGGATCGGTACATAATGGGTAAGTTTTTGCGCACTTACTTCTTCGCCATAGCAATGATAGTTGTTGTGGTGGTGATATTCGATGCGGTGGAGAAGATTGACGATTTTCTGGAGTCGCCCGCAACTATTTCGGTGATATTGACCGATTATTACCTGAACTTCATTCCCTACTTCATCAATCAGTTCAGCGGTCTGTTCACCTTTATTGCCGTGATATTCTTCACCTCGAAGATGGCCTATGACACCGAGATTGTGGCGATATTGAGTTCAGGTGTGAGTTTTCGGCGACTCATGTACCCATATTTTTTGGCATCGTTGTTAATCACCTCTTTTTCGTTGTTTTTGAACTTGTTGGTGATTCCCCAGGCCAATGCCAACCGCATTGATTTTGAGCGCGAGTATATGGCTAAAGGCGGTGGGGCAAATGTCTATGAGCGTTATACCTATCGGCAGGTTGCTCCTTCTACTTTTGCGTTTATCAGGGATTACAATAACACGGAGCGCCGTGCAGGGTACTTTGTGTTGGAGAGTTATGAGGGTGGCAAGGTGGTGAGCTCATTGCAGGCTCAGGACGCGATTTACAACGAAGAGAAGGGTAGTTGGGGAGCGAGGCGCTATATGGTTCGCAAGAACGACACTTTGGTCAAGTACCGCGAGCCATTGGATACGGTCATCAACCTTACTCCCGAGGAGTTGGGTAGGGTCGAGGATTTGGTGCAGACCATGACTTCGGCACGCCTTGCAAACTTCATTGTGGCTCAGCAGGAGAAGGGTTCTGATATGGTCGCTATTTTCCAGATAGAGGCAGCCAGTCGTTATGCTTACCCCATAGCAACGTTTATTCTCACTCTCATTGGTGTTTCTCTTTCCTCGCGCAAGGTTCGCGGGGGTATGGGTTTCCACATTGGTATGGGTATTGGGCTATGTTTTTCGTACATTGTGTTGATGCGATTTGCTGCGGAGTTTGCAAAGAGTGGGGTTCTGCCACCGTTGCTTGCGGTATGGTCGCCAAACCTTCTTTATTTGTTGATCAGCATTTATTTGTATAGGCGTGCTCCGAAGTAGGATTTTGGGTGATTTGGAGTAGTGAGTTGGGTGTGGCGGCGGGTGGCGGGTGCCCCCGCAGAGCAATGGTTTTGGTTGCTTTGCTTGTGTAAAAAGTGTATCGAAACTCCAAACGGTGTGCCCGCAGGCACCGCCCGCGCGGCGTAAGCGC
>CAYJIF010000014.1:0-34011 GCA_964370175.1 uncultured Rikenellaceae bacterium
AAACAAATGCCCTGCGGGGGCACCCGCCGCCGCGCGGGCGGGGTCAGAGACCCTTTTGTGATCTCCACAACATTGCTACTCCCCATTAGCTATCAGAGCAACCAAAACAAATGCCCTGCGGAGGCACCCGCCGCCGCGCAGGCGGTGCCGCGGGCACACCGAATTGTTTTGTTGTGCTATGAAAACCAAAACAATTGCCCTGCGGTGGCAGCCCCCCCTTAATCTGTTGCAATACTAATCACCGCCCTGCGCCGCCTCACCCTGTAACCACTCTACAAGACGAGCCGTTGGAAGACCCACAACATTGTGGTACGAACCCTCAATGCGACTGATAGCGACCAAACCAATCCACTCCTGAATGCCATAAGAACCAGCCTTGTCCATAGGCGAACATCGTGCGATATAATGCTCAATCATCTCTGCACTCAGCGGGTTGAAAGTCACCTGCGTGCTTACATTGATAGTCTCTTCGCTCTGAACGGTGCGCAGCGTCATAGCTGTAATAACTGTGTGAGTGCGCCCACTCAACATGCCCAGCATCTCTGCAGCCTCTTCTTCGGAGGCAGGCTTCCCGAGCACGGTGTTATCGAGCGTGACAACAGTATCTGCCGTGAGCAGCACTTCGTTTGAACCTATTTCACCAACAAAAGCATGGCTTTTTTTCTGCGATAGATATCCTGCAACTTCCTCGGCTGGTAACGAGCGAGGGTAATTCTCATCCACTTCACCAATCTCTGCAATGCGAAATTTCAGCCCCGTTTCTTCGAGCATCGAGCGCCTGCGAGGCGAATTGCTTGCGAGTATTATGGTAGGTAGTTTCATTGTTTTATGAGCTTTTATTTTTGTGAGCGTATGTGTGCGGAGTGAAGGGTGCGGTCACACTACTGGCTCCATTACGTAGAGTTTGTCGCCACGACGCACAAGTTCGGGCACTGCTATCGAGCAGGTCTGTCCCTTGAGTGCTGTTGGCGTGCTTTTGAGCTCCACCCGCACATCTTCAAGTTTAAACTCCACAGCTCCGGTTGTAGAGCCGATGAAGAGCAGCTCTTCGCCCACCGTAATATCACGCGCCTCGAGCAGCACTTCTGCCACCGATAGTTTCGAGAAATAGTTTGTAACCTTCCCAGCGTACACTTTTCTGTGAGTTGCCGAGCTGCCATATTTCGAGGTCCACTCTCCGAGCTTCCCGCCGAGATAGTACCCACCCCAGAAACCGCGATTAAAGACTCTGCGCAGACTCTCTTTGAGTTCTGCTGCAATTTCGGGATTATAGTCACCCTTGCAGATATGTTCCACAGCCGAGCAATAGCTTGTCGTCACGGCCTTCACGTATTCTGCGCCACGAGCTCGCCCCTCAATCTTCAGCACCCTCACTCCAGCCTCTATCACCTCGTCCAGAAAATCAATCGTGCAGAGATCCTGCGGCGACATAATGTATTGATTATCAACTTCGAGTTGCGCTCCAGTTTCTATATCCTGCACCTCGTATTTACGTCTGCATATCTGTCGACATTCGCCTCGGTTGGCGGATTTCCACGCTTCGTGCAGGCTGAGGTAGCACTTTCCGCTCACAGCCATGCAGAGTGCCCCATGCACGAACATCTCAATCTTGAGCAGTTCGCCGCTTGGGCCACGCACATCTCTTGCGGCGATTTCATCATAAATATAGCGAACCTTATCGAGGCTGAGCTCGCGTGCCAGTACCACCACATCTGCATAAGCGCTGTAAAACTCTACGGCCTCAATGTTCGAGATATTGAGTTGTGTGGAGAGGTGAATTTCCAACCCCAGACGCTTGGCCTCGACCAGAGCAGCGGTGTCGCTGATAATCACGGCTGAGATTGCTGCACGTTTTGCTACTTGCAGCACCTCACGCATGTAGGGCAACTCCTCGTCATAGAGCACAGTGTTGACTGTGAGGTAACTACGTACGTTCTGTTCGTTGCAGTAGCGTACAATCTGCTCCATATCATCGAGCGAAAAATTAACGCTCGAGGCGCTGCGCATATTGAGTCCCTGCACCCCAAAGTATATGGCATCAGCACCAGCACCAACAGCCGTGTGAAGAGCCTCGAAGCTCCCCACAGGCACCATTACCTCTATCTCCTGCCTGCTTACCATAGACTCTACAACTCAATTTTATCGATGCGCCCTTGATGTCTGCCGCCCTCGAACTCCGCCTCCAAAAAAGCGTCCACAACCTCGGCACACACCTCTTCGGTGATAAATCGCCCAGGGATTGAGCACACATTTGCATTGTTGTGTTCGCGAGCCAGCGCGGCGAGTTGTGCCGTGGGGCAGATAGCAGCACGAATACCAGCATTGCGGTTCAGCGCCATCGAGATACCGTTCGCCGAGCCACAAAAGGCAAAACCCAGAGTCACCTCGCCAGAGGTGATAGCTGCGGCCAGTGCGTGAGCATAGTCGGGGTAGTCCACCGATTCGGTGCCGTGGCAACCCAAATCCTTGATGGCATAGCCCTTAGCAAGTAGATAGCCTGCTACAAATTCCTTCATTTCATACCCTCCGTGGTCGGAGGCAAGACCAATAATTCTTTCCATTTTTTTTAGTTTCTTCTTAAATATAGCGTAATAAATTTGATTGAAAAACAGTGCTTAAAAACTCATCCAACTATCCCTATCCACCGAGCGGTAGGAGATTGCCTCGGCAATGTGTTCGCTCTGGATGTTCGGCACAGCTGCCAAATCCGCAATAGTGCGAGCAACCCTAATAATCCTATCGTAGGCACGCACCGAAAGCCCAAACTCATTGATAGCCTTTTTGAGCAGCTCCACCGAGGTGGAATCCAGCACGCAGTATCTCTCCATCAGAGTCGAGTTGAGCATGGCATTGGAGTGAATTCCCGTGCCTTCGTAGCGTTTTTGTTGAATCTCGCGTGCTGCCATAACCCGCCTGCGCACCTCTGCACTCTTTTCGCCATCGCGCTTGGCCATTATGCCGTCCACCGTGACGGGGAGTACTTCTATGTGAATGTCAATTCTGTCGAGCAGTGGGCCCGATATCTTGCTCACGTAGCGAGACACAGTCGATGCCGAGCAGTTGCAATCTTTATCGGGGTGGGTGCGATAGCCGCATGGGCAGGGGTTCATAGCCCCGATTAGCATGAAGTTGGCGGGGTAGCGCACCGTATATTTTGCTCGTGAGATTTCTATATATCGTTCTTCGAGCGGTTGGCGCATGACCTCGAGCACATTGCGCGAAAACTCGGGCATCTCGTCCAAAAACAGCACGCCGTTGTGTGCCAGCGAAATCTCGCCAGGCATTGGTGATGCGCCTCCACCAACCAGCGCCACATCCGAGACAGTGTGGTGGGGTGAACGGAATGGACGGTGAGCAAGCAAGCCACCGCTATATTCTACCTTGCCAGCTACGGAGTGAATTTTGGTAGTTTCCAGCGCCTCGGCAAGCGACATTGGAGGCATAATGGTTGGTAGGCGTGAGGTGAGCATGCTCTTGCCCGAGCCTGGAGGGCCCACCAACAGTGCGTTGTGACCACCTGCCGCTGCAACCTCAAGCGCTCGCTTGGCACCCTGCTGGCCCTTGACATCGAAAAAATCTACGTCAAAATCCTCGCACCTCGAAAAATAATCCTCGCGAGTGTTCAGCACCGTTGGTTCGATGGTCGCCTCGCCGCTGAGTACATCGATTACCTCCTGCAGGTTCTCAACACCATATATCTTTAGCCCACTCACAACAGCTGCCTCTCGTGCATTTTCTTTGGGGAGAATCATCGCTTTGAAACCTTCGTGTCGTGCAGTGATGGCAATAGGCAGTGCGCCACGGATGGGGAGAATAGTGCCTTCGAGCGAAAGCTCGCCCAGTATGATGAAATCTGCAAACCGACTCGCATCCAGAGTTTCGCTGGCACCGAGTATCCCCACAGCGATTGGTAGGTCGTAGTGCGAGCCCTCTTTGCGCAGATCGGCAGGAGCGAGGTTCACCACGATATTGCGTGAGGGGGGGCGTTGAATCTTGCTGTTAAAAAAGGCGGCTTTGATGCGCTGCGAGCTTTCTCTCACAGCATTATCGGGTAGCCCGACTATTGTAGTGTGCACGCCGGGGGAGGCATCGACCTCCACAGTGATGATGCGACCATCAACACCCTCAACAGTGCTGCTATAAGTCTTGACTAACATGTCTTACGGGTAAAAAATCAGTTCTTTTTTAGAAGAAATTAGTCTCCCTTGAAGTCTCCCCCTGCTCGGAATCACCTTGTTGTTCTGAGCTCAGAGAAGTTGTATTGTTGGCACTTGCGCTATCGTTATTATGCGTAGAGGATGAGTCTGAATTGCCCTCCAGCTGGCGAGCATCATACTCAATATAATCGTCCTTAGCACGGCGAATCTTCTGCACCTTGCCCCACAAAATTTCCTCAGCATCCAGCGTGCACCCACCCTCATAGTAGATAGTGCCAGAGGTGGAGGCTCGAGCGCTGAGTATATTATCGACAATGAGGTATATTTCCGAGCCCTCGTAGGCATTGGCATTCGCGTTCTCAACGTTTAGAGATATGGCATCTATGCTGCTCCCCAGCGAGGCATTCAGCAGTGCTCTTTGAGCCCTCCCCCTGACTACCACATCGCTGTGTCCGCCAATTGTTACGCTGAGCCTTTCGACATCAACCCACAGTTCTGCCTGATTTATGGTGCCATAGGTCTCCAGTGTGAAACTCTCGCCACGTAGAGGCTTGAGAAACTCAACCTTAGCACCCTGAATCCTGATGGTGTTGAGCTCGGGAGTGGCGGCAAAAACCCTGATATGGCCTGCTGGAGCGAAAATGCCAGTAGGAACATCAATGTATAGCACCCCATTTCTCACCTCATAGTCGAAACCATCGCCCTTGATGCCGTATAGCTCCACTGTGATGGAACTGAGGCTGTCGCTGGGCGCGACCACCAACTCCACATTGCCTTTGGTGTCAATGGTGTGGAACGCAGGGAGGGAAATTTGGCTGCTTTGCTGCGAGGCAGCTGTGCCGATAGCCCCCACGCACAATATAATGGCAATAATAGTACCTCTGAGTATATTCATTGTGATTGCTGTTTTTAGTGCCACTTCTCTTGTGCGTGGCAAATGCGTTTTAGTCTCCGAAGCAAATACCCACGCCACGCGCCATCTTTACAATGTCGCTATTAGGGTCGACCGTGTTCATCTTGCCAACGGCATCGCTGAGCGGAACGGAGATAATATCGGGGTGACGGTATGCCACCATCTGGCCGAATTTGCCCTCCAACACACACTCGAATGCCTTGACTCCGAACTGAGTCGCCAAGACTCTATCATAAGCCGTTGGGATGCCACCTCGCTGGATGTGTCCGAGCACAGTCTCGCGCAAGTCGGGCTCGAAGCCAGCTGCTTTGATTTGGTGCGAGAGCTCGTAGGCAATACCCCCTAAACGAACATTCTCGTGCCCTACCTCGGCCTTCTGGGACGATACCACCGAGCCATCTTTGGCGCGAGCACCCTCGGCCACTACAATTATTGCCGAACCCCTATTACCCCTGTGGTAGCGAGAATTCAGCCTCTTGAGCACTTTATTTATGTCGTATGGAATCTCTGGAATCAGGCAAACCTCTGCTCCGCCAGCAATAGCCGCGTTGAGAGCTATCCAGCCCGTATCCCTCCCCATTACCTCCAAAATGATGGTGCGGTTGTGCGAATCGGCAGTGGTCACCAACTTGTCGATAGCCTCCGTGGCAATCTCCACAGCGGTCTGAAAACCAAAAGTTGTGTCGGTAGCCGAGAGGTCGTTATCAATGGTCTTGGGAACTCCAACAATATCGAGACCCTTCTCCCACAACTTCTGCGAAATGCGCTGAGAACCATCGCCCCCGATAGAAATTACAGCGTCTACGCCCATTAGCTGCAACTTGCGAATCATCTCGTCCGAGCGATCCACATATTCCCACTCGCCAGTGTGCTTGTTAAAAACTGGCCACGCAAATGGGCCGCCTTTGTTGGTGGTCTCCAGAATTGTGCCGCCTCGGTAGTGAATACCCGCTACGGCAGCATCGTCAAGAACCTTAATCTCGGTAGGCTCCCACAGTATGCCGTTGTAGGCCTGAATCGAACCCAGTACCTCCCAGTCTCCTTCCTGAGCAGCTCGCTTCACAACGCCGCGAATTACGGCATTCAGCCCTGGGCAGTCCCCGCCGCTCGTTGATAATAATACACGTTTCATTTGCATCGCTTTATTTCTTAAATGTTATGCTATTACAATTATACAAAAGTACGCTTTTTTTGTGGTACTACAATCTTTTTTTCTCGATTATCTTGCCGTTAGTAAGAACTATTGTCCCGCCGTGAGGGCTCTGAACCAGAGTCTTTAGCGTGGCCAAATCGGTGGTGTAAACCTCCACACCATCAATCACAACATCTCCCAGAGTGGAGTGGAGTAGTACTATTCTGTCCACGCCCTCGGCTTTAGCCTCGGCAATACTCTGGGCAATGTACTGGCTTTGGTGTTGAGGCGACACGCTCACAATCAGTAGCGTTCTGCCCCGTGCAGTGAGCACCTCTTGGGCTTTATCCACGCCCTCGGCGTTGATCATCGGCAGCTGCGAAATCGTGGAGGCCTTGCCCTCCTCTATAACCTCTGTGACGCTCTCCACGAACTCCCACTCAGCCTCATCCTGCCACGTGGGGTCGCTCAGCTCAAAGAGCTTCACCTCGCCACTCTCGATGTTTTTGTAGCGAACACGAGTCTCGCTCTTCTCGGCTATGCCATCGTGCATGGCAGCCCACACTTCGGTGCCCACCCTGAAGGGAGTAGCGTCGATGAGAGGCAGGTTGTTGTAGGCGTGGAGCGGCAAGAATCCGCATGCAATGGCAATGAGCACCACCGTTCGCCACCATGGTCGTTCCTCCCCATCTCTGCGATACCAGAAGAGGTGTAGCGTGGGCGCCATGAATATCAAATTTTTGTAGAATGTTGCCCAGTTAGAAATCTTAAAAAGGTCGCCAAAGCAGCCGCAATCGCTCACGGGGTTATAGAGCGCAATCCAGAGGGTCAGTAGCGTAAAAAATGACATCACAGCAAGCGATGCCCATGCCGCCACTCGGCGGTAAATACCCAGTATTAGTACCACTCCCAGGGTCATCTCCGCCATTGGCAGCAGAACGGAGAATAGTGGTGCAGCAGGGAGCAGCGCCTCCAGTCCCATTGCCGAGAAGTAATCGCCAAACTGGATGGAGAGCCCAAAGGGATTTATCCCCTTGGCAAAACCCGAAAAGAGTAAAAGTGCCCCTACTCCCAGACGTGAGAGTGTGTATATGAATCTTTGTGACATTTTTTATTTTGATGTGATAATTGACAGAATCTTTGCCGCAATATCCTCGATAGGGAGCATAGCCCCATCACCCGCACAGTCCACAATGTGGTAGTTTGGTTCGTGGTGGTTGACATAAACCTCTCGAACCTGCTGTTGGAAGGTGAGAGATGCCTCGTGAATATCACGACTGCCCTGCAAGTAATCCCTATCATTGCCTTTGCGCTCGCCCTCTAATTTCGCCTTGGTGAAGTCGAACGGAACGTTGAGAAATATTGTGGCATCAGGTCGTGGAATCTCGTTTTTGGTGTACTCCAAATCGAGTATCCATTCTTTCAGAGCGGCTTTGTCATTCTTCTCTTTGGCACACTGGTAGGCAACGTTGCTGAGCACGTACCTATCCAATACCACCACCTCGCCCGCGCGGAGCCACCCGCGTATCATCTCGGCAGCCTCGGCACGGTCGCCTGCATAGAGCAGCGCCACGAGATAGGGGTTCACCGCCTCAAGCTCGCCAAACTCCCCTCTGAGGAATTTTGCGATCAACTCCCCGTAGATGGGAGCGTCAAAGCGTGGGAAATGAAGATATTTTACGCTGCGATCCTGAGACTCGAACCACTCGATAAGCCTCTGAACCTGTGTTGATTTGCCTGCTCCGTCGAGCCCTTCGATTACTATAAACATTCTGTGTGTGGAGTATATATAAAGTATGTGTGTGTGATAGTTGGTTAATTGTTTTGCTGTGGGTGGGGAGGGGGGGGCTTACAAATAATATCTTTTAAAAAGTGATGAGTAAGAACTACTACCTACGTAGCATCTTCACTGCCCTTATCACCGCATCAATAGCACGGTGGTTATCATCCATATTGTTATACATTGCCCACGAAGCACGCGTGAGTGTACGCACTCCACAACGCTCCATTAAGGGCTCGGCACATAGCTGGCCACTACGCATCGCCACGCCCATCTTATCGATAATCGAGGCAAGGTCGAAACTCGACACTCCCTCAATGCTGAAACTGCACAACGGTGCCTTATGCTCTGTCTCACCGTAGATTCTCACCCCATCGACCCTACTCTTAAGCTCTGCGGTGAAGTGTGAATATAGCTCCATCTCGTAGACGGCGACCTCCGCGGGGTCAAAATCGCTCAGATAGTTGATAGCCTCGCCAAGTCCGATGGCACCAATGTAGTTTGAAGTGCCAGCCTCGAACTTCAACGGAAGCTCAGCCCACGTCGAGCCCTCGCTCAGCGAAACACTGCTTATCATATCGCCACCGCCCATATACGGAGGCATCTTGTCGAGCACCTCTTCTCTGCCCCACAGCACGCCGATGCCAGTGGGTGCATAGAGCTTGTGACCAGAGAAAACATAGAAATCGCAATCCAGCGTGCTCACATCAACCCCGCCGTGAACAACCCCCTGACAGCCATCCACCACCACGTAGGCTCCAACTTCGCGCGCTCTTGTAATGATTGCGGATAGGTCGGGCATCACGCCCAGCACGTTGGAGGCTTGGGTAATGGATACTATTCGTGTGCGTTCGTCGATAAGTTTCTTATAATCAGATAATTCCCCCTCGGGGCTAACCTCAATGGCTCGGAGTTCAGCGCCGTATCGTGCGCATTGCAATTGCCATGGCACAATATTGCTGTGGTGTTCCATTTGGCTTATCACCACGTTGTCCCCTGCGCCAAGCGCCATCTCGCAGAGCGAATGTGCAACCAAATTCAATCCCGCCGTAGCCCCCGAGGTGAAAACCACCTCGCGAACACTGCTCGCGCCAATAAAGTCGCAAACCCTCTGTCGTGCCTCCTCGTAGCGCGAGGTGCTCTGTTCGGCAAGGTAGTGCACCCCCCGATGGATATTAGCGTTGAGGCTGTTGTGCAAATTGTTCACGCACTCTATCACCGCTCGTGGCTTTTGCGCCGTGGCGGCACTGTCCAAGTAGCACAACGGTTTGCCATAAACCATCGTGTCGGTGATGATGGGGAAATCCTCACGTGCGCTATTTACTCTGAAACTCATAGCTCTTTGGTCATTTTTTCGATATAGCTCACAACCTCAGGGTCGTCAGCACCCACAATGCCGTAGCAAAAACTCTCAAGCAGCAGTCTTTGTGCCTCGCTCTGTGGAATCCCCCTCTGGCGCATGTAGTATAGCGCCTGCTCGTCCCGTTGCCCCACTGTTGCGCCGTGGTTGCACTTCACATCCTCGGCATATATCTCCATCTGAGGTAGGGTAGTGACTTTGGCACTATCGCTCAGTATTATGTTGTCGCTATTCTGCACCGCAACGGTACCATCTGCACCCTGCGCCACATATATCATCCCGTGGAAATGAACTTGAGCTTGCTCGCTCACCACGGCACGAAACAACTGTGAACTCTGGCAATTTGGAGCCAAATGCCTCACCGTGCTTTGAACCTCGTGTCTATTCTGCTTGCCCGCTATGACAATCCCCGCTATGCGACATTCAGCACCCTGTTCCAGTAGCTCTATGCACACCTCGCCACCGCCCATCACCACCACCTCGCAGTCACCACCACCCAGCACCCCCACATGGAGTGCCTCGCCACCACTTATCACCACACGTTGGTGCTCGTCCCTCTGTACTGTAATACTCCTCATGGTTACAAAATATTGCTGTATCCCATCTCTTCCAGCTCCAGTGCCAACTCCTTGCCGCCCGTGCGAATGATGCGCCCGTCGTAGAGAATGTGCACGAAATCGGGGACAATATAGTCCAAAAGTCGCTGATAGTGAGTGATAACAATGTTGGAACGCTCGGGGTTCTTGAGCTTTTCGATGCCAGTGGCAACAATGCGCAGCGCATCAATATCCAGTCCGCTATCCGTTTCGTCCAACACAGCGAGCAGAGGCTCTAAAACCGCCATCTGGAAAATCTCGTTGCGTTTCTTCTCGCCTCCCGAAAAACCCTCGTTCACAGGTCTGCTGAGCAGCTTATCGCTCAACTCCACCACCTCGGCCTTGGAGCGCATGTGCTTCAGAAACGCAGAGGCACTCATCGGTTCTTCGCCTCGGTACTTGCGCTGTGAGTTCAGCGCCAAACGCAAAAACGAGGTGATTGATACCCCCGCAATCTCCACAGGGTACTGAAAACCAAGGAAAAGACCCTCGGAGGCACGCTCCTCAACAGATAGCTCCAAGAGGTTCTTGCCCCTGAAAATAATCTCACCCTGGGTTACCTCAAAACGTTCGCTGCCGGCAAGAACCGATGCAAGCGTTGATTTGCCAGCCCCATTGGGGCCCATTATAGCGTGAGTCTCGCCGGCATTGACCCTGAGATTCAATCCCTTTAGGATCTCTTTGCCCTCGACTCTGGCGTGTAAATTCTTTATCTCTAACATTATCGTATATAATAGTTCACTTCTCTTTTTTTTATTGTCGCGCGGAGCTTTGTGTGAGTCCGCTGTGTGTAGTTGCTTGGTTCTACTAACCAATGCTCCCCTCGAGCGATAGTGATAGTAGTTTCTGGGACTCCACAGCAAATTCCATGGGCAAATGCTCCAAAACCTCCTTAGCATAACCTGCCACGATAAGCCCTACGGCATCCTCTGTGCTTATGCCCCGTTGCGAGCAGTAGAAGAGCTGTTGTTCTCCGATCTTCGAAGTCGAGGCCTCGTGCTCGACTATGCCCGTATTATTGGCGCACTCCACCGTGGGGAAGGTGTGGGCACCACAATTATTGCCTATGAGCAGCGAATCGCACTGCGAATAGTTGCGGCAATTAGCCGCGTTTTTTGCTATCTTGGTCAGCCCTCGGTAGGAGTTCTGGGAGTGACCCGCCGAAATACCCTTGCTCACAACGCGTGAACGACTACCCTCGCCGAGGTGTATCATCTTGGTGCCCGTGTCGGCCTGCTGGTAGCCGCGCGTGAGCGCAACAGAGTAAAACTCCCCAACGCTGTGCTTGCCCTTCAATATGCAGGATGGATACTTCCACGTGATGGCCGAACCAGTCTCAACCTGAGTCCAGCGTAGTTTAGCTCTGTCGCCACGGCAAATTCCACGCTTAGTCACAAAATTATAAACCCCTCCCACACCATTCTCATCGCCAGCATACCAGTTCTGTACGGTAGAGTATTTGACCTCGGCATCCTGCTCAACCACAATCTCAACGATGGCCGCGTGGAGCTGATTCTCTTCTCTCATCGGAGCAGTGCAGCCCTCCAGATAACTCACATAAGAGTCACTGTCGGCAACAATGAGCGTGCGCTCGAATTGCCCCGTTCCCGCAGCGTTGATGCGGAAATATGTGCTGAGCTCCATAGGGCAGCGAACGCCCTTGGGAATGTAGCAGAACGACCCGTCGGAAAATACCGCCGAGTTGAGCGCCGCAAAGTAATTGTCAGTGTGGGGGACAACACTGCCCATGTATTTTTTGATTAGCTCGGGGTGGTTGTGCACAGCCTCCGAAAATGAACAGAAAATAATGCCTTTTTCTGCCAACTCCTTCTGGAAAGTCGTCTTCACCGATACCGAGTCTACAACCGCATCAACGGCATAACCGCTGAGCATCTTTTGCTCGTCTATGGGTACGCCGAGCTTTTCGAAAGTCTCTTTGAGTTTGGGGTCGATTTCGTCCTCACCCTCCACAAACTCTTTGCGTTGCTTGGGTTCGGCGTAGTAGATGACCTCTTGGAAATCAATCGGGGGGATTTTGAGATGTGCCCACGTAGGCATTTCGAGCGTCAGCCAGTGGGCGTATGCCTTGAGGCGAAACTCTAACATCCATTCGGGCTCATTCTTCTTGGAAGAAATCAAACGCACAACATCCTCACTCAGCCCCTTACCAATGGTTAGAGTCTCAATGTCGGTAGTGAAACCGTACTCATAACCTGCCGAAGCAAGTTGTTCTATTATCTCTTTTTCGCTTTGCATCTTATATCAAAGTTGGGCGAACAACTCAAAAAGTATGCTCGCCCAACTAAAATCTTATTCTCTATGATTGATTAACTTACTGAGCTGGGTGCTTAGCGTTGAATTCATCGTATTTTTTCTGATACTCGCCATCGTTGTAGTCACGACACACGAAGTACATTTGACGAAGAAGGTCGATGAAGTTAGCGTCTGTTGGTGCCAAAGCATAGCACTCTTCGAGCTTCACGATGCTCTCTTTGCGCAACTCCTCAACTTGTTTCATCATCGCATCGTAGGTCTTAGTGTCGTTGATATCCACTTTATTAGCCTCGTTCACAATAGCGTCAGACTCCATGATCTTGAACACAGCGTAGTTGTAGCGAGCGTTAGTGTTCTGAGCGTCTTTCTCCATTGCGATATTCAGAGCTGCATAGGCATTCTCTTTGTTCCCGATTTTATCCCAGATTTGAGCCTCTACCAAGTAGAGTGACACGTTGCTTGGGTCTACTTCCTGAGCCTTCTTAATCAATTCAATCAGTTTTTCTGGATTCTCATCGCTTGCAATATAAGCGTTGATAAGGCCTCCCATGATAGAAGAGTTAGATGGGTATTTCTCGAATGCTGCTTCGTAAGTTGCAATTGCCTCTTTGGTTTCGTTGAGTTTCTCTTGGCTGCCAGCAAGGTAGAAGTAGCTCATACCATCTTCGTATGCACCAACTGAAATCATGTGCTCGAATTTCTTCTTAGCGTTCTCGAAATCACCGCCCTCGAAGTAGCAAATACCTGCGAAGTAAAGCGAAATAGTGTCGAACACACCTTCCAACTCTTTAGTCTTGAATGCGCCTTCGAAAAGTTCTGCACCCACAAGCGGCGCGCCCAACATGTAATTGGTGCGACCCACTGTGCTGAACTCAGAGGTAAGGTTTTCGATAAGAGTTTTTACTTTGTTGTTTCTGGCGAAAGTCTTGTCATTCAATTCTTTAGCCTTTGCAAGAGCGTCGTAAGCAAGGTTTAGCACATCTTCTCTCAGGTCTTCTTTTGCAATCCAGAAAGCGATGTTTCCTTGAGCGTTCACGAAAAGATCAATCTTTGGATACACGTACTTGCTGTACACAACACCACTAACAGTCTCTTCTTCGATAGATGTTGGCTCGCCAAGCATTGAAGGTCCAGTTACCTGTGCTACTGGGAAGTCTGCAAGTAGTTTGGAAGTGTAGATAGTAGCAGCTTCCAAAAGGACATTGGCTCTATCAATCCATACGTTGAAGTTTTTCGCTTTTCTTTCGTCAGCGATAGCTTTGTCACTACGCTCAAGTTTTTTCTCAACAGCAGTAGTGTTTGTTTTTTGTGCCACGCCTGCAAAACTAATAGAGGCGAAAAGGGCAATTAAAAGTAGTTTTTTCATCTTTGTAATTATCGTTTAGTTATTGTCGTTTGTTTCTACCTCAACAGTAGTTGTTTGAATTTGTGTCTCAGTTGTTTCTTCTGTGCCGTTAGTCTCGGTCATTGTGGTTTCTTCCTCAGCTTCTTCGCTGCGTGGAACCGCAATAACGGATGCAATGCTGTCCTCGCCCCTCAGAGCAATGACTCTTACGCCTTGAGTAGCGCGGCCTGTTTGGCGAATCTCGCTCACGCGGGTGCGAATCGTGATTCCCGAACGGTTGATGATAATAAGGTCGTCCTCGTCGCTCACCAACTGAATGGATACCAGCTTGCCCGTTTTCTCTGTGACGTTGAGAGCTTTAACTCCCTTACCACCACGGCTCTGCAGGCGATACTCCTCTACATCGGTGCGCTTACCCATACCATTCTCGGTAACCACAAAGATATCTTTGCCGCTTTCGGGCTCTACGGTGAGCATGCCGATAACCTCGTCACCACTCTCAAGATTTATACCACGCACGCCGCTCGCCGTGCGACCAATGGCACGTGTGGCGCTCTCGTTGAAGCGAACAGACTTGCCGCCTCGTGATGCGAGTACGACCTCCGAATTACCGCTTGTGAGTCTTGCCTCGATTAGCTCATCACCCTCACGGAAACTAATAGCGTTCACACCATTCACACGTGGGCGAGAATACGCCTCAAGCTTAGTCTTCTTGATAAGCCCCTCTTTGGTACACATGATAATGTAATTGCTGTTGATGTACTCAGCATCGTTGAGCTTTTTGACGTTGATGTAAGCTCGTACTTTATCATCTGGCTCGATGTTAATCACGTTCTGTATTGCACGACCTTTGCTGGTTTTGCTGCCTTCGGGAATCTCGTACACTTTTAGCCAATAGCAACGCCCCTTCTCGGTGAAGAACATCATGGTGTTGTGCATTGTGGCAACGTATACGTGTTCGATGAAATCCTCATCCCTGGTGGCCGAACCCTTAGAACCCACACCGCCACGGCTTTGGATGCGATATTCGCTCAGTGGCGTGCGCTTGATGTAGCCCATATGCGAGATGGTGATTACCACCTCTTCGTCTGCATAGAAATCCTCGGGGTTGAACTCCGCAGAGCTTAGCACAATCTCGGTGCGGCGCTCATCGCCATATCTCTGCTGAATTTCCAGCAACTCCTCTTTGATAAGGGCATAACGCATAGCCTCGTCGCTGAGCAGCTCGTTGTAGTACTTGATTTTGTTCTGAAGCTCCTCGAATTCAGCTTGTAGCTTATTGCGCTCCAGCCCTGTGAGTGCACGCAGGCGCATCTCCACGATGGCTGTGACCTGAAGGTCGCTCAGACCAAAACGCTCGATCAGTGCATTCTTTGCAGCCTCGGTGTTGGCCGCAGCACGGATAATTGAAATTACCTCGTCAATGTTATCTTGAGCAATCAATAGTCCCTCCAAAATGTGAGCACGCTCCTCGGCCTTGCGCAGTTCGTACTGCGTGCGGCGATATACCACATCGTGGCGGTGACGAACGAAGTACTTGATAAGCTGTTTGAGGTTCAGCGCTCGTGGACGACCGTCCACAAGTGCAATGTTGTTCACCGAAAATGAGCTCTGCATTGCGGTGTGCTTGTACAGGTTGTTCAGCACAACATTTGCTATGGCATCGCTCTTGAGGATGATCACAATTCGCATACCACGGCGGTCACTCTCGTCATTGATATAGGAAATACCCTCAATCTTCTTGTCATTTATCAGATCGCCGATTTTTGAAATCATCTCAGCCTTATTCACCATATAGGGAATCTCCTTTACGATGATGCACTCTCTGCCCGATGCGGTGTGTTCTATCTCGGTCTTGGCACGCATCACCACGCGACCTCTACCAGTGTGGTAGGACTCTTTGACACCCTCGTAACCGTAGATTATACCGCCAGTAGGAAAGTCAGGAGCTTTGATTATGGGGATAAGATCGTCAATCTCAATGTCTGGATTATCAATATAGGCATTTACTGCCGAAATCGTATCAGTGAGGTTGTGTGGAGGCATATTGGTTGCCATACCCACGGCAATACCGCTGGCTCCATTGACCAGTAGCAGTGGTATGCGAGTTGGGAGCACCGTAGGCTCTTCGAGCGAATCGTCGAAGTTAAGCGAAAAATTGACAGTCTCCTTGTCGATATCTGCCATTACCTCGTCCGAGATTTTTTTCATCCTTGCCTCGGTGTAACGCATAGCAGCTGGGCTGTCGCCGTCCACCGAACCAAAGTTTCCTTGGCCATCCACGAGTTGGTAGCGCATGCTCCACTCCTGTGCCATACGCACCATTGCGTCGTAGACCGAACTGTCGCCGTGCGGGTGATACTTACCCATCACATCCCCGACAATACGAGCAGACTTCTTGAATGGTTTGTCCGAGTAGAGGTTCAACTCATTTGCCATACCATACAAAATCCGCCTGTGCACAGGCTTCATACCATCCCTAACATCGGGCAGTGCACGCGAAACGATAACCGACATAGAGTAGTCGATATATGCCGTCTTCATTTCCTCCTCGATGTTGACCTTGATTACTCTTTGAGTACCAGTGGTCTGCTCGCTTCCATTTATTTCTTGTTCACTCATATTTCAATATATAATAATCTCGTAATTATTCTTCTCTTCATTCGTGATTCAGGTAGTTTAGCTACCGAAATCGTCAAACATTATGTTCTCTGGTGGCACGCCAAGCGAATCAAGCATGTTCACAACAGCATTGATCATCGGGCCAGGACCACACAAGTAGTATTCAATATCTTCTGGAGCAGGGTGAGTGCTCAAGTACTCATCATATAGTACTTGGTGGATGAAACCAGTCTTACCAGTCCAGTTGTCCTCGGGCAGAGGTTCGCTAAGTGCAACCGTGTAGTTGAAGTTAGGGAACTCAGCTGAGATATGGTCGTAGTCCTCTTTGTAGAACATCTCGCGAAGCGAGCGTGCGCCGTACCAGAAGGTAGCTTTGCCACCATATTTTTTGGTCAAGAACAAATCGAAAATGTGCGAACGCATTGGCGCCATACCTGCTCCACCACCGATAAACATCTTTTCGTTGGTAGTTTCGCGCATAAAGAACTCGCCGTAAGGGCCCGAAATGGTTACCTTGTCGCCAGGCTTGCGCGAGAAAATGTAGCTCGAACATACCCCAGGAGCAACATTTGCAAAGCCGTTGGCAGCACGATCCCAAGGTGGAGTGGCAATACGAATATTCAGCATAATGATATTCCCTTCTGCTGGGTGGTTCGCCATAGAGTACGCACGGTATGTCTCCTCTTTATTTACTGCTTTGAGATCCCAGATCTTCATAGCGTCCCAATCTCCACGATACTGATCTTCCACGTCAATGTCTTTCGAGAAGTCGATGTCGTACTTAGGCACGTCAATTTGGATATACCCCCCCGCTTTAAAGTTAAGGCTCTCGCCCTCAGGGAGTTTCACCACAAATTCTTTGATGAAAGTAGCAACGTTATTGTTGCTCACCACTTCGCATTCCCACTTCTTAACGCCCAGTACTTCTGGCTCGATGTGTAGTTTCATGCTCTCTTTCACCTTCACTTGGCAACCGAGTCTCCACTTTTCTTGTTGCTCTTTGCGGGTAAAGAAGTTGGTCTCGGTGGGGAGGATTTCTCCGCCGCCCTCCAGCACCTGAACTTTACACATTCCACACGAACCACCACCACCGCATGCCGATGGTAAGAAAATACCCTGTTCGCTCAGAGTGGTGAGCAGTGTCGAACCAGCATCGACCGTAAGGCTGCGCTCACCGTCGTTGATGTCCAGAGTCACCGCTCCACTTGGAGTTAGTTTGCTCTTAGCATAGAGTAGCACCACTACCAGTAAGAGTACTATTGCCAAAAATGCAAGAATCGCTGCAATTATAACTGAATAATCCATATTTTTGTTCTTCTTTTTCTACTTCTTTTTCGTTTGCTCTTATTTATCTTAAATGCTACTAAAATAGCTTATAGCTGAATACCCATAAATATCATAAAGGCCATACCCATCAAACCTGTGACAATGAAGGTGATACCCGCGCCCTTGAGTGCTCCAGGAACGTTAGAATAGGTTAGCTTCTCTCTGATGGCTGCAATGCCGATGATGGCAAGCCACCACCCAATGCCCGATCCAAGTGCAAATACAGAAGCTTCGGCAACGCTTGCGTAGGCTCTCTCCTGCATGAAGAGCGAACCCCCAAGAATCGCACAGTTCACGGCAATTAGCGGCAGGAAAATACCCAGTGACGAGTATAGCGCAGGGGCGAACTTCTCGATGACCATCTCCACGAGTTGCACGATAGAGGCAATCACGGCGATGAAGATAATGAAGCTCAAAAAGCTCAGGTCAACATCCGCCATCTCGGGCGATACCCACACCAGCGCTCCTGGCGAGAGCACATACTCGGTGAGCAGGTAGTTCACCGGCACGGTCACTATCATCACAAAGATTACGGCGAGTCCCATACCCATTGCTGTCTTCACGGTCTTCGACACGGCGATGTACGAACACATCCCGAAGAAGAACGCGAATACCATATTGTCGATGAATATCGACTTTACAAATATACTTAGTAGATTTTCCATTTTTGCTTACTTTAATCTTGAAAATTTATCCCCCCGCTCTTTGTGTCCTTCGCCCCTTAGGTTAGTTACATAGTCTAAAATTTCTATTTCTCTTGAAGTTCTTTGTTTTTGCTGCGGTGCACCCAGATGATGATACCCACGATGATGAGCGCCATTGGTGGGAGAATCACAAAACCGTTGTTCACATAGCCAGCCTCGTAGAACGAATCAGGGATTACCTGATAGCCCCACAGTGTGCCCGAACCGAGCAACTCGCGGAAAAAACCCACGATGATGAGAACTAAACCATACCCAATACCGCTACCAAAACCGTCCAATACAGATGGGAAAGGCTTGTTGCCCATTGCAAAGGCTTCGAGGCGACCCATGATAATACAGTTGGTGATGATGAGTCCCACAAACACGGATAGTTGCTTGCTCACGTCGTAGACAAAGGCTTTGAGGATTTGGTCTACCAGGATTACGAGTGCTGCAACCACAACGAGTTGCACGATGATGCGGATACGTGGTGGGACGGTGTTGCGCAGTAGCGAGATCACAAAGTTTGCGAGCGTGGTCACCGCAATCACCGATAGCGCCATAACGAACGCTGGTTTGAGTTTTGCGGTTACCGCCAGTGCCGAACATATACCCAGAATCTGAACAATAACTGGGTTGTCCTTGCTAAAGGGGGCAAGAAAAATGTCTCTATTTTTTTTACTAAGTAGTGCCATTGTTTATTTTTGCTGTTAAATGAGGAGGTTCTATGAGAATTATTCTTTTACTTTTTCGAAGAACGGAACGTAGTCGCCAAGGCAGCGCACAAGCATCTCGCTCACACCATTGCCCGTGATTGTGCCACCTGTAATTCCATCCACTGCATTGGGATTGCCCGCCGACGAGCCAGCGCCTTTGGTTAGGGTGATACCCACGTACTCGCCCTCAGAGAAGATCTCCTTGCCAACGAATTGATCGGTAAAGGGTTTAGTGGCGATCTCGGCACCAAGCCCTGGAGTTTCGCTCTTATGGTCGAGCACCACGCCATAGACACTGTTGCAATCGCTGTTCAGTGCAACGTACCCCCACACTGGACCCCAGAGTCCTTTGCCGTAGGTTGCAACCACGTAGAGTTTGCTGCCGTCGGGGAGTTTTGCCTCGAAAACGGGCATATTGCTCTTTGTTGCGAAAGCCTCCGTCAGGTTGTCCAGCACGCCGAATGCGTCTGCACCCTCCACTCGCTCGCCTTGAGCATCCACGCAAAAAGCGTCTACGATATATTTCGAGTACTCTTCTTCGATGTATGCGGCTTTGCCTTGTGGTGCGCTATCTGCCTCTTGGCCCTCGCCAATAGAATTTAGAATTGCGCCCATCTTCTCGATTTTAATGTTTTCTTGCTGCATAGGCTTGAGCGAAATCGCCGCAAAGCTCAGCACTGCTGCTACTACCACAACAAGAACTGTGGCGTAGAGGATAATATAGCTATTTTTATTCTTATTCATCGCTGTGTTGATTGACTTTGTTTTTTTACCTGCGTTAGGACTTCTTTACACTTAGCGCGCGTTTCTTGCGAGCGTTGATATTGCCTGCCACCACATAGTGGTCAATTAGCGGAGCCATTGCATTCATAAATAGAATGGCGAGCATCATTCCCTCTGGATAACCAGGGTTGAGCACTCTGATGGCTACGGCCAGTGCACCGATGAGCAGGCCATAAATCCACTTACCGGTGGAAGTTTGCGCGCTGGTCACAGGATCTGTTGCCATGAATACTGCTCCGAACGCAAAACCGCCGAGTAGTAGGTGGTAGTATGCTGGCATATCCATGTACACGTTGGTGCCCAAGGCGTTGAAAAGCAAGCCTGTGAGGAATCCACCCGCGAAGGTTGCAAACATGATTCTAAATGACGCAACGCCGGTGAACAACAAAAATGCTGCACCGAGCAGAATCGCAAGTGTCGAAGTCTCGCCAATTGAGCCTGGAACAAGCCCAATGAACCAATCCATTGCGGAGGTGCCGCCATAGTTAATAGTAGTTGCTCCGGTGCTGAGTGCCTCGGCTGCGTCGGCAAGCGGAGTCGCTCCCGAGTAGCCATCCACTGGAGTGCCAGTGCTTAGGCCCGAAACCCAAATTGTGTTGCCTGAAATCGAAGTAGGGTAGGCGAAAAACACAAAGGCGCGCGCCAAAAGAGCAGGGTTGAAAATATTCATACCCGTGCCACCAAAGACCTCCTTGCCAATCACCACGGCAAATGCTGTGGCCACGGCTACCATCCATAGTGGTACGTCGATGGGCATAATCATTGGGATGAGCAGTCCGCTCACCAAAAAACCCTCATTGATTTCGTGCCCGCGTTTCTGGGCAAAAGCAAATTCGATGCCCAACCCTACCACATACGATACTATAATCAATGGGAGCATCTCCAAGAAACCGTACCAGAAATCTCCAAATATAGAGCGCTCCAGCCCAAATGCTAATGAGTTTTGGTAGCCCACATTGAACATCCCGAATAGTAGTGCAGGGATAAGTGCAATAACTACCATTGACATCAATCGCTTTGTGTCCATAGCGTCACGCAGGTGCGCGCCCTTCTTTGTCACCGTGTTGGGCACAAAGAGGAAAGTCTCGAAACCATCGAAGGTGGAGTGCAACCACGACAGTTTACCACCCTTGCTGAAGGTAGGTTTGATTTTATCAAGTTGTTTTCTAAGTCCTTTCATATCTGTTGTCGTACCTGATTGTTAAGCGTTTTTAATCATATAGTCAAGCCCTTTGCGCAGGGTGTCTTGCCACTCAATCTTGCTGGGGCAGACAAATTCGCATAGTGCCACGTCTTCTTCCACCACTTCGTAGATGCCCAACTCCTCCATCTTGTCAATATCCTGTGCAATGATGGCTTTGAGTAGGTGAACAGGTAGAATATTCATAGGCATGACGCTATTGTACACTTCGTTGACGATGAAAGCTCTTTCGCCGCCATTGAGGTTTGTGTCACCTTTGTACTTCTTGTTGGGAGTCAGCCACGAAAAGTAGCTCTTCGACACCGAGAATTTATTGAGGCGAGGCATTGCCCAACCTGCAAACTCATAGTAATCACCCTCGGCTATGGCACTCACCACATTGTTGTAGTAACCCACGTAGCCCTCTGCAGCGGTGGTGCGCCCAGTGAGCACGTTGCCATTGATGAGGCGGACGTTGCCAGTCTTGCTCGCCTTGGCGTTGATGTTATCGCCGCACATGCTGCTAACTTGTGCGCCGCTGATTACTCTATAATAGTGTGGGCGATTCGCACAGCTACCCACAAATGCTACTTGCTTCTCGAAGTTGGCTTTGCCCTCTTTGAGCAGACGGCCTATCATCGCTACCTGAGTGGCATTCACTGTCCACACAACCTCTCCTTTATTAATAGGAGCGATTTTTTCGATTTGCACTCCGACGTTTCCTGCCGGGTGCTTGCCTTTTACGAGGTGTACGCTTGCCCCCTCAATCTTGGTGAGTGTGCCTGCGTTGCTCTCGAAAGGTACGCCCACGTGCACTTTGCCTGTGGTTAGTTTGCTCAGAGCTTTGATGCCAGCGGTGAGGTTCTCCTGCTCGTTTTGCAACACAAAGTCGAAATCCACGCCCAGTGGATTTGTGTCCACTGCCGAAATGAAAATATCTCGTGGAGTTTCCGTCGGGTCGGCTATGATACCGTACGGGCGGCGGATAATCATCGGCCAGTAGCCTGCCGTGAGCAATCGCTCTTTAATCTCTTGGGCAGAGGCATCTGGGCTTAGCGCACCAAACTCAACGGCGCTTTGCTCTTCGCTCGCCTCGACCACAACGCTTAGTATCTTGCGTCTCTCGCCACGGTTAATCTCCTTTACCACTCCTGCCACAGGCGAAGTGAATAGCACTTCGGCGTTGTTCTTGCTGAAAAATAGTGGCGTGCCAATCTGCACCGCATCGCCCACTGCAACAAGCATCTTTGGGGTAATGCCCACAAATTCGTCGGGGTCAATACCGTAGAGCTTTGCCACGGGAGCTTTGGTGAGTACCTTTTCCGCCTCGCCAACCAATTTAATATCCAGCCCGCGATTAATCTTGAGAACTTTGTTGTTCCCAGCCGCAGACCCGATATTTGAAGTCGTTTTTGACATCACTTTTAAAATATTAAAAAATTATATATCTCTTTTTTTCGTTTCTTTACAATTGTTACAAATATTCGTAGCTACAGCCTTTGGACTTGATGGTCAAGCGTGGCGAACCCTCGACAGCGCTCTCCACTCTACCAATAACCTGTGCATCCACGCCAAAGCTGCGGCTAATATCCACAATCTCCTGCGCCACATCCTCATCCACGTAGAGCTCCATGCGGTGCCCCATGTTGAAGACCTTGAACATCTCCTCCCACGGAGTTTGCGACTCGTGTTGAATGATGTTGAATAGTGGTGGGATTTCCAATAGGTTGTCTTTCACCACGTGCACCTCCTTGGAGGAGAAATGCAATACTTTGGTCTGTCCGCCGCCGCTGCAATGGACAATACCGCCAATCTTATCGCGCGAAACATTCTTGAGCACCTCTACAATCACGGGTGCGTAAGTACGCGTGGGGCTGAGTACCAGTTCGGCCGCAGTCAGAGGCGTACCCGCTATTGGGTCGTCGAGTTTGTAGCTGCCGCTGTACACCAGCTCGTGTGGAATGTCCGCATCGTAGGTCTCAGGGTATTTCTCGCCAACAGAACTGTGAAAAACATCGTGGCGAGCAGAGGTCAGCCCATTGCTGCCCATACCCGAGTTATAGCTTTTTTCGTAGACCGCCTGCCCGTAGCTGCTCAGTCCTACTATGACTTTGCCAGCGGTAATGCCTTGGGTGGAGATAACCTCGTCACGGCGCATGCGAGCCGTCACAGTGCTGTCCACAATAATGGTGCGCACCAAGTCCCCCACGTCAGCTGTCTCGCCTCCGGTGGAGTAAATCTCCACGCCATACGAGCGCATAGTGGCCAAAAACTCCTCAGAGCCCTCGATAATAGCTTTGATTACTTCGCCAGGAATCTTGCCTTTGTTGCGTCCAATGGTCGAACTGATGGTGATGCCCGAGGTGGCTCCAACGCACAGTAGGTCGTCGGTGTTCATCACAATAGCATCGATGGCGATGCCTCGCCAGAAATCTAAATTGCCACTCTCTTTCCACGCTGCATAGGCGAGCGAGGACTTTGTGCCTGCGCCATCGGCGTGCATAATGATGCAGTGCTCTGGGCTCATGGTCAAATAGTCGGGTACGACTTTGCAAAACGCCCCTGGGAAGAGACCTTTGTCTATCTTTTCGATGGCGCTATGCACGTCCTCTTTTGCCGAGGATACACCGCGACCAGCATACCTGTTTGTGTTTGTTTTCTCCATATCGTTCTTTAGAAACTGCAAAGGTAACATTTTTTTGAAAAAAAACACCTATTTTATATGCAGGATTTATCACCAGATTTTTTTTTCGCACTTAAAGCTCTTTTTTTGTAAAGGTAAGTGGTCGGTGACGGCTTCTATTTGTTGGTTTTTCGAGGCAATTTTAGCCTCATTGTGGAGTTCTGACGGGGTGGGGTATAGGCACTGTTTTTGAAGTAGTGATGGGGCGCAGAGCAACAACCCGCCTCAACGAGTGTCGAGGCGGGTTGTTGTGAATGGCTTTTTCGAAGAGTGGCTGTCGTGAGCATGTAAGCACACGCGCGCACCCCCCTCCCAAAAAAAGGTTATTTGTGGTGGAACTTGCGTGGTTGCACCATGTTTTCGGGCTTGAGCACATCGTCAAGCTCTTCCTTGCTCATCAACCCTTTCTCCAGCACCAACTCGTACACGCCTCGCCCAGTGGCAAGAGCAGTGGCCGCAAGCTCGGTCGATACATCATATCCCAGGTATGGATTCAATGCCGTAACAAGCCCAATGCTATTGTGAACCTTATTTTTGAGGTGCTCGACGTTTGCCGTAATGCCGTCAATACACTTAATGCGTAGGGTCTCCATGGCATTGCACAGCATCTCGATGCTCTCGAAGAGCGAATGGACGATAATCGGCTCCATTACGTTGAGTTCGAGCTGCCCCGCCTCAGCGGCAAAAGTCACCGTGAGATCGTTGCCAAAGACCTTGAAAGCAACCTGGTTCACCACCTCTGGAATAACAGGGTTGACTTTCCCTGGCATGATTGTCGAGCCTGGCTGCATTGGCGGGAGGTTAATCTCGCCGAGTCCGCATCGAGGACCACTGCTGAGTAGTCGAAGGTCGTTGCACAGCTTCGAGAGCTTCACGGCGAGTCGCTTCACAGCCGAAGAGAAAATCACAAATGCTCCCGTATCGTTGGTTGCCTCGATCATGTTCTCGGCCGCTTTGATATCAAAACCAGATATGTCCTGAAGGTACTTCACGCACAGAGGAGTGTAGTCTGGGTCGGAGTTGATGCCCGTGCCAATGGCGGTTGCACCCATGTTCACCTCGAAGAAGAGGCGAGCATTGGAGGTCAAACGAGCCACCTCCTCTTTGATGTTTGCAGCATATGCCCCGAACTCTTGACCCAAAGTCATAGGCACTGCGTCTTGGAGCTGAGTGCGACCCATCTTGATGACATCCGCAAACTCCTCGCCCTTAGCCTCCAGAGAACTAACCAGTGGGTCGATTTGATCGATGAGTCGCTGGGTCGAAAAAAGTAAAGCCAACTTAACTGCCGTGGGGTAGGCATCGTTGGTGGACTGGCTGAGATTCACGTGGTTGTTGGGGTGGATAACTGCGTAATTACCCTTGCCGTAGCCCAGTATCTCAAGGGCTCTGTTGGCAATAACCTCGTTAGCATTCATGTTGGTGGAGGTGCCAGCGCCGCCCTGAACCATATCCACTACGAAGTGGTCTTGGAGTTGACCTCTGCGAACCTCCTGGCAGGCTTGGATAATAGCCGCTGCCTTGTCGTGGTCGAGCAACCCGAGGTCGCGATTTGCCATCGCCGCCGCCTCCTTGACTATGGCCAGACCCTGGATCAGAGCAGGAAAAAAATGTAAACGCACACGTGAGATGTGGAAATTCTCCATGGCTCGCATCGTCTGCACTCCGAAATAATACTCAACAGGCACTTCTTTGTTACCCAAAAGGTCGTGTTCGGTACGTGTAGCCCCGCTTAGAGGCATCTTTGTAATATCCATTTTATTGTCGGTTTTTGGTTGTTCTCAATTTGATTCCAGCTACGAAGATAGCAAAAAATACGCAATAATTGTTACGGTTTATCAAGTAATTCTTATATTTGCCTCACCATTCAGTACACTTTCCCCCGCAAAATTGGTGCAAAATCTAAATCACTTAACACATTTGCCGTATGAAAAAATTCTTTACACTACTGCTACTTGCAACTACAATACATAGCGCTCACGCCACAGATATAAAGACCTCCAAAGACTCCACCTCGCAGAGCAAATACAAACTATGGCTCAACGGCCGAGTAGATGCCTATGCTCTGTTCGACTCGCAACAAACCCTTAGCCTCTTCAACGGAGTGCAATACATAATGCCTGCTCGCCCCGATATGGGAAACCTGGAGACAACCTACTCGCCACAAATGCGATTCAACGTGGCAAGCAGCCGTGTGGGCATTGGTGGAAGCCTGGAACTCAACCAAGAGAACAGCGTGATGGGCTATGTGGAGGTGGATTTTCTCAACCCCAACGGTGCCGCAATCTTAGGCTTTAGGCTCCGACACGCCTATGGACGACTCACACTGGGCAATAGCCAACTGCTCTTTGGGCAGACCACACACCTCTCGCTCTACGAAGAGATTGCAGCTCCAACAGTGACTTTCGGCAGCGGATACCCTTACAGCGTGCTCTCAAGACCAATACAATTCCGATTCACTCAGCTCCTCGCCGATGGGCTTGTGAAGATGGACCTTGCCGCCTCGATGTTCTGGGGCGACCAGTACCAATGGCAAGCAAATGCAATGACTCCTGACCTCTCGCTCAGAGTGGCAGTGGGCAATCCCGCAAAAAATACCATTGCTGCGATTCTCGGCTACAAATCCCTGCTGCCCAAACTCGATGTGGTTTCCTCGGATGCAAGGGTTAATGCCTTCTATGGCGGAGTGATGGGGCGTGCTACTTTTGAGTCCGTGGGCTCGGTGCGTGGCGGAGTGCTCTATGGTGGCGACCTCTCTACGCTGGGGATGCTTGGTGGCTTTGCGCCAACCCTCAGCCTCGATGGCTACGAAACGATGAACACCATGTCGCTGTGGCTCGACCTCGCCTCGCAAAACTACGATGGCTTTGAATTTGGTATCTTTGGAGGGTTCCAAAATAACCTCGGAGCAAACAACCCTGTCGCCCTATCCGAAATGCAAAGCACGGGACTAACAGCTGGTGTTAAAAACTACTTTACGATTGCTCCGCGAGCGTGGTATCACTACGAAAAACTTAGCTTTGGACTCGAATACGCTTACAGCGGTGCGAACTGGATGGAGAACTGGGATAACCAATACAGAAGTACTGAGATGCTTCCGCTATCTATCAATCATAGAGTCTCTGTGCTCTGCCGCTTTACTTTTTAGGCGGACTCTTTTTTGCGCTCTTTTTGTTTGAGAGAGTGATGTTGATGTGGTGCACCTGCCCCACGCTATCCACTATTGGCTCAACATTCGAGACCTTGCCAACGCCACTGCTGTGGACGTCGAAACCCCTTTGCTCCAGCGCGCTCAGAGCATCGTCGAAACTCATGCCCATCACATTAGGTATCCCGAGCGAATCAACCTCCTCTGCAACGATGGCGTGCTCCTTGTGTTCTTGGGGGGCGAAATTATCATTGCCGCTGTACGGCGTAAGAAATTCATAGGAGGAGTTATAAATTCGCTCCGATATGCTCTTGAAAAGCGGAGCCGCAAGTTGCCCGCCGTAGTATGCTCTGCCCGAACCCGCCTTGTAGAAGGTCTTGAAGGCCACGATAATGGAGTACTTGGGGTTGTCGGCAGGGAAATAACCAGCCACCGAGCCAAGGTAGTGGCGTGAACCATCTGCTGTCTTATAACCGCTGCGACCAATGGCAATCTGTGCTGTGCCGGTCTTTGCTGCCGAGCTAAAGTATGGGTTTTGCAGCGAGCGCGCCGTGCCATTCTTTACCACCGATTCCAGTGCATGCTGCACCTCGCGGATAGTTTCAGGCGTGGCTATCTGTTCTTTGATGACCTCAGTGGGGAAGGTCTTTACGGTTTCGCCCTTGCGCTGCAGTTCGCTCACCAGCATTGGCCTCATCATGCGGCCACCGTTGGCCACAGCGTTGTAGAGCGTGAGAGTTTGTAGAGGTGTGACTCTCAGGGCATAACCATAGCTCATCATAGTCATTGAAGTGCCATCCCAGCCGCTACCCCTAACACGAGGGTGCTTGATTGTGGGGTGGGGCTCGCCGCTGACGTGCAGACCAGAGTTTTTGTCGAAACCAAAATCCAGAATCTCGTCCACAAAACGTGACTCATCCTCGCTGTACACCTTCTCCACAGCCTTTGCCATGCCGATGTTCGAAGACTGCTCGAAAATCTCCCTCAGAGTGATAACGCCATGCCCGCCACGGCGAACATCTGTCACCCGTGCCCTGCCAATCATTACCGTGCCGCCTTCGGTGTCGAACTTATCATCGAGCGATATCTTACCGTCATCGAGTAGAGTCATGAGCACGGGTAGCTTGAATGTGGAGCCAGGCTCTTGGCTCATCCCCACGGCATAATTATAGTCCTCCACCAATTCGCCATTTCGCTTGCGAGTGACATTGGCAATGGCCTTGATATGACCCGTGGCAACCTCCATCACTATTGCAGTACCCCAGTCGGCCTCAATCTCTTGGATTCGACTGTGCAGCTCGCTCTGCACAATGCTCTGTATCTCAATGTTAATGGTGGTTTTTACGTCCATTCCATCAACGGGATCTATGTTCAGGCGGCTTTGGATGGGAATCCAGAAACTACCCGATATTTTTTGCTTCACGGTGAGCCCCGCAAGCCCATTGAGCCCATCGTCGAATGAACCCTCAATACCTAACTTTGTGCCGCTGGCGTTGACAAAACCAATAGTACGCATAGCCAGGTCGCCATAGGGGCGCATTCGGCGATAGGTCGACTCGGCGATAAAACCGCTCTTGCGAACTCCTTCGCAGATGATAGGGAAAGTTTTGATTTGTTGTAGCTCCACGAAGTTGACGCGGCGAGGAGCAATGCGATGATAGCGCTTGCGCTCTGTGCGAGCCTCTCGCAGATCCGTCTCGTAGGCGGCGGCAGTGGTGTCGCCAAAAAAAGTGGAGAGTGATGCGGCAAGAGCACCCACATTCGACTCGAAAAACTCGGACTCCATCCCTGGAGTGGCAAAGTCCATGCGCAACTCATAGTAGGGAATCGAGGTGGATAGTATGCGTTGATCGTCGGCAAGAATGTTGCCACGAACCGCCTCTATGCGCTCAGATCGAAAGGAGTATTGCTCGCCCATGGAACGAAGCTCGTCGCCGCTGGTGCCCACCTGAATGACGATAATCTTGATGATAATCAAGATGCTGAGGATGGTGAAAATGGAGTATAGCCACTTTGCGCTGCCAAGCATCGAACGAGAAAGTTCCCGTCTTCTGTCCAACTTATTATCGTAATTTGGATTTTTCACAACACTACCACCAATTTTGTTTCTCGCCCTACAACAACTCTTGAGTGCAGATATCCTTGATCTTTAGCTGAGGAGTGATGCGTCTGCCGTAGTGATTCTCCGAGATGGTGTAGCACACATCTGCACTGCCCCCCGAAACAAAATGTGGGTAAAACTCGCTCATCGAAAAACCAATGGCCTCGATAGTTTTGAGCGGGTAGGGAGTTTCGTAGAGCGTCAGGCGCAGGTGCTCGCCACCAACACCCACCTTGCGTGCCGAACCATTGTCACGCACCCCGCGAGAAACAAACACTGGCGATGGATTCCCTGGGCCAAAAGGCGCAAGGCGTTCCAAACTGCGGCGGAATTGCGGAGTGATCTCCGTAATGTTGAGCTCCATATCCACAGCAACGTTTTGCTCCATGCGCTCTTGCTTTATGTTCTGGGTGACGTAGCTCTCAAAGCGTACGCAAAACTCTTCGTAATTCTCAGGGTCCATGGTCAATCCCACAGCGTAGGTGTGCCCGCCAAAATTGCGGAGCAAATCGGCACAACTCTCCACGGCAGCATAGAGGTCAAAACCTGGAATGGAGCGTGCCGAACCAGTTATCATCCCGTTGCTGTGAGTCAGCACCACTGTGGGGCGGTAGTAGGTCTCTATGAGGCGAGAGGCTACAATGCCCATCACACCCTTCATCCACTCAGGCTTGTAGATAATCGTACAACTGCGATTCTCCAACTCGGGATCACCCGTAATGAGGTCGTGAGCCTCGATAGTCACAAGCCTATCTTCGTTCTTGCGCTTGGAGTTAAACTCTTCGATAATCTCCACATACTTCTTAGCCTTGTCGTCATTGATTGCGGTCATCAACTTCACGGCGTTTCGTCCGCCGCTCTGTGCGCGCTGATCCTCGGGGTCAATGTCTATTTCCATGCGCCCCGTAGCGTTGATGCGAGGGCCAATCTTGAATATAATGTCTTCGATGGTTATGTTTCCACGCTTTAGCCCGCTGATGTCGATAATCGCACTTAACCCACGGTTTGCGTGCGGAGAGTTGAGCTGAACGAGGCCAAAGTGTGCCAACGTGCGGTTCTCGTCCACCAGCGGCACAATGTCAGCTGCGATGCTCACCACCACAAGGTCGAGAAGATATGCAATCTGTTCGATCTCAACACCCATGGTCATTGCGAGCGCCTGCACAATCTTGAACGCCACGCCACAACCCGAAAGCTCCTCGAAAGGGTAGGTGCAGTCAACCCGCTTGGGATCGACAACTGCCACTGCCGCAGGAAGCATCTCCTCGGGAAGGTGATGGTCGCTGATGATGAAATCAATGCCCTGCTCCTTGGCATACTCCACCTCTTTGATGGCTTTGATGCCGCAGTCAACAGTGATGATGAGCGTTACGCCCGAATCCTTGGCATAGTCGATGCCTCGCTGCGAAATGCCGTACCCATCCACGTAGCGGTCGGGAATGTAGAACTTCACCACGGGGAGATAATCCACCAAAAAATTGTAGAGCAACGCCGTGGAGGTAGTCCCGTCCACATCATAATCTCCGTAAATCATCACAGTCTCACCATCCTTGATGGCCTGTGTGATGCGCTCCACGGTTATATCCATGTCCTTGAGCAGGAATGGGTCGTGGAAATGGAGTAGCGAGGGGTTGAAAAACCGCTCTGCACTCGGCTTGTCTTTTATGCCGCGCTGCAACAATAGCGTGGCAAGGGGTGGCTCAATGCCCAAGGTGGCGGCAAAGGTCGCTGCCTCCTGAGGTGTTGTGCTTGTGTTGAACACCCAGTTTTTTTTACAATACATATCGTTATCATTTTTTATTACTCAAATTAAGTTAGTGTTAGAGGGCGAATACCCTCACGAACTCACCCCACAAAACCTCCTCCACCTCTGCCATGCTCACACTCACCCCCTCATTCTCAATCGATGTCACCCCCAGGGTCAACCCACAGGGATTGATGTGGCGGAAGTAGCTCAAATCGGTCGTTACATTCAGTGCAAAACCGTGCATGGTCACCCCCCGCGATGCCCTCACCCCAATAGCTGCAATCTTGCGTGCACCCTGCTCACCCCCCTCCAGCCATACTCCCACAGCACCCTCTTTACGTGCAGCCTCTATCCCCCAATGAGCAACAGTGTCGATTATCACCTGCTCCAACTTCCAGATATACTCTCTGAGCGACAACCCCAAGGCGCTGAGGTTCAGAATCGGGTATCCCACTATCTGCCCATAGCCGTGGTAGGTTATATCCCCACCTCTATCCACTCTCACAAACTCCGCCCCTATGCTCTCTAAAAACGTATCACTCACCAGCATATTGCCCCGCTCCCCGCTCTTGCCCAACGTGTAGACATGAGAATGCTCCACAAATAACAGCGCTCCGCCATGCTCGCCCGCCACCACAGCATCGAACAACACCCGCTGGCGCTCCCACGCCTCGGTGTAGGGCATCACCCCCAGCTCTATTCTCTCTATGGTCGTTGTTTTCATTGGTTGTCGTTACATTTTTGCGTGGTATGAGGAGCGAACCAGTGGCCCACTCTCAACGTGGCGAAATCCTATTTGTTTAGCCCTCTGAGCGTACAGCTCAAAGGTGTCGGGGTGAACATACTCGCTCACCTCAATGTTGTTTCTGGTCGGCTGGAGGTACTGCCCCAGAGTGACGCGGCGTACTCCCGCATCGAATATGTCTTGAAGGGTCTCGACTACTTCGTCAAAGCTCTCGCCAAGCCCCACCATAATACTGCTTTTTGTTTCGGCTCCACGGCTGCTCAGGTAAGTGAGCGCACTCAACGAACCCTCGTAAGTCGCCACCGAACGCACTGAAGGAGTAAGGCGACGCACAGTCTCGAGGTTGTGGCCAATGATGTCTGCCTTAGCATCCAAGATTACGTCCAAGAGCGCCTCGTTGCCGCCGAAATCAGGAATCAAAATCTCAATAGTGGTCTCTGGGCACTGAGCCCTCACCGCCTCTACGGTAGCCACCCAATGAGCAGCTCCACCATCAGGCAAATCATCCCTATCCACCGAAGTAATCACAGCGTGTCGAATGCCCATAACCGAGATCGAGTGCGCAATGCTCTGAGGTTCGCTTTCGAGCAGAGGCATAGGCTTCCCGCTCTTTGTAGCGCAAAAACGACAGTTGCGGGTACAGATGTCCCCACATATCATGAATGTAGCGGTGCGGCGCTCCCAGCAATGCGAAATGTTTGGGCACTTTCCACTGCTGCAAATGGTGTTAAGACCATGCCTTTGTACTAACTCTGCCACATGAGCATAATCCTTGCTCTGTGGTAGTCGGATTTTTAGCCACTCAGGCTTCCTGGCCTTGCCACACCCTTTTGGTGAACAGGTCATTGGCGTGACACGTATAAACTAATTAAAAAAATATCTTACTGGCAACAAAGGTAATGAAAAAATACGCCATTTTGTAATTTTTATCTAAAAAAAAGAGTACCTTTGTGCAGAATCTTTTTAAACAGTCAGAGTACAAGAGAAAAAGCAATGAACGAACCGGGTGAGAGTTATAGCTGTAGAATACCTGAACACGGTACCCTTCATCTGGGGTATGGAGTGTGTGGCACCAGTGGAGCTGCACGCCCATCTGCATTTGTGCCCACCTGCGCAGTGCGCTGAAATTGCTCTGAAGGGCGAGTGCGACATCGCACTGGTGCCAGTTGTCACACTGCCACAGCTGCCCCCAGACTCAAGAATAATCACTAACTACTGCATCTCCGCTACGGGAGAAGTCGAAACAGTGGTGATGCTCTCAAACTCCCCGCTACACGAAATAAAAAAAATATACCTCGATACTCACTCCCGAACCTCGGTGAAACTCTGCGAAGTGCTGTGCCGAGAGTGGTGGAAGATATCTGTTGAGCTGTGCGCAGAAATCCCTGCCGAACTATCCGATGGTGAGGCGATTGTGGCAATAGGCGATAAGGTCTTTGAAATGGAGAGACAATACCAACTCAAATGGGATCTGAGCCAACAGTGGCTCGAATTTACGGGGCTGCCATTCGTCTTTGCTGTGTGGGTGGCGCTCACAAAAAATGGCGAAAAAATAGAAAATCAACTAAACAATGCACTCTGCTATGGTGCCACACACATCGACCAAGCTGTCGATAGTGTCTGCTTGCCTGACGACCCTCTGCGACCGAGGTTTGTGGACTACCTGAGCCACAAAATCGAATATGACCTTTCTCCCCTGAAATTAAAGGCGCTGGAACTATTCCTGAGCAAATTAACGCAGAATACACAAGAACGATGATAACACTATACCTCAAATCAATAAACAAAGTTGTTACTGACCCAGACCACACGCTCTTCGACGAAATCAAAAAAGATGAAGTGCTATGGATCGACCTGCTGGACCCAACACCCAGGGAGAGAAAAATAGTGGAAAACTATCTCGACTTCAACCTCCAAAGTAGGGAGCAAGCCGAAGAAATTGAAACCTCGTCGAGGTACAGCGAAAGCCAAGATTACATACAATGCAACTCGAACTTCTCGATACTCAAAGAGGAGGGCTTTGAGATTGAACCTGTGTCCTTTACGCTCATTGATGACATCCTTGTGTCGATGCGCACCTGCTACCTGAGAACCTTTGCAGAGGCATCTCGCAAACTACAGATATCCTATCGCTCGTATAGCACGGGACACCACATACTTATCTCGCTGCTGGAGGCTCGTATTGATCTGGATGCCGATATGGTGGAGGTGATTTCAAAAGAGATTGGCGTGATTTCGGCCACCTCCTCAAACCTCGATAAAAGCGTGGATAAAGGACTGCTCTTCGAAATTAATAGACTGCAAGAAAGTACTATGCTGCTGAGACAAACAATCTTTGACCGCCAACGACTACTCAGTGGTGTGCAGCGTTCCGAGCGCTTCCCCGCCGATACAATGCCGCGTGTGAATATCATGCTTAAGGATATTGCCTCGCTGCTCAATCACGCTGATTTTAACTTCGAAAGGCTCGAATTCTTGCAGGATATGTATATGGGGCTTATCAACATTGAGCAGAATAAAATCATTAAGATGTTTACGGTGCTTTCGGTGATATTTCTGCCGCCGACTCTTGTGGCGAGTATATATGGTATGAATTTTAAGTTTATGCCTGAGCTGGATTGGGATTATGGTTATGTTTTGGCGATAGTGTTGATGTTGGCGTCTATTGGGGGGACGTTGTTGTTTTTCAAGCGCAAGCATTGGCTTTAGGCGTGCGGCGG
>CAYJIF010000015.1:0-27727 GCA_964370175.1 uncultured Rikenellaceae bacterium
CGGGGGCACCCGCCGCCGCGCGGGCGGGGTCAGAGACCCTTTTGATTTGTTGCACTAATAGAAAAACAAAGACAATTGCCCAGCAAGGGCACCGATTGGAGTTTTGCCATATTTTTACGCCATCAGAGTAACCAAAACAACTGCCCAGCGGGGGCAGAGCCCCATTTGATTTGTTGCACCGATAGAAAAACAAAAACTACTGCCCCGCAAAGGCTCACCCACAACAAAAAAAACAACAAAACAAAAAAATAATGGTATATTTTTTGCAAAATCACTTTAAATTATTGTACATTTACAATCGATAAGATTAGTATTTTAGAGTAATGAATTGCAAAGAACACAAAATAACCATCATCCCCACTGCTGACGGCAGTTCCACACTATGCACTACTCGTTTCGGCGAGCAGCACTACCACTCGCTGCGTGGCGCCGAAGGAGAAGCCCAACACGTCTTTATCCGCTTCCTCGAAGACGGAATGCGCGTTCTCGAAGTTGGCTTTGGTTCCGGACTCAATGCGCTCCTGAGCCTAAAGAGCGGCCTGCACTTGAAATACACCACCATTGAACTCTACCCTATCGAACCCTACATCCTATCCCAAATCAGCTTCAACAGCCCCGAACTTCAGGCACTACACCAATGCCGTTGGGAGGAATGGTGTGTGATTTCCCCCAATTTTTCGCTCCGCAAACTCCAACTTGACATCACACACGCAGCCCAACTTCCTACCGAGGAATTCGACATAGTTTTCTTCGACGCATTTGCACCAGACTGCGTGCCCGAGCAATGGAGCGTAACAGTCTTTTCTGAAATTTCCGAGCGACTAAGCACGGGAGCCAAACTACTTACATACAGCGCAAAAGGAGTCATCAAACGCGCACTAAGAGAGGCTGGGTTTGAGGTCAAGCGACTACCAGGCGCACTCGGCAAACACAACATGGTTGTGGCCACCAAACCACCTCACCCACTTTGATGACACTCAACAAACCCATGAGCAGAGATGAAACGCAGAAGAAAACAGAGATGGATATTCGCATTTCCCGCGCTGGTGGGATTGCTCATTTGTGGCGTACTGCTCATAAACTCTCGAGTAGTTGAGCCAACTTTCGACGCCGCCAATATCGAGGCAAACATCAACAAACTGCTCCATGAAAACGTAGAGTCGTTATATGAGGAGTGGAGAGAGTGCAACACACGGGATGCCATGCAGGATAGCCTGTGGAGAAGTTCCACCGATGAGGATTTCAAGCAAAAGGGGTTATCTCTGTTCCTCTACGACAATGATTCGTTAAAATATTGGGCAAACAATTTTTTCACAGAAGATCCCGCAAGCTGCCTCCAAGAACCACGCACCACCATGCGCTTGATGTGCGGCAGCGAAGTACTACCGCTAAACTTCCCATACTGCTCCATCTGTTCTAACGCCATAGTCATGGTGACTTTGATGGACAGCAAGGGCCGTTTCAACCCCTACATATTTGAATCCAGCCACATCAATCCCAAAATCGAGCCTACGGCGGCACCTTTGGGCTCGACAGCGCAGGTAATCAACGTTCACGACACGGAGTTCTACATCTACTACCCGACACAGCGCACGCTCCCTCCCATTCTCAACATCTTGCTATGGTTGGCTCTATCACTGATGCTCTTTTATTTGAGAGATCTCTTTTCAATTTCGATCAACAGTCGCAACGTCATGCGCAGGATTGTCCTTTTCTTTGGTTTGTTACTACTCCTACGTTTCACTCTCTATATCACCGAAATCTCCTCGCTACTATGCAATAACTCCCGCCTGTTGAGCGCACTTATTGTAAACCTCGCTTTTTTCTATATTTTCGTAAATTTCGTCTACTGCAAAAGGCACAAGCTACGCATGTGGTTGAATTTCTGTTCGCGCCCGCGTCAGTACTGCGTGCTAATTTCGTTCTCTCTGTTTTTCTCTATAAGCATAATTTTTTTGTACGAGTCTCTCTTGGACTATATCCGCATGGGGATGCTCAACACCGAGGTGGGGAATTTGGCTGAAATTGATTTAGAAACGATTTTGTTGTTGAGCGCATCCACTCTATTTCTTGGTTTTACGATCACCCAATCGCTAATCCTCAAATCTGCATTCACGCAATTTCGCACTTTGCAGCTCTGCACTATTTCCGTGGTTGTTTTCATGGTGTGCAGTCTGTTTTTCAACCATTCCGCAAATCTCAGCACCTCGCTAACACTGGCATGGTTTGCAACAGCGATTCTGACGTTATACATGCTATTCAAGCGCCTCACAATCTGGTTCTATGTCGTTATGGTTGTGATATGCAGCGCCTATATAACCTATTTCACCTTTGCCGAGAACAACATCTCGTACACCAACATCGTAAAGACCTCGTGCGATTTCATCGAGCAGGGCCTGGAGCCTCCCCACAGCGACTATCGGAATTTGTGGCACGCCACCATCTCGCATAGCGGCGTAGTGCGCAGCGAAAACAGCAATTACATTCTCTCATCCCTGGACGGCTACTTTGCAATGCCCAACGACACGGTGTTTGTCAAAGATAACATGGTGCACGCCATTGTCCACACCCCGCACAAAACCATACTCTCGAGCATGCTCTACGCTGGGATGAGGCAAGCCATTCCATTTTTCTGTTATGTGAGCATCATGCTGTTTTTCAGCGGTTTGTTTTTGTTGTGGATAGGTAGGATTCGCATTTTTACGAACTACAACAAAAGAAGTTTGCTGTACAAAATACGTTTCGTGCTGCTAATCATATCGCTCTCAATAGCACTCATCATCGCAGTGATGGTATTTTACTATTTCTCGGAGCGCAACAACATGGCCTATCGCCAAGCATTTTCATCGCGATCCATCGAACTCACAGAGAGTTTCAACAACTACATGGCCGAGACTCTCACCAAGGAGATGAACGAGGAGCAAAAACTCACAATCCTCAAGGGTTGGTTTGTCATGGCACGTTCGCGCTACCGCACCTCGGTGGCATACTTCGACAGCAAAGGCATCAGAGTACTCGACGACAGACACCACATTGTTCGCCACACGATACCCTCCAGAGCGTTCTACGAGCTGAACTACAACGGCGAGATGTGCTACGAGGGGCCTGGTGAATTGCGTGATTTGACATATCAGGTTGCATACCTGCCCATTAGCCAAGAGTATCGAGTGAATATCAAAGAAAAAGAGTCGCTCAATGGCAAAGAACGCATCGGCTACATGGCAGTGGTGATGAGCGACCGCTACAGCCACCAAGAAAATGCAAATGAAATTCTCATCGACATCATCAACATCACCTTATTGCTGTTAGTGCTCATCTGTGTGATATCGATAATCCTATACCAACTCTTCACCAAGCAGCTCCGCGCGCTTCACGATGGGCTCTTTGGGCTCTCGCCCACAAATAAAATCGAGATTAAAAACTCTCGCCCCGACCCCAATGACGAAATAGGCAGCATTATCAACCACTACAATCGAATGGTGGACTACATAGCCGACAGGAACAACAACAGCGATGCGAATGAGCAGGGTGAGAGGTGGAGAAATCTCGCCCGCCAGATTGCTCACGAAATAAAAAACCCTCTCACCCCGATGAAGCTAAAAATTCAGATGCTTCAACGCTATGGCAATATTCCGCCCGACCTCTACAAGGAAAAGCTAAAAAACTCCCTCTCTGCGATAATGGAACAAATAGGCTCGCTGGAGAAACTTGCCAACGACTTCTCCGAGCTATCGGGAACAGAATTTGGGACTGGAACAAAAGCAAATGCATGCAGCGGGGCTGAGGCAAACACCTCGGTAGATATATGCACACTGCTGGACAACGTCGCAAAGCTGTACAACGATCATCAAGAACTGAATTTCAGCTACACCAAATCTGAGTGTTGCAACGTCAGGGTGTGGGCAAACTACTCGGCTCTGAATCGAGTGATGATAAACCTGCTCAAAAATGCTGTCGAAGCCACCGAACCCAGCGGCACAATCCACTTGCAATGCATATGGGAAAAGCCGAATGTTGTGATTAGGGTCTGTGACAACGGAGGCGGAATCAGAACCGAAAAATTGCAAGACATCTTCGCTGCAAACTACTCGACAAAAGCCGAGGGAATGGGGCTTGGGCTTTCCATCTCAAAGAGCATCATCGAGAATGCTGGGGGCACGATAAGCGCACACAACGAGTTTGACCCGAGCGACAACAGCACGTGGGCATGCTTCACCATCACGCTACCCGCTCAACCACTGAGCTAACAAAAAAAAGATAGAAAAAAAGAGAGGGCGGGGAGGCTTTATGCCATCCCTACCCTCGATCTTCTAAGTGTGTGTGTATAAATCTATCTCCACACACACTCTCTCTCTATCTCTCTTTTTATCGCCCCCGCCTTGTTCTAAGACTTTCGGGCGGGAGATTTAGTATAGTGTATTTTGTGGATCAAAATTTGTCCAACCCGTCATCCAGTTAGCCGACGAGCTCTCGGTTGGCCCAAATGCACCGCTATATGCAACTTTTTCGAAACCACTTGCAACAAGTGCGTTTGTCCACACTGCGCTTGTAGCTGCAATACTTGCTGCCGTTGGGATTGCATTAGGAGCTAATAGGTTCTGTGGGTCGCCTTGGAGCGAAAGCTCTGCAATGGTGGCAAGTGGCGTTTTGTTACCTTCGCCAGCCTTATTCCAGATTGCCTCAACCACAGCGCCTGAAGCACCAGCTGGGAAAACATCGCTATTGTTAGTTGCAGCATCATTGAAGCTGTTCACCATACCTGCCATTACGTTTCCACCAAGTGCTCCACGGCTTTGAGCCGCCTCTTGTGTTTCAGAACTCTTGTCATTGTCAACATTAACTCCGATTGGATAGCCCATGAACACTGAATTGAAGATACTTAGGCGTGAATTGCGGCGAATCTGAACAGCGTTTTGGAAGAAACCCGAGCCTGTTTCGCTACCTTTGTCCGAGTAGTTTAGCGGGTCAGACACTGGACCTACGATAGTTGCATTTGCAAAAACTGCAGAAGTAAATGGATTCGCAAGGCTTGCCGAAGAGTTGTTGTCTGTTTCGAAACCGTTAGATGCAGATTTGTCAGCAATATTAGGGTCGTTAAGACCGAAAAGGAACTGAAGTTTACCTGAGTAACCGTTGTCAGCATCGAAAGTATCATCCCATGTACCAAGAGCAACAAGGTGTGTAGCATTTACCGAACCACCAAACCACTCATAGCTGTCATCCTTTGCGTAGGATACTTGCACGTGATTGATTGTAGTTCCAGAACCCACCGAACCAAGGGTAATGCCATTGATTTCGTTGTCTGGAGAGTACTCAATACCTGCAAACTCCACACGTACATAGCTCAAAATACCTGAGTTATCAGCATCGTCACTACCACCGTGCTTTGAGTTCACACCTCCCTCGATGGTCATCTCACCTTGGTTGTTCTTAGCCTTACCAAGAATGATTAGACCACCCCAGTCACCAGGGTTGCGCTCTCCAGGAGCCATCTCCGAGGTGAATACAATAGGAGCTTCTTTTGTTCCTTGCGCCATAATTTTTGCACCACGCTCAATGATCAACGTACCTTTAGAGAACTTGTCGCCCTTAACCACCACACCTGGTTCGATAGTGATAGTCACGCCGTCCATTACGTACACGAAACCGCGTAGTTCGTACACTTTGCCCGCCTTAAGAGTTACATTCTCTTTGAGCTCGTACCTGTCTGTACCATCACCCAGCACATTGTTTTCCAATGGATCTGTCCCTGGAGTGTTGTTTGGGTCTTCGTTCTGACATCCAGTCATCACACCCATGGTTACTACTGCCATGATTAGCAGAGCTGCTGATTTGAAACTTCTTTTCATTTTGTTTTGATTTGTTTTTTTTGATTTATATTTTGATTTTTTGTTTGTTTAGAATTTGATGCTCAACGAGAGTGAGCCTGAGATACCTTCTCTGTATTCGCGGGTGATCTGATCTCTGGTCTGTTGAACTCCGTCGATAGTGGCGGTCGGGAACTGCTTGAGCACTACTGGCGAGTTCAATAGGTTTTTGAGTCCGAGTTTCAGCTCAAAACGCTTTGCAAAGGTCTTTGAGATGGTAAGGTCAACCATGTGGCGAGGCATCTCGTAGGAGTCTGGCAAGTATGCATCAATATCCGTTGGGTCGATAGTGGTTGTTTTGCCGATACCCATGATGCGCTCTCCGATTACGTTGTAGAGCACCGAGGCCGAGAGTCCCAATTTCTCGTCGCTATCATAGTAGAAGCCAACGTTCACGATATATGGTGATTGCCCCTGAAGCGGGCGTGAGCGTTGGTGCACAAGCCCTTCGTTCTTGAAGTCCACCTCGCTTATCACCACTGCGCCATTGAAGACCACTGCCACCTCGGGCATACCGATAAAATCGAGTCGCTTGCGAAGATCAACCTCCACCCCTGCTGTGTATGCCGCCGCGGCATTCTCGTAAGAGTAGCGGTAGGTACCACCCATGTCCGTAAAGTTCCACTCAATAGGATTAGTAAAGTTTTTGTAGAAAGCTCCCACGCTTATCAACTCTCCCGCAGTTGGGTAGTACTCATAGCGCAAGTCAACATTGTCGATTGTCGCCATCTCAAGCTCGGGATTACCCTGTATTTCGGCGTTAAGGTCAAAGTCATAGTAAACCGAAGGCGATACTTCGCGGAATTCTGGGCGATTCACCGTGCGGCCATACGAAGCACGCAGAGTGTTTCTCTTATCGAGGTTATAGGCTATATTCACGGCAGGGAGGAGCGACAACTCATCATAAACATTAGTTTGCATGATAATTGCGTTTGGATCTTTAGAGCGGTCATAGCTCACATCCATTCTCCACATCTCGGCTCTAAGCCCCACATCAAAGATAAACTGACCGATAGGCAGCACCGTGCTCACATATCCAGCTCCTACGAAGTAATTACCGCTGTATGCATTCTGCTTTGAACCGCTCTCGTCAATATACACCTGGCCAGAACCCGTCCCCACCCATGTGTCTGACATACGCTCTTCGATAGAGGAGTTGAAGTAGTCACGCTTCTGTGATTGATTCAAATTATCCTCCATGTAGGTAAATTCGCGAGGGGTGTAATTTCTGTTGCGATACTCAGTAAAAAGACCCGCCTTTAGTGTCGGCATCCAGTCGCCACCCATAAAATTTTTCTTGTAGTTCAACGCACCCGAGAAGATATTGTCCGATAGCTCCTGAAAGAAACGAGTGGTATTACTCTCTGTTATGTCCATTGCTTGGCCTGCGGCTGGTTTTTCGTTAGCTTGGTCGAGCACAATGCGGCGATCGGGCTCATCGCGGTTGGCATACGAGTAAGTTCCGTTCCAATCAATGGTATTGGACTTATCATCGCCAAACTTATGGTTACCAGCCAGCTGACCCGTGTAGGTTAGGCGCGAGCTGTAGAAATACTCCATCTCTCGCTGGAAATAGCTGCCACTAACCATGCTGAAGCCCGTACGCTCGCCAAAGCTATTCTCGCCAAGGATGTTAAACAGGTTGCGAAATTCAAAACGGTTGTCCACGTCCATCTGATAGATCCAGTTGTTCATTGCTGCGAAGTTCACCTCTTGCGAAAACTTGTTGTCCACGTAGTCTTTTTCCAACACGGGGGTGTCATTCTCGGTGTTGTAGAGACCATAGCGGCGATTGAGCATATCCAGCGTGCTCTTAAACTTATTCTGGTAGCTTGTCGAGAGCACCATGCTGAGCTGGTCGCTAATCTTCGATTCCCACTGCACTGAGGCTTTGATGTCTGGTGATGGCGTAAAAGTATCTACCCCCCAGTCGTTGTTGAAGCCATTATTGTAGAGATAGTCAAGCTGTGTGGGCGAAGTCACCGTGCCCAAATTCGCGGGAAAATCCTTGCTGAGTGGGCGGAGCGAGTTATCAAAGCCCATCCACTCCGTAGCTGAACGAGTGCCCAATTTCATATCGCTGAACTGAGTGATGCTGTTTGCACCCGTGCCCAACGAAACTTTCAACGAAGATTCGTCTGCCACACTCTTGGTGTTGATTTGAATGAAGCCACCGCTAAAGTCGCCTGGGAGGTCTGCTGTGAACGACTTTGAGATAACAATATTGTCGATGTTCGCACTCGGAATCACATCGAACGAAAAAGCTCGGCCATCGGCCTCAGTACTTGGCACGCTACCACCATTTATCCACACGTTATTGTAGCGCTGAGCAAGACCTCTGACAACAATAAATCGGCCGTCAATGAGCGAAATGCCAGGAATACGCCTCACTACCTCGCCAGCATCGCTATCCGAAGTTTTGGAGATTTGGTTGCTCGAAATACCAACGGCAACGGCATTGGTCTGGCGCAGTGAGGCTATCATAGCCGTCTCGGTGTTCTGCCTGCGGCGGCGAACCACCTGAACGCTCTCCACGCTCACTGCCTCTGGCTCCAGAGTAATTGTCACGGGATTGCTGTCGCCCACCTCCATCTCTACGCTCTTGCTCCCGGCGTAGCTCACACACAAAACTACGGGCAAGCTCACACCCTCTATCATAAAGTAACCGTCAATATCGGTTGCAACCGCCTTGGTCATATCATCTTTGACCATCACCACCGCGCCAATTGCCACATCGTTGGTGAAGCTATCCATCACCTTCCCACTCACCGAGTGCAACTGTGCTGTTGCGCTGCCAACACCCATAGCCATCATCACCAATAGCGCACTAAATAATCGTAAACTTTTCTGTCTCATCCTTTTCTTAGTCTTTTCTCGTTAATTACTTTTGTTGTTTTAATTCGGGGGCAAAAGTACACGCAGAATATTACGCTAAAATGACGATAGTGTTAAAGAAAAATTACGCTTTTATGACAGAACTGTTACGGCAAAAATTAGGGCTGCTATGAGTTTAAACTCATAGCAGCCCTATCAAAAAAACTAACTCTAAAGCAGTTAGTATCTATATCTCTGGTTCTAAATCTTAGATTGGCGAACGTCCTTGAATTCAATTTGCGAGTCTTCTTCGGCGAGTTTTTCGGCAAGCCCAGCCGAGTACAGTTTCATAGCCCTGCGGCTCATACCCATCGAAGAGAAACCACCATCGTGAAAAAGATTCTGCATAGTCACCTTGCGAGTTAGGTCGCTAAAGAGGCTAATGACATAGTTGGCGCAATCCAGAGCCGAGGCATTTCCCACAGGAGACATGCGCTCCGAGAAATCCATGAGTGAATCCAGACCCATCACCCCGCTACCAGCAGTGGTTGGGGTAGGACTCTGCGAGATTGTATTCACACGGATACCCTTCTCGCGTCCCAAAATGTAGCCAAATGAACGAGCAATGCTCTCCAACAGAGCCTTAGCATCTGCCATATCGTTGTAGCCATAGAGCGTGCGCTGTGCAGCAATATAGGAAAGCGCCACAATAGAACCGCAATCCGCAATGGCATCCAGCCCACGAGCCACTTGCATTACCTTGTGGAACGAAATTGCCGAAATATCGAGCGTTTTTTGCAAGAAATTATAGTCCAGGTCATCGTACTTGCGTCCTTTGCGAACATTAGGCGACATGCCAATAGAATGCAGAACGAAGTCGATTTTCTCGCCTCCGAAGTGCTCTACCGTACCTTGGATGAGTTTGGTGAGATCCTCTACCGAAGTGGCATCAGCGGCAATAAAGGGAGCGTTCAGCTCTTTTGCCAATTCAGCGGTTTGTCCCATGCGAGCTGCCATTGCTGTATTGGTGAGCACTATCGATGCGCCCTCTTCCACAGCTCTTTGGGCTACTTGCCACGCAATTGATTGCTCGTTGAGAGCTCCGAAGATAAGCCCTCGCTTTCCTTTCAATAAGTTGTACATTTTATATATAGTATTTATTTATTATTGCTTAGTTCGGGATTAGAGCTTGTCGAAAATTTCGCAAATCTTCTCATAAACTTCCTCAATCTGACCAGTGCCATCAACCTCGAAGTATTTTCCCTGAGCCTCGTAGTGCTCAACCACAACTGCGGTCTGCTCCTTGTAGGTTTGGATGCGAGTTTTGATTGTGTCGATATTTGCATCGTCTGCGCGGCCGCTAAACTTAGCTCTGCCAGTGATTCGCTCGATGACCTCGGCATCAGGAATCTCCATAGCCACCATTGCAGTGACACTAAGCCCCTTTGCTCCGAGCATCTTGTCAAGTTCTTGAGCCTGAGCCGTAGTGCGTGGAAAACCATCAAAAATAATGCCCTTGGCATCGAGGTTCTCGTCAATATACGCCTCGATAATATTGCAAACCAACTCGTCAGAGGCGAGCTTGCCGCCTGCCATCTCCTCCTGTGCACGCAGTCCTGTTGGCGTACCTCGCTCAATCATGGAGCGAATTGCCTCGCCTGTGCTGAGGTGCAAAAATCCGTACTTATCCTTTAGTTTACTGGCCTGTGTGCCCTTGCCAGCACCTGGAGGGCCAAATAGTAGTATGTTTTTCATTTTAGTGTTGTACTTAAAAAATATCCAAAAAACGGTGCAAATATACCTAAATTATTTGTAATTTTGCCTAAAATTCAAAACAATTTTATGGAGCGTACAGACTTTTCAAAACTCGGTAAGGTTCGATTCATCGAACGGTTAACCTCTAAATTTTCCACCTCCGCCATCACTGGCATTGGCGATGACTGTGCCGTGATTGAGCGTGGCGATGAGTTAGAGCTCATATCAAAGACCCTATTTATGGAGGGTGTGGACTTCGATTTGGGATACACGCCGCTCGAACATCTGGGACTAAAACTCGTTAGCACCGCTGTCTCGAACATTGCGGCAATGAACGGCGTGCCACAGTATATCACCGTGGGGATTGCCCTCTCGGCACGGTTCTGCGTGGAGGAGGCCGAGGCTTTGTATCGTGGCATTGAGCGTGGTTGCGAAGTTTACGGCGTCGAACTTATCGGCGGAGACACCGCCCCCTCGCTTAGCGGACTAACCCTGAGCGCCACTGTGATTGGCTCTGCACAAAAAGATAGCCTGACGCTCAGAAGCGGCGCCAGCGAAAATGAAATCGTGTGCTACACGGGCACTCTTGGAGGAGCGTACATGGGACTCAAACTCCTGGAAAGAGAAAAGCGAGCTGGTGCCTCGGGCGAAAAAACTCGCGAAATATTCGAAAACAACAAATTCCTACTGAATCGACAACTGCAACCCTTTGCACGAGTAGACATTGTAGAGCTGCTCAAAGAAAGCGATATTGCCCCCACTTCGATGATAGACATCACATCAGGGCTTGCCTCAGCTGCTCTGAGCATCTGCACCGCCTCGCAAGTGGGCATGAGGCTGCACCTCAACAAAATACCCATTAACGGTGAAGTGCAAAAAATGTGCGACGAAATGGGACTCGACCCACTTATTGCAATACTCAACGGCGGGGACGACCTCGAACTACTATTCACCCTACCCGCTGCGGCACACACCTCTGTCGAAGGAATTGCGGATATTCACATTGTGGGATTCACCACGGATGCTCAAGCAGGCTGTGCGCTGGTCACCCCCGATGGTGAGGCCGTGACGCTTAGTTCCCCAGATTTTAACCCCTCAAACTAAACCCGCCATATTCTCTCTTCCGCGATGATACTCTCAACCCTACGAATGTTACTGGGGCACAAATTCCAGACCATCAAGCGACTCGACAAAGTGGAGCTGCCACCGCCTTTTCGTGGACGGCCAGAACTATATAGCGCTGCGCTAAACCCCAGCAAACTCAAAGAATGTGTGGAGACATGCCCTACGGGAGCTATCACCTCAGAGCCCTTTGCGCTGGATATGGGCAAGTGCCTCTTCTGTGGCGAATGTCAAAGAACCCTGCCCAACAACATCCGCTTTACCCAATCATACAAAGTATGGTCGCTGACTCGGGAAGGGCTAATTATCACTGCCGAACAGAACGACAGCGACAGCGAGCTCGATGAGCAAGAATACAAAAAACTATTGCGCCCGCTGTTTCGCCACTCGCTCAAGTTGCGACAGGTGAGTGCTGGCGGAGATGGAGCCAATGAGATGGAGCTCAACGCTGCTGGGAACGTAAACTTCGATATGAAGCGCTATGGCATTGAATTCACTGCCTCGCCACGCCATGCCGATGGATTGGTACTCACGGGGCCTATCACCAGAAAAATGGCGGGGGCGCTGCAAATCACCTACGACGCCATGGCCGAACCAAAGGTTCTCATAGCGGTTGGTGCCGAGGCAATTAGCGGTGGACTCTATGCCAATAGCGAGGAGATTGACCGCTCATTCTTGGACAGCCACACCGTGAATCTCTATGTGGCGGGAAATCCTGCACATCCACTCGCATTTATTGGTGGGGTGAGGGAGCTGACAAGCAACCACAAGAGAGAGGGAAGCAACAAGGCTAAAACAGCATTGAGCCAACACTAAAAAAACGCTAAAAAAAGTGCTAAAAAATTAGCCGAGCACAGCCTCCTTAAACTTACGGCCTCGCTCCTCATAATTTACAAAGAGGTCGAAGCTCGCACAAGCGGGCGACAACAACACACTATCCCCACTCTGCGCCACTGAACGTGCCGCCGCCAAAGCATCTTCGAGGCTGTGGGTGCTGAAAACCTTGGGAACAACGCCCTCGAATGCCTCCTGCAACTTATCATTATCGAGCCCCATGCAAACCAACGCCTTGACCTTCTGTTGCGCTATGTGCTTGAGCGTAGAATAGTCATTACCCTTATCCTTTCCACCAGCAATCCACACCGTAGGGCGAGTCATACTATCGAGTGCATACCACACCGAGTCGGTGTTGGTCGCTTTGGAATCATTGATATACTCCACCCCATCGATTTCCGCCACACGTTCGAGGCGGTGTTCCACACCTGCAAAATCACGGAGCGTTGCTCGTATATCCTCGAAAGACACATCAGCCCTTAGGCACGCCGCCATTGCCGAAAGCGCATTTGCAATATTATGCTGCCCTTTGATAGGTAGTTCGCTCACTGGCATACGGTAATTCTCGTAGCAGAGTTGCTCGCCATCAAACCACGCTCCGCCTATTGCCCCTCGCAATGAAAACGGCACGGGGTTCGCATCGAATTTGGTTGCTGGCAACACTTTGAGGAGCTCAGGGTCGTCGGCATTGTATATGAATGTATCTTCGGGGGTTTGGTTGCGCAATATTCTGAGCTTCGATGCCACGTACTTACTCATATCGTAGTCATAGCGGTCGAGGTGGTCGGGAGTGATATTGAGCAGCAGTGCAATATCCGCTTTGAAATCGCTCAAACCATCGAGCTGAAAACTGCTTAGCTCCACCACATACCAATCATAATCCTCATGGGCAGTTGCAATCGCCGCCGCAAAACTACTACCTATATTCCCCGCCACTGCCACTCGTTTGCCCGCACGGCGCATAATCTCGTAGATTAGCGTAGTGGTGGTGGTCTTACCGTTAGAGCCGGTGATGCATATCTTGCGCGCGTTGGTGTAGCGGCTCGCAAACTCTATCTCGCTGATAACCCTAATACCCCGCGCCAATGCCGCTTGAACCACCTCTGCGCTATCAGGCACGCCAGGGCTCTTAATGATTAGCGACGCCTCCAGTATTCGATCCAGAGTGTGACCCTCCTGCTCGTAGTCAATACCCGCCGCCTCAATCTTTTCCCTATACTCCTTCTTGAGCACTCCCCCATCGGAGAGAAAAACATCGAAACCCTTAACTCGTGCCAGTAGTGCAGAGCCATAGCCGCTCTCGCCACCGCCTATTATCACAATTTTATTCATCTCTTTCTCTATTGGTTAATTGATGTGTATGTGTGTTTATCGAATTTTGAGCGTCAAGAGCGCAACAGCTGCCAACATCAACTGCATGATCCAAAAACGCAGAACAATCTTTGTTTCGGGCAAACCACGCTTCTGGTAGTGGTGATGCAGAGGCGCCATGAGCAATATACGCTTACCCTCTCCCGTTCGCCTCTTGGTGTACTTAAAGTAGCCCACCTGCACTATGACCGACATTGCCTCAACAAGGAAAATTCCGCACAAGATCGGCAGTATCAACTCCTTGCGGATGAGCAGAGCAAAAACTGCTATCATCCCCCCAATGGCCAACGAACCTGTATCGCCCATAAAGACCTGAGCGGGGTAGCCGTTGTACCACAAAAAACCAATCAATGCGCCAGCAAACGCCGCCGCAAATATCATCAATTCACCACTGCCTGGGATGTGGGGGATATCGAGATAGGAGGCAAAAATAATGTTGCCCGAGAGGTAAGCCATTATCCCCAGCACCAACACCACGGGAATGGAAATCCCCGCAGAGAGCCCATCGAGCCCATCGGTCAGATTAGCTCCGTTGCTCACTGCCGTGATTACAAATATGGCCACGAGCACATAAAGCACCCACCCCAGAGTATTACCAAGCTCTCCGTCAATGGGTATGAGAGAACGGTAGTCGAGGCGAGAATTCTTAAAAAACGGAACCGTTGTGGTCGTTGATTTGTGAGCCTCGCCCATGTACACTGTCTCGGAATTGCCGCCCAGCGAACTCTGCTCCACTGTCACTGCTTCCCTCTGCGAGCTGACCTTCTCGCGTATCACCACATCGCTGCTCACCCACATGACCGTCCCCACTATTATGCCAAGCCCCACCTGCCCTACTACTTTGACCTTACCGGGCAGACCCGACTTGCGCCCTCTGACAACCTTTATGTAGTCGTCGGCAAAGCCAATCAAGCCCAACCACACTGCCGAAACAACCATCAACTGCGTGTAAACATTGGTCAAATCGCCAAGCAACAACACGGGAACAAGGATCGCTCCCAGAATTATTATACCCCCCATCGTGGGCGTACCTTTTTTGGACATCTGCCCCTCGAGACCCAGATTGCGAATCTCCTCGCCGATTTGCTTGCGTCTCAGCATTGCGATAATGCGCTTTCCAAAGATTATGGCAAAGAGCAAAGAGATGAGAATTGCAGCTGCCGATCGAAACGAAATATATGAGAAAAGAGCTCCTCCTGGAATATCCAGATCATTGCTCAGAAAGTCAAAAAGGTGGTATAACATATGGCTTAGTGTCTAAAAAAAATTGCACGTAGCAATTAACTACGTGCAAAGATAACATTTTTTTTCTATTGCCACATATCCAGACCGCAATCCCGTTTTGGATATGCCAGCAACCTATATTTTCGTGAGCCTTCTCGCTCCAACCCTCTCTCTTCCTTCTCTCTACATGAACAGGAATAACGATGAGTTAACACCAGCCGTAAAGCTGTGAATAGCTTCACCATCCTCGCTCAGACGGTAGATTGTGCTGGGTTGAACATAATCCACCACGTCGCTGATATACAGTTCGCGGCTATATGGATCCTGCGCCAGTCCGTAGTATGATGCCGAAGCTGAGCTAAATATTGGAGTAGAGGGGAGGTCAGTGTCGGTGATATTCATAGTGTAGAGCTTGCTACCTTCTGTGAAATAATAAATCTTATTCTGGCCAGCACCCATAATCATACGTGCAGAACCATGTGGCAGGGTGTGACGAGCTACTGCCGTGAAGTTTGTGGAAACACGCACGATTGATGGAGCCTCATATCCAATAGGATTGCCAGCCCATCCGCCGCCATCACACAACACCCACAACTCACCATTCATGTCCGCAAAGAACTCGCGTGGCTGAATACCCACCTCCACTGAGGCTATGATATACTTTGTTGTGCCAGCGTCTTGCACGCCCGCAGGGTTAATCTTCACCAGGCGCTTGCCATAGCTCCACTCATTGGCATACAAAATGCCTTGGGAGTCGATATACACTCTCTCCACTGGGTTATCCAACGGAATTGAGCGCTCAATGGTGTTGTTCGCCAGGTTGATAACATCAATCTGTGCTTTGTTGAGGTTTGTCACATAGGCTTCGTTATTAAAACCAAAAGCCATGTAGCGTGGAGAGTCCAAACCCGAAATCTTACCCACAACAGTAAAGGTTTGAGGGTCGAGAATGTAGATTCTGCCCGAACCACTTAGTGTAATGTAGATTCTGCCATTGTAGTAAATCACCTCGGCTGGTGAGTCGCCCATAGCCGAGCCTGCATTGTTAGCAGAGAAAACGTTGTTCACGGTCACGCGATTGATTACGTCATAGGCAGTAATCTCGGCATTGCCTGCCATGTAGTTACCCTCGCTCACTACTATCACCGAGGCCGTTGAAATAGGCCCCTCTGGAGAAGGAGACTCACAAGCAGTCAGCACCACAGTGCCAAATAGCACCATAAAAAATTTCGCAGCCCACCTTTGGGTTGCACCAGTAAATTTTTTCATCATTTTTCTTTTCGGACGCTTCTTCCCGAACGCCCATAGGGATAAAGTTAATATTTTCGCCACAGCCCTTTTGTTGCTTAAGCAAGCACGAAGTGGGACATACACACTAAAAAACATATACTCGGCAGGTCTTCTGACTTTCCTCCATCGGCACGGTTGGCTAAAACCAACCAATGCTCTATCAAAAATGGCGCCTTCCCATTGTTCGCTTTAGATGTGCGACCAACAACAGTGGCATTTTGCCATTTCAACAGCTCTTCAGCCGCGTTACCCCCCAACAAAAATTCGCTAAAATTCACACCTTAGCAAAGATTCGGGAGTTGTGGCCCTGAGCATGGAAAATTACAGCAACGGGTATTGTTGCGGATTCTCACCGCATTCCCTATTATCACTCTCAAAACGGTTTGAGGCAGTGACCAAGTTTGCTCTTTTTCTCTATACTTATCATACATTGAAGTATTTATATGGAATGTACTACCCCCACTGTCTCACTCATGCTGGTGAGCAGTAGCGATGCAAAGGTACACATTTTTTCCAAAAATCAATCTTCAAAGAATTTTTATGTGGTTTTTCGGTGAGGAGTGCGCATCAGTGAAGGCACCCTGTTTGGGTGTTTGCAGTGGAGCGCAAAAAAGAGCGCAAAAAAGAGCGATAAAAAATGGGGCGTAAAAAGAAAAACGAGAAGAAACTACTTCAAAGAGCATAGTCCTATTGCCACAGCCGCCTCAACCACCACCACGGCACGCACAGCTATACAGCTGTCATGTCGCCCACCCACGCTCAGTTCAGCAACCTCGCCCCTGAGATGACTCTCATCCTCATATCTAAATGTTTGCTGAGGAGTGGAGATGCTGGGCGTTGGCTTTATGGCAACTCTGAGCACCAGTTCATTACCATTGGTAATACCCCCCACTACTCCTCCTGCGTGGTTAGTGGCAGTCGCTCCATCTTGGCTAATGATTGCATCGTTGTGACTGGAACCACTAAGCGAAGTAGCCTCAAATCCAGTGCCGAACTCAACGCCCCTAACTGCCGGTATCGAGAATATCACGTGGCTCAGAACGCTCTCCACGGAGTCAAAAAACGGCTCACCAACACCCACCTCAAGTCCACCCACACGGCACTCCACCACTCCACCAACGCTATCTCTTGCTGCTTGAGCATCACGGATGATTCGCTCGAAATTCTCCGCATTTTTGTCGCCTCCCACCTGCACCAACTGCGCTTTGATGCTGAGCTCATCGCCAAGCATGCGCTTTGCAACCACGCCTGCGGCAGTAAGAGCCGCCGTAAGCCTACCTGAAAAATGGCCTCCCCCACGCGGGTCGTTGAACCCTCCGAATTTATGGTGAGCCACATAGTCGGCGTGCGAGGGGCGAGGGTGCAACTTCAAGTGAGAATAGTCTGCCGAGCGCACATTACCATTCCTAATGGCGAGTGTCAGCGGAGCACCAGTAGTGCATCCATTGTACACACCGCTGAGTATCTCCACCAAATCCTCCTCGCGGCGAGGGGTAGAACCCACAGCACCACTACGGCGGCGCGACATATCGGCCTCAAAATCATCGGCACTCAGCGGCATGCCACTGCGAACCCCATCGAGGGTGACACCCACCATCGCTCCGTGCGATTCACCGAAAATCGAAACCCTAAAATTATGCCCAAAACTATTCATAGCGTGCTGTTCTGATTTTTTTAGTTTAGTGATTATTCTGCTCGTAGGCAGAAAACTACAGTGAGCGGGATATTATGCTTTTTGTATCATCTCGAGATTCACACCCACGAAGTCATCGACAATAAAGTCATAGTCTTTGTGGAATTCACGAGCAAAAGAGGTAGCAAGCACTCCAACCTTCATTCCCGCAGCCCGTGCCGCCTGAACCCCTGCTGGCGCATCCTCAAAGACAAAACACTCGGAGGGCTGAAGCTCCATCATCTCGGCCGCCTTGAGGAAAATATCTGGAGCTGGCTTTGCACGCTCCACGAGTCCCGAGTATGAGATGGCATCGAAATACTGGCGAATATTGCACGTATCGAGCACAAAATCCACATTCTCCAACATGGCTGAGCTACCCACCGAAATTTTTATTCCAGCAGCCTTGAGCTCCTTGAGCAGTTCCACAAGCCCTGAGGTGGGCACTATCTCGCGAGCATACACATCTCTATAAATCGCCTCCTTCTGAGCCGCAAACTCCTCGATTTCTTCTGGCGTGCATTCTCTGCCCAGAATGGCGGGAAAAATCTCATCATTACCCATACCGTAGTATTGCGCCAGAAAATCATCGGCAAAGTCTAACCCTTTGCTCTTGCACCACTGTGAGAATGACACTTCGTGCGCCTCTTTGTTGTGCACCAAAACACCATCCATATCGAAAATTACTCCTTTAATCATAGCTTTTTATATTATTTATACTGATTATCAATCCTTCTGAGCACCGTCTCACGCAAATGCCAATTAATGCACAAATGTAATAAATATTTCTTATTTACTCTCCTTAAACTGCGCTTTTGAGCGTTTATTGCGGTGGAAAGTGATGCCAAAACGGTGAGCCTCGTCACGCAGATACATTATCGTACGCAGGGTCTCGCCCTTCTTGTCCAGGTAGTGCGGCGTGGGGTCGCCAACGTAGTATAGCTCCTCCATTTTTTTTGCCAGCCCGATTACCGTGAGTCGGTTCTGCAAGCCCAACTCCGCTATGGCTGAGTATGCTGCCGAGAGTTGCCCCTTACCACCATCAATAACGACCAGTTGTGGGAGCGGCGAACCCTCGTCCATCAACCTTTTGTAGCGCCTGCCCACCACCTCGTGCATGGAGGCGAAGTCATCGGCTCCGACCACCGTCTTGATATTGAAATGGCGATAGTCGCGCTTCGAGGGCTTGCCGTCACGAAACACCACACAAGCCGCCACGGCATGCTCGCCGCCAAGATTCGAGTTATCGAAGCACTCAATATGGCGAGGTTCCACAGGCAGGTTCAACTCTCGTTGCATTGTCTGCATCAACTTAGCAACATGTGCTTCGGGGTCACGTTTTTCGGCGTTTTTCATCTTCTCGAGGCGATAGAACTTCAGATTGCGCTGCGAGAGCTCCAGAAGGCGAACCTTATCGCCACGCTGCGGCACAAAACACTTCTTGAGCATAGCCTCGTCAACATAATCGACACTGGGCATCTGCGACACAACTATCTCGGGCGCGCTGAGCACCAACTGTGCCAACGCAAAACTCAACAACTCATCACTACTCTCACCCAGAGCAGCCCTCAACTCAAAGGTGTAGCACTCGACAATAGAGCCGTTGCGAACTCTGAGGTGATTGCAGTAGCTCGACTCGGGGTGGCTCACAATGCTCACCACATCGAGCGTGCCGAGATGATTACTAACCACCACACTCTTATGCTTATAGTCGCTCAGGGTCAACAACTTGCGCTTGATTTGTTCAGCGCCCTCAAAATCCAACACCTCGGCTGCAGCTGCCATGCGAGAACGCAGGTCCTGCTCCACAGCTCCGAAGTTCCCCCTCAAAATATCACGCACCTGAGCAATATGTTCGCCATACTGCTCCTCGCTCTCCATCCCCACGCAACCACCCCGACACTGCCCCATGTGAAATTTCAAACAGACCCTGAACTTTCCGCGCTGGACGTTTGCCGCCGTGAGCGAATGCTTGCAAGTACGCAGCGGAAAGAGCGAATGAAGCAGCTTGAGCAAAACATGCTGAACACCCACCGAAGCGTATGGGCCAAAATATTCGCCCTCGTCCTTGCGCTGCTTGCGGCTGGAAATAACCCGAGGAAAAGGCTCGCTCGTGACGCAAATCCACGGGTAGGTCTTAGAATCCTTGAGCAAGATATTGTAGCGGGGTTGCAGCTCCTTGATGAGGTTGTTCTCCAACAGCAGAGCATCACGCTCGCTATCCACCACAATGTGCTCGAGCGATGCTATGCGACGCACCATCACTCGCACCTTGGCCGAATGAGTTGTCGAAGATGTGAAATAGGAACTGACCCGCGAACGCAGATTCACCGCCTTGCCCACGTAAATCACCACACCATCTTTGTCCAAAAACTTATAGACTCCGCTGCTGGTGGGTAATTCGTGATACATTATTTTTTATTGCTTGGTAATAATTTTTATTGAAACGGCACGCCACAAGAGGATGCCGCAAGGATGCCGCAGAGCAGACATGCACTATTTCTGATTAAGCATATTTCACATTGCCCGCTCTCGCTGCCCACTCACATTGCCCACTCTCGCTGTGCGCGCGTGGATGGCGCAAGAAAAAGAGCTACACGTCTAATTAATGCTGTACTGCGCCAGGATACCTGCCACTTCATGTGGGGTGACGCGCGGGTAAATCTTCTCGCCAACCATCACAACTGGAGCCAATCCACAAGCCCCAACGCACCTGAGGCACGAAAGCGAAAACTGCCCATCTTCGGTTGTCTCCCCAACCTTTATGCCAAGCTTATTGCGAAATTCAAAGAGCACCTCTTCTGCTCCTCGAACATAACAAGCCGTTCCCGTACAGATATTAATGGGGTAGCGTCCCTTTGGCTCCATGGTGAAGAGCGAATAGAAAGTGACCACGCCAAAGACCCTACTCACGGGAATATCCAATTCATCGGCAACACACTCCTGCACCTCGCGGGGCAGATAGCCAAAGTGTTGTTGAACATGGTGGAGTATGGTGATTAGCTCTGAGGGGTCATTCTCGTAGCGTTTGCACACGCTAACGATAAATTCCCGTTGTTCGGTGTTTAATGATTCTTTGCACATCTTATTCGTTGAGATAAAATTTGAAAGCGCTCTTTGCGATTATGCGAATATAGGCAAAAAATGTGTGAAATACAAATTTTTCGGCAATTTATGCCCTCTCCATAATCGCGGCACGATAGCAGACGTGCAACAAAACACCTCTGTTGAAAATATTTTTAGTATCCGAGATTTTTTCACTAATTTTGATAGCTTTTTTCGCCAGGCGCAAAAAGCAGACACCACGCACTAATTAACTTGACAGAAGAAAGGATGAAACAAACACTACTACTGCTACTCTCCCTGCTAACGCTCGCACCCTGCGCCACCAGCACCCTGCATGCGCAAGACGACACTCCGTGGCAAGCCAGCAGACCTCAAGACTGGGCAGCAAAAGAGTGGGAAAGCCACATACCTAAGATTATCCACCCCGACAAGCAGCTCGAGGAGCTATACCTACGCACCTGGGATATTGCCGCAGGGAGGGTTCGCACTGGTCCCGAGGGGATGGTAAGTTCGCCCTATCTGGACGAAAACTGCTATGAAGATCAGATTTGGATTTGGGATGCCTGCTTCATGGTGATGTTCTCGAAATATGCGCCAGAGGCATACCCCGGAAAGGAAACACTGGAAAACCTATACCAACCCATACACGAAAATATAGTACCCTCGCTGCGAATCCACCTGCGTGACAACCCACCTCTATTTGCATGGGTCGAACACGACAACTATATCTTCACAGGTGACCGTGAACAAATCAAGCACGTGCTGCTCGACAAAGAGTATCTGCAAAAGCACTACATCTACTTCGACACCGTGAGCCAGGGCTCTGTGGATACGAGAATATCGCCCAACGATATTCACCGCGGAGTGGTCAAAGACGAAAAGAGCAAACTAATAGGATTCACTTGGACTGGCGGCGCATCGGGAATGGACAACACTCCTCGCGGACGCGATGCAGGAGGATATTCAAAAATCATGTGGGTAGACGCTATTGCACAGCAGGCGCTCTCGGCACTCTATATCTCTCGCCTATACCAAAGCCAAGGGCTTAGAGAAGAAGCCGCCGAATGGAAAAAAACCTACAACAATACAAAAAAAATCATCAACCAATACTACTGGGATAAAGAGGATGGCTTTTACTACGATGTGAGAATCGAAGACAAAAGCCCCTCACGCATCAAGACCCCTTCTTCATTCTGGGTGATGATGGCCGAGATTCCAACCAAAGCCCAAGCCGCAAAGATGGTGGAATACATACAGAGCAATGAGTTTATGGGCGGCAAGACTCCATGGGTGTCACTCAGTCGTGACGACCCCGATTTTAACGGAGCAACTGGCGATTACTGGCGAGGCGGAGTGTGGCTGCCGCATGCCTACATGGGCATCAAGGCGTTGGAGAAATACGGCTACTATGAACTTGCCGACAAAACCGCCAAAGAGGTTGTGTACAAACAACTACGCACGTTCTACAACCACACCCCCCACACCATCTGGGAATGTTATAGCCCCGACAAAGACCTCCCCTCGACTGAGCACGGACGACAAGCTCGCCCCGACTTTTGTGGATGGTCGGCGCTGGGTCCAATCTCGCTGACTATTGAGAATATTCTGGGCTTTCGCTCTGTAAACGCCATTGAAAAACGCGTGGAATGGTGGCTAAAGCCCGAAAATGGCAGGCACGGAATCACAAACCTACACATTGGCGATATTGATGCAGATATTGTGTACAACGATACTAATAACAGCATTGAGGTGCGTGCCAGCGACGAATTTACACTCGTGGTTCACTCTGCACAGAATCGCAAAGACCAGTACAAAATCGACCGTGGGGAATCGGTGATTGAACTGCGCAAATAACCTTTTGTTTGGAACAAGAGTGCCACATTCGCCTTGCGCGCATGCCACACCACCATTGGAGCCAATTACAGCCCCTGTGGACAAAAAAGCACCAGCCTTAACCCTCTTGTGGTTAAGGCTGGTGCTTTTGTATGTTTAGAATCTTCTGAGCTCTGTGGGGTCGCCCCTGCACAGAATTTATCACACACCCACCCTTGGGGTTTAGTCAATCATCGCTTTGTTGATGAGATGGATTACCTTGCTAATCTCCATGAACGATGCTCCGCGAGCAGCGCCAAAGCTACCTCCAACCACAATCACCATATCATCGGCCGTTAGCACGCCGTTTTTCTCCAAGCCTACGAGCATCTGGAAAGTAAAGCGGTCGTGAGCTATTAGAGGTTCGCCATACTCGGCATAGATGCCATAGGATAGCGCCAGCTCACGCATAACGTGCTTGCGGTAACAAAGCGTATAAACGGGTTTTGCGCCACGGAATGCCGCCAAATAACGAGCCGTACGACCACTGAGGCTATCAGCAATGATGGCCTTGATGGGCAGGTTGGTCGAAGCTCGAACTGCCGAGCGTGACAGCTGCGCTGTGACCTCGTTGTTAATCTTCACCATATTAATGTCGATAATCGGAGCTACCTCCTGCTCAATACGGCGAGCAATCGAACACATAGTCTTCACTGCCTCAATTGGGTAATCACCCATAGCCGTCTCGCCACTAAGCATAATAGCATCGGCACGCTGATAAATCGCCCCCGCAATATCACTCACCTCAGCACGAGTAGGGCGTGGTGATGAAATCATGGAGTGGAGCATCTGAGTAGCAATGATAACTGGTTTTTTGCGCTCAATGGCACGCTGTACAAGCGCACGTTGAGTAACTGGAATTTCCTCGGCTGGAAGCTCCACACCCAAATCACCACGAGCTACCATAATGCCGTAGCAGTGATCCAAAATCTGGTCAATATTGTCCACACCCTGCTGGTTCTCAATCTTCGCGATGATTTTAACGTGACTCGACGCCTTATTCAGTATGTTTTGGATATCTGCCAAATCTTCCTTGGTGCGCACAAATGAGTGGGCGATAAAGTCAATATCACTCTGAATTGCCCAATCAATATACTCCAAGTCACGCTTGGTGAGCGATGGCAAATCCACTGCCACACCTGGAACATTCACGCTTTTTTTCTGCTTAACAACACCGTTGTTAACTGCCTGACACTTCACTGCACGTTGCTCGTCAATCTTCTCAACCACAACAAGTTCAATCTCGCCGTCATCCACCAACACAGTAGCACCGAGTGGCACTTGGTCAAAGAAATTCGGGTCGCTCACATAAATACCATCTTTGCTCGAGCCCTTGCACTCCAACGAATCGCAACCACGAATAAGCAGCGTATCGCCCTGTGAAACAGGCACTCCTTCCCCTTCGATCAAACTCGTGCGAATCTCAGGACCTTTAGTGTCTACCAGAATTGCGATACGCTCGGAAACCTCACGCACATTGTTTACAATTCTTTGCGCCCCCTCCAAGTTCATGTGAGCGGAATTAATACGCACCACGTTCATCCCCTCCTCGTAGAGAGCTCTGATAAGCTCAACATCGCAACGAATATCAGATATCGTAGCAATGATTTTAGTCTGTTTCTTTAGTCCTGCCATAGCTTTTTTTTCTTTTTTATCTCTGTTTTGATGGCGCAAAGGTACAAAAATTTTGACAGAATATCTCATAAGCTCGAATATTTGGTCACCAACTTACTTTTTATTACCTTTGTGGCTATGAAAGGCTGGCAAAAAATAAAAAAAATACTCAAGACTGGTAGTTCACCAATGTTCATACTCTTTCTGGTGTTGGCGTTTGCACTGTGGTACATATCCAGACTATCGCACAACTACACCACCACCATTGAAGTGGAAGTGACCCTGACCACCGACTACAACTCCACCGTGGCTGTGCAAACCCCAAGCGTCATGGTAGAGCTACTGGCAGAAGGCGATGGCAGAGAACTGCTACTCTATAAACTTGGGATAGGTGGCGAAATCACTATTCCAACCAGCGATTTGGAGCTATCGCCCGTGCTCTCCACAGCCACACCGTATGACTATATTATCGAAGAAAACTCGATGTTGCAAGCTCTGGGGCAATACCAAAACGACTTCAAAGTGGTGATGATAACAGATACGATTCCGAGTGTTAGAATCTCGGAGATAGAAGAGAAACGTGTTCCCGTTGTCGCACAATTCGAGATTCAGTGCGCACCACAATTCATCGTCAGTTCGCAAATCAAAATCGAACCCGAGGAAGTGATAATCAAAGCTCCTCGGTCAATGCTCGATACGCTGAGTGCCGTCTACACCGCTCCGCTCAAATTTGAAAACCTAAGAGCCTCTACCACAGGAGTGGTAGAACTGCAAATTCCCCAAGACGCTCTGGGACCCGAAGAGATGATACGGTACAGCATCCCCGTGGCAGGGTATGTGGAGGAGAAACTAACACTCAAAATATCTTCGCCAAAGGAAACGAACATTCTGGCTTTGCCCTCGAATGTCGAGGTGCACATTACCATGCCCAGAGAAAGCAACCAAATACTCGACACCAAAATCTCAGCCCACTACGACCCCACACCGCAAAGTAACGATGGACTCGTACACAAAGTAGTCATCAAGGGGCTGCCCGAAGATGTGATAAAATGGCGAGTGGAGCCCGAATTTGTGGAAATCTACAAAATTCAATAATCCGCACCTCACTAAAAAAAACGAAGACAACGCACATGTTTACTGTCGGCATAACAGGGGTAATGGGTTCGGGAAAGAGCAGCGTAGCGAAGCTCTTCTCGATGCTCGGTGTGCCGCACTACGACTGCGACTCCAGAGCAAAAGAGTTGATGAACGCCAGCGAGCTGAGACCGAAAATCAGCGCCCTGCTGGGCGAGGGTGCCTACGACAGCTGTTCTGGGGGGATGAACAGAGCCTATATCGCCGAAAAAATTTTTAACGACCATGGGCTTAAAACCGAGTTGGAAAGCATAGTACACGATGCCCTGCGAGAGGATATGATGGAGTGGCGTTCAACACAACGTTCAACCCAACGCCCAACCACCCAACACCCCGCACAATACGTGGTAGTGGAGAGCGCAATACTATACGGAAGCGTGGTTGAGGGCGATATGTCACGAATTGTGGGAGTTGTGGCAGACGAACAAGAACTTCTACAACGGGTTATGGCACGAGACGGACTCAACCTCCAACAAATAGAGGCTCGACGACGCGCACAACTGAGCCAAAAAGAGATAATCCAAAGAGCTCACGAGGTGATTCACACCGCAGAGAATGAGCTACTGACACCAAAAATTGTGGCACTTCACGAAAAATTACTAAATTTGTGCGCTCATAACACAAAATAACACCCAGCGTACAACTAAATCATAACAACACAAATTATATATATAAAAAACAATGAAATTATCAGAAATCCTCTCTATTTCAGGCTCTGCGGGGCTTTACAAGTATGTAGCACAGAGCAAAGGCGGCTTTATTGTGGAGTCGCTCTCGGCTGAAGCCAAGCGCATGAACGTTAGCGGAACTGCCAAAGTGAGCTCGCTCGGAGATATTGCAATGTTCACTTACAGCACAGATGTGCCATTGGGAGAAGTGCTCGACGCTGCACACGCTAAATTCAATGGCGAAACTACTGGCATCAACTCAAAATCTACGCCCGAGGAGCTCGCCGCATTCATGGAAAGTGTACTGCCCGAGTATGACAAAAGCAGAGTTCACAACTCTGATATCAAAAAACTGGCACAGTGGTACGAAATCCTCGCTGCTGCGGGTATGACCTCCTTCACCGAAGAGGAAGAAGAAAGCGGCGAAAACGCAACAGCTCCCAAAGCAAGTGCAGCTACGGTGGCTACAAAAACAGCAGCAAACAAAGTGGCGCAAAACAAAGGCGGCGCAACTACCTCTAAATCAAAAGTGACTACGACTAAGAGCACCACTGCTCGCAAAGCTCAGTAATGTAAGACAAAAAAAGAGCGAAAACAGAGTAGGGGCAAAATCCTCAATGAGGGTGCTGTCCCTATTTTCACAATTAACCACCCCACCCTCACCCCAATTCAACCAAAAACAACAAAATTTCTAAAAAACTAAACTACGATGAAAAAAATTGCAGTACTTCTCGCAGGTTGCGGCTCGAAAGATGGTTCAGAAATTCAGGAATCAGTCCTGGCTCTCGCTGCTCTAAGCAAAGCAGGACTTGAGGCACATTGCTTCGCACTCAAAGCCCCCCAATTCGAAGTGGTAGACCACACAAACGACGAAGTGGCAAGCAACGCCTCTCGAAACCAAATCACCGAGGCAGCTCGCATCGCTCGTGGCAACATCACCCCACTTGAGGAACTCAACACCCAAAATTTTGACGGACTGTTGATTCCTGGCGGGTTTGGAACTGCCAAGAATTTCTTCAGTTTTGCCCAAGACGGAATGGACTTTAAAGTGGAGGAAAACTACAAAAGAGTTGTCACAGACTTTCACGCATCGCAAAAACCAGTAGCAGTAATGTGCATAGCTCCCCTGTCGCTGTGCGCAATAATAGAGGGCGTAACCATCACTCTGGGAGAGCGCGGCGAGTTGGCCCTGAACGCAGAAGCAACGTTTGGAGCCAAAGTCATAGAAGCCAAAGTGGACGAAGTGGTGGTGGACGCCAAAAACAAAGCCGTGACCGTACCCAGCTATATGTATGGCGATGCCACTGTGGCACAAATCGCCTCGGGAGCTGACAACCTCATCACAGAACTTCTGAAATTTTTGTAATACCTTGGGGGGGGGGGGGGGGGGGGGGGGGGGGGGGGGGGGGGGGGGGGGGGGGGGG